>DATJQN010000240.1:0-11851 GCA_035505775.1 Rectinemataceae bacterium | reverse complement strand
GCCCGCGAAACTTCGTCGAGCAGGGAATCCTTGGGACGCCTGCCCTCAACCGTGACCTTGATCTCCTCCCATTGCCTGAGAACCTTGTCCGCGCTGTCGGCGAGGGCGTCCCCGAAGACATGGGGATGACGGCGCACGAGCTTGTCGTTGATCGTCCCGAGCGCGTCCGCGACGGAGAAGCTGCCTGCCTCCTCGCTCATGTAGGTCACCATCGTCGCAAGGAGGTAGAGGTCGCCGGCTTCCTCGCGGATGTGGGCGGGGTCCTCCTCGTCTATGGCCTCCACGAGTTCGTAGGCCTCCTCGATGATGTTGCCTCGGATGCTCTTCTGGGTTTGCTCCCGATCCCAGGGGCAGCCGTCCGGGCCCCTGAGCCGTGCCACGATCGAGTGGAGCCGTCCGAAGGCTTCCGCGGCTTCTGCGCTTCCGTCGTTCATTGTCCGTCCTTACTGTGCGGTCGACGCGTCGGGTTTCTTCATGGACGCGACGAGTTCGATGAGATACTTGATGTCGGAAGCCGGTATGAAAAAGCCGGTCTCGAGGCCTGCACCTGCGCCCGGACCCGCGGGAAGCGCGGACAGGTAGCCGTACCACAGGCCGAGCCGTCCGGGGTCGAGCGGAAAGCCCGAAGCGCCCGAGGGTGAGGCCGCTACCAGCTCCTGGACGAGCTGGGAGAGGCGCGCTGCCGAGAGGTAGCCGACCGAAAGTACGGTGCCGGGAAGACCACGCGCGAAGCTCGAGAAGCCGGCGACTCCGGCGAGACCGGGCTGGGCGCTCTGGCGCTTGCCGAGCAGCTTGAGGGCTGCCAGATCGTCAGTGGTCGCGGACAGACGCCCGTCGGCGACCGACCAGCGCAAACTGAGGATTCTCCCCATGGCGTCGAGCATCGCCGCGGTGGCGGCCTGGCTGGAGGCACTCTCCTCTCCCAGCGAGGAGAGCTTGGCCGGGTCGGCCACGGAGAACTGGAAGTGCAGGTTTCCATAGGGGAAGGAGCCGTCCGAGAGCTGCTCGTTCCGGAGTGCGATACCGAGCCCGAGCTTGTCGCGATACGCGTCCATGAAGGCCATCAGGTCCGGATCAGTGCCGAGTCCGCGCATGAGTGTCAAATAGCGAGTCGGGTCCCGGACCTCCTGCACGAGCTCGAGCTTGAGCTTCATGGCCGAGGCCATGGCCTGCGACAGCGCGCCCGGATCGCTCGACCCGGTCTGGGACTTGAGACCCCCGAGCTTCGTTGCGTCGATACTCATGTCGAAGGATGCGGCGCCTCGGGGTCCCGCCGCGCCGGCCCAGCGCGTCTGCAGCGCAGTCAGGTGGGCGACCGCAGCGCTGTCCAGCCCAAGCGTCGCCAGGAGGGGTGCCATCATGGCCGTCGAAAGCTGTCCTGCGGAGTTCGGATCCATCGACCAGGCGAAGCCGTAGAGCGCGTCCGAGCGGACCTGCGGGACCCAGTCGAGGGCGGAGGGCGAGCCGGCGGCTGCGGCGAGGAGCTTTTCGGCTTGGCTGCCGGCCACGAGCGAGGCGCCCACGCGGATCGACAGGCCGCTGCTCCCGGGGACCAGGGCCGCGTCCGCGCTTTTCACCTGCGCGAGCAGGGAGAGCGCCATCTCCTCGAAGACGCCCAGCGCGGCTCCGGGGGACTCGGACTCGCCGCCGACGAATCGGTGGGCGGCAGCCGCCATGGGCTTCCAGTCGTCTGCGGTGAGGCGGCGCAGGTCACTGGGGCTGGCCCAGGCCTTGATCGATCCCGCCGGGTATGCCGACAGCCGGCTGAGATCGGCCGGGTGCGAGGGAGGGAACTCCAGGTCGCCCTCGCCGGTGGCGAAGACCGCATAGCCGAAAGCCTGCTTCACCAGTTTCATGTCGCCCTGGGATCCCAGCTTCGCGAGGAAAGCGTTTGGCTGGCCCCGGTAGGGCAGGCAGATCACGGTTCTGGTCGCTTTGGAGTCGGGAGCGACCGGGACAAAGGAGATGGTCCAGGGTCGCGCGAAGTCGAGGGAGTCCTGCGCAGTGGCGCCGTCGGGCACGTTCTTGAGCAGGTAGCTGCCCAGGTCCGAGCCCAGCAGGGTGGCGAGCCCGGCCGCGTTCCAGAATCCGTCGGCGGCCTGGAAGAGCTTGTAGGGAGATTCGACCACGATGGCGGCGACCGCCCGGGAGTCGACGAGCTGGACCAGCGGTCCGGCCGGAGCCGACTCAACGCAGGTAGCGAGCAGGAGGACGAGGGCGAGGGAGCACAGGATCCGCGCGAAGGGTCGGAGGTTTGCAACTGACGGCATGACTGCCACCTTTCCCCGAAAGGGCATTCTGAGTATATAACACGATCGGGCGCCACTCGTCCCCCGGTAGTGGCGCCGCCGGGCTCTGCCGGGCTCAGTCCGGCACCGGCTCGCGCCGCCCTGCCCTTGCCGGCGCCGCCCGGCTCTGGCCCGCTGTCAAAGGGCGGTATACAATCAGTGAGCCAATCCCTTCACCGGGAGGGGCCAATCCCATGTCGAAACCAGGGGACAGCGATGAAGAATGTGGGCGATATCCTCCTCCGTGAAGCGCCGTTTTCCGAAATCGTGATCGGCAACACCGCCCTTGTGCGGGCCATGGTCGAGGCCGGGACCCAGGTCGTGACGGCATACCCGGGCTCGCCCACTCCCGAGATCGCCGAGGCGATCAGGGCCATACCCCCTGAGCGGCGTCCCTTCTATTTCGAGTTCTCGACGAACGAGAAGGTCGCTCTGGAACTGGCCTTCGGGGCCGCGATCAACGGTCAGCCCTCGGTTGTCTTCTTCAAGAGCGTGGGCCTCAACGTCGCCGCCGACAGCTTCGTCCAGCTGTCGCTGCTCGATATCACCGGCGGCCTGGTCATCATTCTGGGCGACGATCCTGGCGCGAACTCCAGCCAGAACGAACAGGACAATCGCCACTATGCCCTCATGTCGTATTTGCCCGTGCTGGAGCCGGCGACGGCCCAGGAAGCCTATGCGATGTTTCTCGAGGCCCACAGGCTCGCAGCGGCGCGACGCAGCGCGGTCATCCTCCGCATGACGACCCATGTCTGCCATGCCAAGGAAAAGGTCAGCTTCGCCGGCTGGCAGCCGCGGACCGTGGACAGGTCCCCCCGCTTCGACCCCGATTCCTCGAATTACATCCCGCTCGCGGCCACGGTATTCCCGCTGAAGCGACGGGCCCTGGAACGGCTCGAGGAATTCCGCGCCGACTTCGAGATCTCGCCCCTGAACCGGCGCATCGACAACGGCAATCCGGAACGGGGCGTCATTGTGGCAGGAACCGCCCGACTCTCCCTCCAGGACGCGATGGAGAGCGCTTCCGCCCGCCCCGATGTGCTGGAACTTGGAACCATCCACCCCATGCCGCGGAAACTGCTGCGGGATTTCCTGGCCTCCCATCGGGAAGTGAAGATCCTCGAAGAACTCGACCCGGTTCTGGAGCACGAGATCAAGGCGCTCGCCTTCGATGCCCGGCTCGACTGCAGGATCGTCGGCAAGGTCGATCCGGAGGAACTGCTCGGCGAGTATGTCCCTGACAAGGTGCTCGGCATACTGGCCTCGACCTGGCCCGACACTTTCCGGCGCGGCGCCGGCAACGGCTCCGCGCGCGAGGGCGCCAGGGAAGTTCCCGCGCGGCCGCCCCAGCTCTGCCCGGGCTGCGGCCATCGCTCGGCCTTCCATGCCATCAAGAAGGCTCTGGCGGAGACGGACATCACCGTCGCAGACATCGGCTGTCATACGCTGGGTTACCTGGAGCCCTACAAAATGGGCCGGGTCCTCCTCTCCATGGGCCATTCCACCTCGACGGCCTCGGGGCTCTCGCTGTTCAACGACAGCCGGAAGGTGCTCTGCTTCATTGGCGACTCGACCTTCTTCCATGCGGGGATGCCGGGAATCGTGAACGCGGTCTTCAACGCCCACAATCTCACCCTCATCGTCATGGAGAATGGAACGACGGCGATGACCGGCCACCAGGATCATCCCGGCGTGGGCAGGAACTTCAACGGGGAGGCAGTCAAGATCGGGGTGCGCGCCGCGCTCCTCGGGCTCGGTGTCACGAACATCCGGGAGGTCGATGCGTACCAGCAATCCAAGCTCACCCAGATGGTCCGGGAAGCGGTCGCCGAGCCGGGTTTCAAGGTCATCATCGCCCGGCACCCCTGCATGCTGAAGCTCACGCGTGAGGCGCGCCGCCGACCGGGCTGGACCGCCCGGTACGTGCGGGTCGACTCCGCCGTCTGCACGGAAGCCCACGACTGCGTCTCCCGATTCGGCTGTCCGAGCTTCCAGCTCGTGGACGGGCGGGCGGTCGTGGTCTCGAACGACCTCTGCATCGGCGACGGCTCCTGCCGCCAGGTCTGTCCCTCGGGCGCCCTGACCGAGCCGGCCTCCCTGTCGTGAGTCAAACGGATACCCGGAGGAAAGACAGATGATTGAACGATTCGACATCTACATGGCCGGCGTGGGTGGGCAGGGGATCGGTCTTCTGGCCGAGGCCCTGGCGAGGGCGGTGGACTACGCGGGCGAAACGATCCGCGGCTGCGACACCCACGGTCTCGCCCAGCGCGGGGGTATTGTGACGAGCCACCTGCGGGTGGGGACGGCCGTCCACTCGCCCCTCGTGTCGCCGGGCCAGGCCGATCTCGTGATAGCCCTCGAGCGCCACGAGGCCCTGCGCGCCGCGCGCGACTTCCTGAAACGCGGCGGCGCTCTGGTCTGGTACGATGCCGTGTGGCAGCCCCTTCCCGTGAGACTCGGCCAGGCAGCCGAGACCCGACGGGAGGAAATCGAGGCGGAATGCATTTCCCGCGGCGCGAGATCATTCAGGGTCTTCCGGGATGACCTGCCCGATCCGCGCGCGCAGAACGTTGCAATACTTTCGGAGATCGTCCGTCAGGGGATACTCCCCGGACTGCGGCTGGACCATGTGCGTTCGGCACTCGGCGATCTGATGGAGGGCGGGGCGCTCGATCGGAATCTGGGCATACTCGCGGCGGGCTGAGCCCCGGGTCCGCGCCCATAAGGGTCGCTGCATCAGTCCGGACCCTCGGCAGAACGGGCACCCTACTCTCCTCTGGCGAATTCCTGGGAATCAGTCGACGATATCGCAGGCGGCCGCAAGGCCGGCCAGGTCCGCCCTGTCCTCGACATCAAGCTTCTTGTAGGCGCGGGCCAGGGTATTCCGCACCGTGGACTCGCTCACCTCATAATCGAAGGCGATCTCCTTCGTCGTCTTGCCCTCGATGATGCTCAGGACGTAGCACCGTTCGGCTACCGAAAGGCCGCGCTCGCCCAGGGAGAACTTGGGCTTGGGTTCCTTGAGATAGACGATGATCCGCTCCCTGAAGGTGACGAACAGGAAGAGCAGAAAGACGGTCATGAAGAAGACGGGGTAGAACGAGTTTTTGACCGTCGCGAACTTGAGGGTCCAGAACAGCACGACGCCGTAGAGATAGAGAAGTAGCGAAATGAACGTTATTATCCTATGTTTCGAAAGATATTGAAACTCATACAGGCTTATCACGCCGGCTGCAAAGAAACCCAGCCCGTAGAAACTCTCTACACTTGTGTTGAAGCCGAAGGGTACGAGGGCGAGAAAGGTGATGGGCTGGATAACGCGCAGCTTGCGAACATAGGCCGTGACGAGGAAGATGCCGGCAAGAATCAGCAGGCTGCCTATGGTCAGCCAATTGGGCGGATTGGGTCCGTTCTTGAAGCCCTCGACAGCAAACACCGCCGTATTCAGCACCGCGCCACCCAGGAATGCCGCGGAAAAGAATTTGCCGATGCGTTGATGCGCTTCACTCACGATGAACCTCAGACGGTAGACTGCTGTCGTCCGGGGAAATAGTAGCACGCTCGCACAGCCGGTCAAGCACGGGATCCAGGTTTCGTGCCGGCAAAGATATCCTGCAGCGGGGCCGTTTTGGGGCTTGTAGACAATTGTCTACAAGCAAAACGCGACATTCTCCTTGCGTGAACGGGCTGACGAGCCTAGGCTCCAACCGTGGTCTCCGTCATGGCCGTATGACGCGAGGTCACGGGGACGGCTGCAAGTAAAAAACTCAGGACCGCTCGTCCAAAGGCGGCAGGTAAAAATGGACGCAGGGCGCTCCCATGGAGCGCCCTTTTCATTTGACCCCGCTTGGCCGAAGGATCCGAGAGCGGCGCTGCCCTCGGGTGTCCCCGAGCGGATCCCCGAAGGCGGCCGGTACGAACGGCGTTCCCGCCGGCTACACCCGCTCCCAGCGGCCGCTCTGTTCGGAGCGGAAGAGAGCGTCAATGACCGCCATGTTCGCTATGCCGTCCTCGATGGGAGTGGGCGCGGGTGCGCCCGAGCGGAGGGACCGCGAGAAGGCCGCGAACATAGCCGCGTACTGGTCTGCGGCCGCACTCTCAATCCTCCGCGTCCCGAGCGAGGTCGAGACTTCAAGGGCGAGCGGGACATCGGGGTAGGCGTTGAACGGCAGAATCACGGAGAGCGAGCCCTTCTCCCCCAGGACGTCGACCCGCTGAACCGGGAACGCCTTCGTGGCCACGGTGAAGAGGGAGCGGGCGTCGCCGCTCGCCGCGCCGAAGTCGAGCAGGGCGGAGCTCAGCACGTCGGTGCCGAAACTTTCGTCGCGCTTCATGAGTGAAAGCACCCGCTCCGGTTCCTCGCCGACCATCCACCGGGCTACGGATATCGCGTAGCAGCCTATGTCGTAGAGCGCCCCTCCTCCGGCCTCCCTGCGGTTGCGTATGTTCGCGGGGTCGGCGTTGTTGTAGGTGAAACTGGTATGCACGGAGAGCACGCGGCCCAGCTCCCCCGTGTCGAGGATCTGTCGCGCCCGGATCCATTGGGGATGATAGCGGTACATGAAGGCTTCCATGAGAAGCAGCCCGCGCTCCCGCGCCCTGCCGGCCATCTGGCGGGCCTGTGCGGCGTCCATGGCGATCGGCTTTTCGCAGAGCACGTGCTTGCCGGCATCGAGGGCCCGCATCGCCCATTCCGCGTGCAGATGGTTGGGCAGGGGAATGTACACCGCCTCGACGGTCGGGTCGGCCAGCAGGGCTTCATAGCTGGCGTATGAGCGCTCGATCCTGAAACGGGCGGCCGCCTCCGCCGCCCGTGCCTTGTCCCGGCTGGCAATGGCGACAATCGAAGCTTCCGGAAGCTGCGAAAGCGGATGGTGGATGCGAAGCCCGTAATGACCCGAAACCGACAGTATGCCCCAGCGGACAGGTTCCATGATGATCCTCCCGATGTCCATGACTATGCGGCCATACTAGTCCATTCCGGCTCCGGTGGCGAGAGCGAGAGAAACCGGGAGGGGTGCGGAGGGGATCTGCGGCGAGACGCGGGGAGGATCAGAATCTGAGCGAAAGGCAGGAAAGCCCGCCGTCGAGCTTGCGGAACTCGCCGGTGTCCACCTCGAGTACGTTCAGGCCCGCGTCGCGAATGCGACCGGAGGTCGCGGGGAAGCCGGCAGGGACAAGGACCCGTTCATTGACGCGGATGCAGTTGGCGGCGTAGTCCTCCTCCGGCCTCACCTCGATGCGGGTGAACTCGCGGAAGAGCGGATCCTGGACGAACTCCCCGGCAACCAGAAGGATTCCATCCTCGAGGTATGCGAGTCCCGTCTTCAGGTGCAGGACCGAACTGAGGGGCACTGTCATGCCCTCATACCCATGTCGCTCAAGGGCGGAGATGAGCTGTCCCGCCCCTTCCGCATTGGTCCGGTCGGACAGACCGACGAAAAAACGGTCGCCCACCATCATGACATCGCCGCCTTCCAGGGTTCCGGGTTCGCTCACCGAGACGAGCTCGTTGAAGTGCCGGGCCAGGACGGGAAGGATCGAGACGGTCTCGTCGCGTCGTGAATCCGCGCCGGGACGGGTGATCATCGCGAAGCGCCCGGTACAGACCGCCACGTCCTCGACAAAGCAGGAATCCGGAAAGCGCTCATCCGCGTCGAGCACTTCCACCGACAGGCCGCAACTCTCCAGGGCGGCGATATACGCATCGTGCTGACGGAGTGCCCGCGAGTAGTCGGGTTTTCCCAGCTCGGGACGGGACGTTATGCCCCGCACCAAGGACGCGGCGGGGCGACGGACAATCGCATGTTTGAACATGACGGCCTCCCTGGAGAGTGGATCATGAATGCGCGTCGAGCGCGGGTCAAGCCCGGTGCGACGGATGGGGGGCGCACCTGCAAGGGCCCTAGATTCGCGTCCCCATCTGGTTGCCGGATTCGTAGCGTCTCAGGCCCGCCCTGAACAAGGCGTAGGCTCCGGCCCCGTAGAGCAGGGCCGCGCCGAGCAGCAGTGGAACGAGGCCCCAGTTGAGCGATTTCAGCGCGGCCAGGGGCACGAAGGCGATAAAGCCCGAGGGCAGCAGCGTATAGAAGACCCATCGCATGCCCCTGTCGAAGACCGTCTCGGGATAGAGTGAGAAGGAGATCAGGAATTCGGCGATCGCGTTGGAGATCCCCGTGGAGCTGCCCATGAAAAAGGAAAGCGATTCCGCCGCCGCGAAGGTGGAGGCGAAGATGACCGCTCCGGAAACGAGCAGCATCAGGAAGAGCGCCAGTTGCCCAAGGCTGAAGCCGGGAAGAAGTGCGAGGACCAGAAAGCCGTAGGCAAAATCCCCCCACGCCGACACGATGGTTCTCGAGCAGAGCACGTTGATCAACACGTCCCTGGGCTGCAGGAGGTACACGTCGAGCTCCCCCCGCTGGATGATGAGACCGAGGCTGCGCACGTTGCCCGCGATCACGTGGGCGAGCCCGAAGCTCGAGGAGACCAGCGCCCAGATCAGCATGATGTCGCGGAATCCGTAGCCGCCTATCGAGCCCGTCTTGCTGATGAGGGCCGCCCAGAACAGGGCGAAGGCGCCGTTGTTCAGCATCATGCCGAAGACTTGGACGAGGAAGTTGCCCCGGTACTCGATCACCGCCTGAAGATTGACGGAAAAACTCGCTGCCAGGAATCGCAGGCCGGAGCGCAGGCCGGCTCCCCGCGTGGGCTGCTCCACCATCAGCCTCCCTGCGAGCTGATCATGCGCCGGCCGACGCCGAAGAGGAGACGGCAGAGAGCGGCGGCACCCACGAGCCAGGCCGCCTGGATGATGAGGAGCCGCGCAGACTGGTGGTCGAATGCGATCGCGATGCGTGCCGGAGCGTAGGAGAGGAGGGGGAAGGGCGTGAGCCACGCGAGACGCTGTGCGGCGGCGGGTAGGAACTCGATGGGGATGAGGGTTCCCACAACGAGGGCGAGTTTCTGGAATATCCAGAAGAACGCGGTGTTTTCCTCGAACCAGAAGGCGGTCATGGCGAGCGCGAACTGGAGCAGGAATTGCAGGCTACCCGCGAGCAGCAGCGAGACGACGACGGCGGCCGCCTGCAGCGCCGATACGACCGGCAGGCTGCCGACGAAGAGCAGGCCAAGCAGGCAGCCCTCGGCGAGGAGGATGAGCGACTCGAGGACAGCCGAGCCCATGCCCTCCGAGAAATGATAACCGACGAAGCTGTAGGGCCTTCCGAGAAGATAGGCAACCTGGCCCGACTTCATGTCCTGTGCGAGAGAGTAGAAGAAGTGGCCGAAGCCGAACATGGGGACCTCGGCGACGATGAAATACCAGATGCACATCGCCCGGTCATAGCCCGCAATGGTGGCCCGGCCGGGGGCGGCGGAGAAGACGGCCCCCCAGATTCGCGAGAAGACGAAGATGAACAGTGCGTAGGTGAACAGCGAGCCGAGGAAGTTGCCGAAATAGGCAAGCCGGTTCCGCAGGCTGACGGAGGCGGCCGTGGCGTATTTGTTGGCCAGGACACCGAGTCGGTTCATTCCCGGCCCCCCGTGTCGGCCCCGGCGCCGGTGTTTTCCGGTTCGGCGGCCCGGGCCGCCAGGCGGGCTTCCGCCTCGTTCCCGCCGGAGAAGATCCCCGCGATGATGTTCTCGAGCGGTTCGTCCTCGACCGTCAGGTCGAGGATCTCGCCCCGCTCGACGAGAAGACGCAGCACTTCCTCGATGCGATGCTTTCTCGTGTCTATCTCGAAGCGGGCCGCATCGGCCGTGCGTTTGATGGGCCTGAGCCCGGGAATGTCGAGGTTCACGGGGCCGCTGTACTTGACTCCGATGAACTTCTTGGCGAGGGCCCGATGCTTGAGCTCCTTCATCGATTCGTCCACCACGACGGCTCCATGATGGATGATGACCGCACGCTTGCAGATCTTCTCGATGTCGCCGATGTCGTGGCTGGTGAGGAAGATGGTGACCTGGTCCCGATGTGCGACTTCCTCGAGGAGTGAGCGTATCTCGCGCTTCACGACGACGTCGAGCCCGATCGTGGGTTCGTCGAGGAAGAGGACGCGGGGGGAATGGAGCAGACTCGCCGCGATCTCGCAGCGTATGCGCTCGCCGAGGGAGAGCTTGCGGACGGGTACGTCCATGTATTCCCCGATCGCGAAGCGTTCCACGAGCTCGGCGCTCCGGGCCGCCAGGATCCGGGGCTCTATCTCGTACACCGCGCCGAGAAGGCGGAAGCTCTCTGCGGGCGGCAGGTGAAACCAGAGCTGGCTCTTCTGTCCGAACACCGCGCCTATCGAGTGGGCCAGCTGCTTCCTGTCCCGGCTGCGCCGCGAGGCGGGGTCGAGTCCGAGGACCATGGCCCGGCCCGAGCTCGGCATGAGGATGCCCGTGAGCATCTTGATGGTCGTGGACTTGCCGGCGCCGTTCGGGCCGAGGAAGGCGAGCACTTCCCCTTCCTCGACCTTGAGATCTATGCCGCGCACCGCCTCGACCCTGCGCCAGACAGGGTGGAAGAGTCCGCGGACCGAGGCCCCGAGCCCCTCCGCCTTGACCTTCACCCTGAAGGTCTTGGTCAGGCCCTCGACCTGGATTGCGGGCATGTCGGTTCTCCGTCAGGCCGCACCGGTCTTGGCGCGCAGACGCGCGGCAAACCGTTCAGTGTCTATTATCGCACGTGTGTGCGTCCCTTCGCCGATCCTTTCCTTTTCGTCGAAGGACTCGACCCGGAAGGTGAGCATCCTCCCTTCCACCGAGATCAGCTCTGCCTTGGCCGTGACGCGCATGCCCACCGGGGTGGGGGCCAGGTGACGTATGTCGAGGGCCGTGCCGACCGTTGCGGAGCCCGGCGGGAGCAGATGGTCCACCGCGGCGAGGGCGGCTTCCTCCATGTGGAGCACCAGCATGGGAGTGGCGTATACGGCGACTCCACCCGAACCGAGGTGTCGGGCGCTGTGCGCTTCCTCCACGACGAGACTCCGCTCGCCCTTCAGGCCGGCTTTCAGATCGGGCATGGCATCCTCCTGGCGCGGGTCGGAATCCGCGACGATGGTTGAAGGTAGCAGGAGGGGAATCCCGGGTCAACGGAGGGTCAGCGGCCGGGGTGGCTCCGTCGTCTCGCGAGATCCATCTCGTTCCTCTCGATGCCGAACTTTTTCAGTATCCACCATGTTCCGCCCCCGACGAGCGAAAGGAAGATCAGAGCCAGGCCGTAGGAGAGCGGCCAGGGTATGCCCTGGGTCCATGAGGAAAACTCGGACATTCCGCCCATCCCCGCGAGCACGTTCATCGGCATGAAAATGACCGAAATGATGGTGAGCCTCTTTATCAGAATGTTGAGGTTGTTGTTGACCACAGAGCCGCGGGCATCCATGAGACCGGTCAGGATGTTCGAATAGATCTCCGCCTGACGGGAGCACTGCTGGTTCTCGATCACGAGATCGTCGAAGATTTCGTGCTGGTCTTCCGTGAGCTTGAACCGGGCGATGTTGGCCCGGATCTTGTCCAGCACCATCTGGTTCGAGCCGATGCCGTTGATGAAATATACGAGGCTCTTTTCGAGGGTGAAC
>DATJQN010000239.1:0-2898 GCA_035505775.1 Rectinemataceae bacterium | reverse complement strand
GGCTATCCCAAGGCCATCGAGCCGGTGCTGCTCGGCCCGACCGGGGTGGCCTTTGCCAGGGGCGACTCCAACGAAGTGGCCAAGGTCCTGCTCGATTTCGCCAAGGAAGTGCCCGCCCTCAGGGTGAAGGGCGGCATCATCGACAAGGATTTCCTCGGCGCCGTCCAGATCGAGGCCTTCTCGAGGCTGCCCTCCAAGAGCCAGCTCATCTCCATGCTCATGTCCGCGATGAACGGACCGATGCAGAACTTCGTCTACGTGCTCAACGCGATTCCCACCAAGCTGGTGCGGACACTCAAGGCCGTGGAGGAGAAGAAGGCGGCTGGCTGATGGTGCAGGTGCGCCCGGGATCAGGGTCCCGGGCCTCCAAGCGTGGGTGATGCGGCCGATTCAAGCGGCCGAGTCGACCGGCGGTCAGGCTTCGGGTAGCTGCCGTTCCTGTCCGCCGCAATAGAGGCGCGGGTAGCAGTTTCCGCGCCAATACCTCCCGTATGGGCTGGTAAGTGTTATATTGAAGGGGAAGATAATATGGCAGCTCTCAGCAAGGATCAGATTCTGGACGCAATAGCGTCCATGACCGTTCTCGAGGTCGCCGACCTCGTGAAGGCGATGGAAGAGAAGTTCGGCGTGACCGCAGCGGCTCCCGTCGCCGTGGCAGCCGGCCCCGCGGCAGGTGCCGCAGCCCCCGTCGAGGAAAAGACCGAGTTCACCGTCATCCTCAAGAGCGGGTTCCCCGCCGACAAGAAGATCGCGATCATCAAGGAAGTGCGCGCTATCACCGGGCTCGGCCTCAAGGAGGCCAAAGACCTGGTCGAGGCTGGCGACAAGCCCCTCAAGGAGAACATCTCCAAGGATGAGGCCGAGAAGATCAAGAAGCAGATCGTCGACGCGGGCGGCGCCGTTGACGTCAAGTAAGAAGTCCTCCAGGACTCTTACCATCGATTTCTCATGCCGTCGGACGGCTGTCGCGGGGTCGGATACTGAGTCGGCCCCGTGGCGGCCTTCCTGCGCAGGTTCCGGGAACCGCATGCGAGGGCTGGCCCCTCACGGCTCCCGGAACCTTTTGTCGACTCCCCGCTCCACGGGCGGGGAAGGGTCGGACGTCCGGCGACTGGTCCGGCGTCCGGCGCCATCGAGGACCATGTAAGAAACGAGTTGTGCGTGGAGGTCGGAGTGGCCCGCCTGGAGCGCTTCGGCATCCGCGAAAATAACGCGGCGACGGGCGGTACCGGCAGGGACGGTTGGAGCCGCGGGGGCGGGCGGGCGCGAAGGCGCGGACGGCCGCTCCGGCGAGGGGGGAACGGATGGCATATACCGAAAAGAAAGTCCAGAGAGAGTACATCGGAAAAGACTATCAGGAAGTCATGGAACTTCCCGATCTCATCGATATCCAGCTTTCCTCCTACGAGCGATTCCTCCAGCGCGAGAAGGTTCTGGAGGGCGTCGGGCTCGACATCGCCGGCCTGGAGGAAGTTTTCCGCACGACGTTCCCGATCGAGAGCCCCAACGGCGACATGCTGCTCGAGTACGAACGCTACAACCTCGACGAATCGGCAATGAAGTACTCGGAGCTCGAGTGCAAGATGAAGGGCCTGACCTATGCGGTGCCGCTCAAGGCCCGCATCAATCTCGTCTTCCAGAAGACCGGCGAGATCAGGCAGAAGGAGATCTATCTCGGGGACATCCCCCTCATGACGGATCGGGGAACCTTCATCATCAACGGTGCCGAGCGGGTCGTCGTTTCGCAGATACATCGCTCCCCCGGAGTCATCTTCAGCCACGAGAAGGGCGTGTATTCCGCCCGGATCATTCCGTACCGCGGCAGCTGGCTCGAGTTCGAGATCGACCAGAAGAAGGAACTCGTCTACGCGAAGATCGACCGCAAGAAGCGCATCCTCGGAACGATGTTCCTCCGGGCCCTCGGCTTCGAGACGCGCGAGGACATCGTCCGGGCCTTCTACAAGTCGGAGAAGGTGACGATCGGCGAAGCGCGCGAGGAGAAGGACCATGCCATCAACCGCGTGCTGGCCAAGGCCGTGCGCGTCGAGGTGAACGGCGAGAAGAAGAAGCTCTACCGCGCCGGCGACAAGCTCCATCTCCATGACGTGGACGAACTCTACAACCTCGGCGTGCACGAGGTCGAGGTAATCAACTTCGAGCACCCCGATTCGCTGCACTTCGACATGATCCTCAACTGCTTCGAGCGCGAGGACATCAAGCTCGTGAAGGACGACCCCTCGCAGGACGAGCCCTCTAAGGCCGATGCGCTCGCGGCCGTCTACTCGACCCTCATGCCCGGCGAGCCCATCACGGTGGAGAACGCCGAGCGCGACCTCACCTCCATGTTCTTCTCCGCCCGCCGCTACGACCTCGGCAAGGTGGGCCGCTACAAGCTCAACAAGAAGTTCGACTACGAGGTGCCGGTGAAGGACTTCACCCTCGTGCGCGACGACGTGATCGCCACGATGAAGTACCTCATGAGCGTCTACTACGGCGCCAACAACGTCGACGATATCGACCACCTGGGCAACCGCCGCGTGCGCTCGGTGGGCGAGCTCCTCGCGAACGTCATGAAGAGCGCCTTCGGCCGCATGGAGCGCATCGCCAAGGAGCGCATGAGCCTCAAGGAGACCGACACGATCCGGCCCCAGGGCGTTGAGGCGGCGCTTGTGGGTGAGCTCGGCGAGGGGGTTGACCTGGTCCATGAACTGGGAGAGCTGGGAGGAGCCGAAGAACTCCTTGATGGCCGCGACGATGGGCTTTATGGAGATGAGGTCCTGGGGACGGATGGTGTCCGTCTCCTTGAGGCTCATGCGCTCCTTGGCGATCCTCTCCATGCGGCCGAAGGCGCTCTTCATCACGTTGGCGAGGAGCTCGCCCACGGAGCGCACGCGGCGG
>DATJQN010000238.1:0-2390 GCA_035505775.1 Rectinemataceae bacterium | reverse complement strand
CGCGTCTGCACCCAGCCGGAATCATCAGGAGCGGCTTGGTCCTGCTGCCGCTCTGGCTGAAATGGCGGGAGCTGAAGTGCCTGACGCGGCTCGAGGATTACGCTGCCGCGCTGCACGGCCAGTCGGCCTGCGGAGCTCACTGGGTCCTCTACCAGCTGGCCGTCGAGCCGTCCCGGCAGAGACGCGGGATAGGACGCGAGCTTCTGAAGCCGGTGCTTGAAATCGCCGATCGAGACCGGCGCCTCTGCTACCTGGATACGACGAATATCGTAAACGTAGCATTTTACGAGCGGAACGCGTTCAAGGTCGTCGACAAGGGCAAGCCGCCGGATGGCGGACCGGGCTTCTGGTCGATGGTGAGGGATCCGCAATGAACCCACCTCATGTTCCAGGTGGCCACATCGACGATTGGCGGTGGTGTCGTCACGCCATGCTGGCCTGGACTTGTCGCTGGGGCTATCATGGTCCCGGAGGCAATATCCTGGGATGTGCAGTCATTGCGCGAAATCCAGGTATCCGATGACAGAGGAGAGCGCGGCGTGCCCATCGTGACGAAGGAACTCGGCCCCGAGCTCTGGCCTCAGGTCGAGAGGCTCTTTGGCGAGAGGGGCGCGTGCGGCGGGTGCTGGTGCCAGGCGTGGCGCATCGAGGAGGGTGAGCGCTGGGAGGATGTCAAGGGCGCCCCGGCCAAGAAAAGGCTGAGGGGGGGCATACGCAGCCGGAAGACGTTCGGGATTCTCGCCTTCGACGGTGACGTCCCCGTCGGATGGTGCACGTTCGGCCCGAGGGACTCGTTCCCCCGCCTGAATCGGGCTCGGAGCCTGCGATGCGACGACTCGGCGCGCGTCTGGTCGGTGCCGTGCTTCTTCGTGGTCCGGGGCTACAGAGGAAGGGGCGTCGCTACGGCCCTGCTCCACCACGCCTTGAGGGCGATGAGGAAGAGAGGGGCCGAAATTGCCGAAGGATACCCCTCGAAGCCCGACAAAGAAGGCCGCTACATTCCGGCGTTCTCTTGGACCGGCACAGTCTCCCTATTCGAGAAGACGGGTTTCGTGACGGTCGGCAACCCAGAGGGCAGCAAGCGGAGAGTCAGGAAGAAACTCTAGCGGGGCGGAGTCGCCGTGTTGGGACGGCCCAAGAGCGAGACCGGCAGATGGAAGAGAATCCCGTGGGGCACAACATCCTGCTCATCGACGACGACCCTTTCTTCCAGAGGGTGACCAAAGAGTTCTTGGAGCAGAGCGGCTTCAAGGTGACGGTCGCGGCCTCTTGGATGGACTTCACGAAGGCATACTACAGTGCTGCCGCCCCGCCCGACTTGATCCTCTTCGACATCAACTTGGGCGGGAGCATCTCGGGCGACAAGCTGCTCGCTGCGTTCAAGAAGGGCCGGGGCACGATCGCCTCCGCGAAGAAGACGAAGCTCGTCCTCATCTCGGCGCGTCCCGAATCCGAGCTCGCGGCGAAGGCGAGGGAGGCCGGCGCCGACGGCTACATCGTCAAGGAGGCCCTTTACGTCGCCTCCGGGGAGAGGCTCCTCGCCAAGCTGAAGGCCTTTCTCGGCTGAGGTCCGGCGCTGCGCCCTCAGGGCGCCCGATTCCCGGACTCGCCGAGCGACGTCATGAACGTACCAGCCAGCTACCGCTCGATCTACGAAACGGTTTGCCGCATTCCGCGAGGAAGGGTCGCGACGTACGGCCAGGTGGCCAGGCTCGCGGGGATCCCGGGCCACGCCCGCCAGGTGGGCTACGCGCTCCACAGGCTGCCCGACGATTCGGGGCTTCCGTGGCACAGGGTCATCAACGCCGCAGGACGGATCAGTCTCCGCTCCCAGGACGTGGGCTCGGCGAGGCAACGGGCCATGCTTGAGGCCGAGGGCGTTCGGTTCGATCGCGAGGGGCGGGTCTCCCTGCGGCGCTTCGGATGGCGGCCTTGACGGACGGGCATCGAGGCACATGCCTAATAATCTGCACGGGCGGGCGTTTCAGTTCTAGGAGGCGGACCTATGGTAACGTCGTCCTTCCTGGTGCTCTTGGGCACCGGCCTCATCGCGGGCATCTTGTCCGGGTTCTTCGGCATCGGTGGTGGCGTCATCATCGTGCCGGCGCTCATCTACCTACTTGGATTTTCCCAGCACAAGGCCACCGGCACGAGCTTGGCAGTTCTCCTCCCTCCGATTGGACTCGGCGCGGTCCTCGAGTACTACCGGAACGACAGCGTCGATCTTCATGCCGCAATCGTCATCGCCATCGCCTCGCTGGTCGGCGCATGGCTCGGGGCGGTCGCGGCGAACAAGCTGCCGGGTCCTGTCCTCAGGCTCCTCTTCGGAATCTTCATCGTCCTCATGGGCCTTTACCTCATCTGGGGAGCGATCAAGAGGCTGGGCTGGA
>DATJQN010000237.1:0-12259 GCA_035505775.1 Rectinemataceae bacterium | reverse complement strand
GCCGATGGCAAGCGTCGTCTCATCCACCGCCTGGGCTGTCCCCACAGCCTGTGCGGCGTCGGTGCGCGGCACCGAAGTGCCCTGCGCCGAAGCGACGACACCCGCACCGAGCGCCAAGACGGCGCACAGGACGAGCGCTTTGCGTTTCAAAAGATCCCCTCCCAATACCCCTCTATTTTATGACATCGGGAGTCGGAACGCAAGCGCTATTTAGCAGAAGCACAGAATTTTAGGAGATTTCCGAGCCGCGCTACCGCTGAAGGACCGCGGTGGATTCTGGATATCCGGCACAACGCGCGCTCGGCGGCCCGCGGAGCAGGTCGCTAGCCCAGATCGCCCATTCTCTCCATCGGGGAGACGATCTCGGTCACGCGGACACCGAAGTTCTCGTCGATGACCACGACCTCGCCCTTGGCGATCAGCTTGTGATTCACGAGGATATCGACCGGTTCGCCCGCCAGCTTGTCCAGCTCGATGATCGTGCCCTCGCCCATCCCGAGTATTTCCTTGATGGCCTTTCTCGTCCTCCCGAGCTCGACCGTCATCTCCATGTAGACATCCATGATGAGGCCGATGTTGCCGGCCTCGGGGGAGGCCTGCTGCATCTGGAGGCTCGCGAACTGGATGGGCTGGACGTTGGGCGGATTCATTCCCCCGAGCGACATTCCGCCGCCGGCGAAGGATCCCATGCCGCCGAAGTT
Organism: Rectinemataceae bacterium; assembly: GCA_035505775.1. Lineage (GTDB taxonomy): Bacteria > Spirochaetota > Spirochaetia > Treponematales > Rectinemataceae > JAJXZP01. The sequence goes on along the minus strand of DATJQN010000237.1, from coordinate 11,558 downwards.
GGGCATCATCCCGCCCATCTGCTGGGGGGCCATGCCCGTCTGGCCGCCGGAGGCCATGCCTGCCGCGGGCATGCTCTGCTGCGCCACGGCGGGAGCGCCGCCGCCGGAAGAGGCGAGCACGTCGCGCACGAAGGAGAGGGCGAAGATTTCGGTGATCCGCTCGGGTGCGCCCTCGCCTATCTGCACCTGGAAGGTCGCGCGGACGAAATCGCCCGTGGGGACTTTGGCCATCGCCTTCGGTCCGTAACTGCCCTCGGCGACGCCGGACTGTATGTTCCGGTTCCCGGTCCGCTCGGAAACGACGGTGATCTCCGTGCCGGCCATGGTTGAAACGCACTCCTGGACGGCGGAGATCGCCATGTCGTCGAGTTCCGAAAGCCCCTCGTCCTTATTGGCAAGGGAGGCGATCTTGAGAGCCGTCTCCTTGGCCATCACGAAGCTGTGATCGCCCGGGATGGAGCCCGTGAAGGGCACGACCACGGAGAGCACTTCCTCGGGCAGCTCACGAAGGAAGACATCGCGGGACACGCCCTCGACGACCGGGCTCTGCACCGTGACGGGGAGACCGGTGATCATGGAGAGATTCTGTGACTGCGCTCCCGTTGTCGCATCGAGAATCGCCTTGAATGCCTGGGCTTCCTGCTGAGGCAGACTCGAGGCAGGGCGAGCCGCAACACTGGCGCCTCCGGCAGCGGGGCCGCCGCCGCCGTCCAAGCCTGCGAGGAGGGAATCTATTTCGTCCTGGGAGAGGGCGCCGTCACTCATAGTTCTCGTCTCCTTCAGATGCTAGTTCTTCGAACTCTTCCTGGCCGACATCCTCGAGCTTCTTGATTATCTGGACGGCCATCTTTTTCCCTATCATGCCCGGGCGGCAGAGGAACTTCTTCTTGTTGCCGACATTGAGCGTCATGGGATCGTCCACGCGGACCGAATAGAGGCGGATGAAATCCCCCAGTCTGAGCGCAAGGACATCGCGGACCGAGATGTCTATCTTGCCGACCTCCGCGATAACCGGGATCTCGACGGTGGACAGCTTCTCTTTCAGGATGTTGAGGTTCTCGGTCGTCGCGCCACGGCGCACGGAAGAATACCAGTACTGCGCCGAGAGCTTGGATACGATCGGCTCAATCGTGAGGTAGGGGATGCAGAGGTTCATCATGCCCTCGACTTCCCCGACCTTGGTCTCGAGGGTCACGAGCACCACCATCTCCGTCGGAGGCACGATCTGGGCGAACTGTGGGTTCGTCTCGATCTGGGAGAGCCGCGGCCGGAGGTCGATGACCTGGGTCCAGGCCTCCCGCATGTTGCCGAGGATGCGGACGATGATGCCCTCCATGACCGAATGCTCGATGTCCGAGAGCTCGCGGTTGAGCTTCGCGCCCTCGCCCGAGCCTCCGAACAGCCGATCGATGATCGTGAAGGTGATCGAGGGGTCGATTTCGAGAATCGCCTGACCCTTGAGCGGATCCATGCTGACGACTGCGAGCGTCGTGGGGGTGGGTATGGAGCGGATGAACTCCTCGTAGGTGAGCTGATCGACCGAGGCGACGTGGACATGGACGAGGGCGCGCATCTGTGCCGACAGACTGGTCGTCGTCAGGCGGGCGAAGGTCTCGTGCATGATCTGCACCGTGCGGATCTGCTCCTTCGAGAACTTGTCCGGGCGCTTGAAGTCGTAGATCTTTATCTTGCGGGTGTCCGCGGTCGGCTTTATGGTCTCGAGCTCGGTTTCGCCCGCATTGATCGCCGTGAGGAGCTGGTCTATTTCATCCTGGGACAGGACTTCTGTCATGCCGCCTCCTGGCGCGCCTAAATCTTGATAACGTCGAAGCGAGAGAAGAGGACCTCTTTGATGGTCGGCTTGGGCAGGATGCGGTTGAGGTTCTCCTTGAGCTCCTCTTTGATCATCTGCTCCTTGTCGGGCGTCAGATCGTCCGCGGACTTCATGCTGAAGTAGTTTCTGAGCCAGTCCCTGATCCTCGGAAGCATGTCGGTGACATTCTTGGACTCTTCTTTGTCGCTCAGGTCGAAGCCCAGGCTGATCCGGACGACGACCGACGAGGGCTCGGCGTCGTTGGTGCGGGTCCTGATCTCCCCGATGGTGTCGTTGTACTGGTAGACGGGGGGCGCGGCCTGGTAGGCTTCGCTCACCGGTACGGCGTTGGCGGGCTTGCCCTGGCCGTTGATGATGCCGACCGTGATGACGACGACGGTCACTATGAAGATGACCGCCCCCAAGCCGATCCCGACGAACATGAGGATGCGGGCGAGGCCTGGACCGGCTCCCTTCGCCTTGGGTGCCGCTGCGGATTCAGCTTCGCCACCCTCAGAGAAGTTCATCTCCTGGTCGTCGACGTTGTCGGACATTGGGCCCCTCCTCGACCGCCGGAGTGATTCCGGCTCGGCAGCAAACGACCCCGACGCCGCGTCGGGGGCTGCCCACCTTCAGATTATCGGTAATCCCCGGGCGAGAATTAGTATACATGACCGGCGCCCCACTGAAAAGCGCCGTTGCCGATCGCATGCGTCGGACGTTTGGAGGAAGCTCACCAAGCCCGGCGCGGCAAATGGAAGAGCCCGTCCGGACCTGATCACAGGGCCGGACGGGCTCCCAAACGGCGACTCGGCGCGACCGCTCTAGCCTTCGTTGGCAAATGCTCCGATGCGCCGCCGATACTCGACGTTGCGTTCGACGAGGGTCGGAATATCCTCGCGGACCACAATGTGGTTGCCGGAGACCATCGTGATCGTCGTGTCCGGCCGCGCCTCGGCCGACTCCATCTGGTGCGGACTGAGCCAGAGCGTCTTGCCCGACAGGAGCGTGACCTCGATCATGGCCGTGCCTCAGCCTCGCCTAACCCGCTCGCCCATGCCTTATCGCTTGAGGGTGAGCAACTCCTGCAGCATCTGGTCGGAGGTCTGGATTGTGCGGGAGTTCGCCTGGAAACCGCGCTCCGTGACTATCATGTCGGTCATCTGCTCGGCCAGATCGACGTTGGACATTTCGAGCGTGCCCGCGATGATCTTGCCCTTGCCGGCGATTCCGGACGGACCGATGTTGGCCATGCCCGAGTTGTTGGATTGCACGAAGTTCGTCTCCCCCACTTTCTCAAGGCCGCCGGGGTTGGTAAAGCTTCCGATGGCGATCTGCCCGATTTCGCGGTTGGTCCCGTTCGAGTACACGGCGGTGACCACGCCCGACTGGTCGATCTTGAAGGAATCGAGGTAGCCCATCGTGTAGCCGTCCTGGGCAAAGACCTTGGTCGAGGAGCGCTCGGCCATCTGCGTGACGGTGTTGGTGGCGGAACCGACAGTTCCAAGATTGATCCGGAAAGTCTGTCGAGTCGCGGCCCCGCCGGCGCCCGGCGTCGAGTTGGGGACGTCGAAGGAGACGCCCATGTCCAGGGCGCCGGTCGTGGGGGACTGTCCCCCCTGGCCGTCGGTGACCTGCTGCAGCAATCCCCGGTTGTCGAAGGTCACGGTGAAAGTGTTGCCCTGCCCTGCCTGGGGAGCCTGCCCGAGCGAGACAGCCGTGTTGGTGGGGGTCGCCGCGTCCGGGTCGATCGTCACCGTCGCGGTCCACTGATTGGGCGTGCCGACTACCTTCCGGAAGTCCGTCCGGAAAATGTGCGGCGTTCCGAAGGAGTCGTAGATCTTCTCCTCGACACGCCAGGTGCCTTCCTGCTGGGTGTCCGCTCCCGCGCCGGGCGGGACCTCCGCGGTGCGCTTGTCGAGGTTGCAGGCGAGGTCGACCCGTGCCGTCGCGTTGGCGGGGTCCTTCGAGCCGACCGGGATCACGAGATCCTGGAGAGCACCCGAGGTAGAGAGTATCTCTTTGCCGTTGACGTTCTGCGCGAGCCATCCCTGGACGCGGTAGCCCGTGCCGGGGTTGACGAGTCTGCCGTCGCGATCGATCCCGAAGGCTCCATCCCGGGTGAAGAGTGTCGAGTCGCCTTTCTTGAGGACGAAGAAACCGTTCCCCTGGAGCGCCAGGTCCGTCATGACGCCGGTGGTCTGCAGGGCGCCCTGGGTGTGGATGGTGTCAATGGAAGCCACCGCCATGCCCAGGCCGATCTCCTTCGGGTTTATGCCGCCGACGTCTCCGTTGGGCGCTGCCGCGCCCGACATCTGCTGGTAGAGGAGGTCCTCGAAGGTGACGCGCTCCTTCTTGAATCCCGTCGTGTTGACGTTCGAGATGTTGTTGCCTATGACGTCCATCCTGACCTGGTGGTTCTGGAGGCCGGAGACGCCGGAGTAGAGCGAACGCATCATGGGACTAGCCCTCCTACTGGATCACGGTTTCGACTTGGGCGAAATCGTAGTACTTGCCATTTACCCCGACGAGGGGACTGTCTCCGCGGACGACCCGATCGACGACGCCGGTCACCTTGGCATCGCCATCGGTGATCTGGACCGTCTTGCCGAGCACCTGGGCCGCCTCGCTCGACGCAAGGAGACCCGAGAGTCTCTGGAAGCCCTGGCTCATGTTCGTTATCTGTTCGAGAGAGGAGAAGGAGGCCATCTGCGCGATGAACTCCTTGTCGTCCACCGGCGCGGTGGGATCCTGGTGCTGGAGCTGGGTTATGAGCAACTTCAGGAAGTCGTCCTTGTCGAGGGTCGGCTTCATGCCCCTTCCCGAGTTGATAGTCTTGTTGAACGAGTCGACTTCCATCTGCGTCCGCGCGAGGTCCGCGCCGCTCATGTTCGTGTCGATCGAAGTCACACCATCCTCCTAGGCCAGTATGTCGACTGCGCCGTTCCGCTGCGCTCCCCACGGGCCGCCCTGGGCCGCAACCGCCGTCGCCACGTTCTGGAGCCGGGCGGAATAGAAGGGTCCGGCAGCCTCGCCGCCACCACCGGTGGCGGAACCCGAGCCCTGCTGCGAGCCGGAACCGACCGAGACTTCGAGCCGGGCGGAGTCGAATCCTCCCTGCCTGAAGGCGTCGGAAAGCTCGACCATGTTCTTCTCGAAGGCATGCTTGGCCGCGTCCGACTGCACGATGATCTTTCCGCTGATATTGTTGTCGGAGAGATTCAGCTCGATCTTGACGTTTCCCAGCGATTCCGGCTTGAGTCTGAGCCGAATAGTCCCGCTGTCACCGTCCTTGAGGACAATGTGCGCGCTCTTGACGATCTCGCCGTTCCAGTTGTCCTGCAGCTGCTGGGCGAGCAGGGACTGGAAGTCGCGAGTGGAGGAGAGGCCGGGCTGCGTCAGGGATTTGGGATGATCCGCTCCACCCTGACCCGAGTCGAGGGAGGCGGGACGAAGCAGTGCGATGTCATCGTTCCCCCGGTGATGTTCGTCGCTGCGCGTCTCGGTGCCCGGATTCTGCGCGGCCTGCACAAGCTGGTTTGCCTGCGCGTCCGCCCTGCGGGCAGCGACCGAATGTCGCAGATCGGTCAGTGTCAGGACCGGTTTCGAATCGCGGTCCCTGACGGGTTCCGCGTTCTTGAGCTGACCCCGGTCTCCTTGATGGGGAGAGGTCAGGGATGAGGCGGTGGAGCCTGGAACCGCGGGCCGGGGCAGCACCAGTGTAAGGAGAATGCTCGGAATCTGGGATGGGTCCGGTTTGTCTCCGGCGAGATGGTCCTTCGCTTTTTCTTTCTGCGCTTCGCCCTCTCCGGCTCGGCGGGTAATCTCATCCGTGGAACGGGCGAGCAGGAACTTCTGGGACTCGCCCCTGACCTTCGCCTGTGCCGCGGCGACCATGAGTCCGGGCTTGAGGGAGGCTGCCAGACGATGGTCCTGTCCTGACCGTGCGGAACTCGAACCCGCCTTTTCCTGTGAGGCAGGGACATTCACTCCGGCTCCCCCGGTGCTGCCGGAGGAGCTCATCGGAGCTCGTGCATGCTTGAGGGCGGAGCTGAGGCTCGACATGAAGTCGGCGGCCGGAAGTCCAGGTGCGAAGCTCTGGGCGGTTTTTCCCGCGAAGGCCGCGTTGTTCCGCAGGGATGCGGGGGCGGATTTGGCGGTGCCGGAGGACAGGGCCTGGGCCGCGGGCGCGATATGCGGGCTCGGACTGCTGTTGGGGGCCAACATCGGCGGCCTTCCTCCTTACGCCGTCATATCGACCGGCGGTCGGAAGACCGCGAGCGGCTACCCGGAGACCATTAGGCCTCCGGGCTCCCCGCTCAGGGCAGGGCCGTAGGCTTGATGGTCATCTTGCGCTGGATGGCCGCCGACCTGTCGGCGGGCATCATGGAAAGCCAGAGTGCCACGAGTGAGGACTGCCCGGCCGCCCTGGCCTGATCTTCCACTGCGCGGAAGATATCGATGACAGTCTGGTCGTCCATGGCAACCAGGATTCCCACAGCCTTGGCGGGCGGCATGCCCGTCAGGTACTGCGCATTCTGGTCGATATTGACCTTCCTATTCTCGTACTGTTTCACCGTGGCGTTGAATGATTTCTCTCGATCGTCGAGCGCCTTTCCGCGCTCGTCGAGTTCCTGCACCTTCTGGGCGACTTCGGCGTCCTGCTTGGTGATCTCGGCTTCCCGCTGGTCGAGCTCGTCGGAGCGGGCCTGCAGAGCCTCGAGACGCTTGGACATCCGCTCCTCCTCGAGCAGGGCCGGCGCCGCGGCGCTGATGCCCGCGGGCGTGCGCGCCGGTATGCCGATGGACCGATAGATGGGGCCCAGGACGGTCTTGGCGTCTATGAGACCGATATAGTCGAACCAGACCGTTCCTCCGATGAGGAGGGCGACGATCAGAAGCAGGAGGAGAACGATTCGTCCGAAGACACGCGGTTTCCCGAAGCTGGCCATAATTCCCTACCCTCTGGCCCCTGCGACCCTGCTGGTGACCAGGTCGTCGAGTATCTTTATCTCTTCGCGCTCGGCATGGTGATAGTATTCCTCCTGCCTGCGCTCCTTGAGCTTGTCCACCGCCTCGCGGGCGGTCCGCTTCTTCAGATAGTCGGCGCGCGCGGCCTCCCGCTCCAGTTCCGCCCGGGCGAGCTCCTCGAGGAGCCGATCCCGCTCGCGGTCCAGCCGCATGATGAAGAGTCCCGCCGCCCGATAGTCCTCGATACCCCGTCCCCGGGCGAACATTTCGCGGGAGGTGCGATGCCGGGACTCTGCGACCTCGCGGAGCCGCGTCTGCAGGGCCACGCAGCGTCCGGCCTTCTCCGCCAGGACGAGTTCGGCCCGCCGCTCGTGAAAGCCCCTCACCTCGAGGAGCTTCTCGAGCCTGAACTGGAAGCGCTTCACGCCCTCACTCCGACATGGCTGAGCACGGAGGCGACCGATTCCGCAGCCCCGGCGGGATGTGGGCCGCCGCCCTCGCCGGCGGGCGGGACTGCCGGCTCGGCGGAATTGGCGGAGCCGGCCCGGGCCTCGATGGCGTAGGCGGAGATCTCCTCCGCCGGAACCTCGATGCCCGCCAGCGCCGAAAGCCTGTGAAGCGTATCGGCTATCGGCGCCTTCTCCTCGACCGCCTGGACCAGGAATTCCTGCACGGCGTCATGCTTGGCCATGGACTCGTCGACCGCCGGATTGGTGCCCTTCACGTAGGCGCCGATGGTGATCATGTCCTCGTTCTCTTCGTAGACGGCCATCTGCTTGCGGACATAGCCCATGACCTTCTGCGTCACGGCCCCGGTCACGGAACCGACAAGTCGCGACACGGACTTGAGCACGTCGACCGCCGGATAGTGGTAGCGCTGCGCGAGCTTCCGCGACAGGACGATGTGCCCGTCGAGAATGCCCCTGACGGTGTCGGCGACCGGCTCGTCCATGTCGTCGGCGTCCACGAGGATCGTGTAGATGCCCGTGATGGAGCCCGTTTCGGAGGTGCCGGAACGCTCGAGCAGCTTGGGCATGGAATCGAAGACGCTCGGCGTGTAGCCGCGCGTGGCGGGAGGCTCCCCGATGGCGAGTCCGATCTCGCGCTGGGCGCGGGCGAAGCGCGTCACCGAATCGAAGAGCAGCATCACGTCCTTGCCGCTGTCACGGAAGTACTCGGCGACCGCCGACGCCACGTAGGCGCCGCGCAAGCGTGAGAGCGGGGGCGTGTCCGAGGTGGAGACGATGACGACGGAGCGCTTGAGGCCCTCCTCACCGAGATCGTTCTCGATGAACTCGCGGACCTCCCTGCCTCGCTCCCCGATGAGGGCGATGACATTGACGTCGGCGTCGGTGTTGCGTGCGATCATTCCGAGGAGCGTGGACTTGCCGACCCCCGATCCGGAGAAAATCCCGATGCGCTGCCCCCTCCCCAGCGGGATGAGGCCGTCGATGGAGCGGACGCCGGTCACGATTCGCCGCGTTATGCGCTTTCTGCGCAAGGCGTCGGGCGGCCTGGCCACGGCCGGATAGCGGGTGCCCGACCAGACGTCGCCCTTGCCGTCGGCGGGCCGTCCCATGCTGTCCAGGACCCGCCCGAGCAGCCGGTCGGATACGGGCACCTGGAGCATCTCGCCCGTCGCGATCACCGAGCAGCCCACTTCAATGCCCTCGAGCCCCTCGTAGGCCATGAGCTGAACGGCATCCTCGCGAAGGCCCACGACCTCGGCATAGGCGGCCTTCCCGAGCCGCGGCACAAGGATCTGGCAAACCTCTCCGATGACCGCCTGGGGCCCGCGGCTCTCGACGAGGAGGCCGAGGACCTTGGTCACCTTGCCGACGTACTTGATGGGATCTGCGCGTTCGACAGCGTCCAGATACTTCGCCATGCCGTCCATGTCAGCCCTGGACCTTTCCGCGCGCCCTGATGGGCGCGACTTCCAGTATCCGCTCCTCGAGTTCGTGGAGCTGGCTGGAGATGCGGGCGTCGATCTCGCCGAAGTCGGTCTCTATCACGCAGCCGCCCCGGTCGATCGTGGAATCCTCGACGACCGTCATCTTCTTGGCGTTTTCCGTCATCTGGACGAAGTCCTTTATATGCTCCGTGGCGAGCTGGAGGTCGGCCAGGTTGACGCGGACGATGACATCGCTCTTGGTCTTGAGCTTGCGGAGCGCCTGCCCGATGTTTTGGACGACGACGCTCTTCTGGTTCTCGGATATGACCTTGACCACCTTGCGGGCGACGAGGAGGACGAGCTCCACGACCTGGGCCTCGGTCTGTTCGAGAATTTCCGCACGCTTGTCCATCGCCCGGTCAAGGATGACGTGGAGCCGGCCTATCAGGCGCTCCACCTCGGCCTTGCCCTCGGTATAGCCGGCCTCACGCCCTTCCTCCCGGCCCTTCTTTGCGGCCTCCCGCTCGGCGGCGTCGAGCTTCGTGTGCGCTGTCGATTCCAGATCCGCGACGCGCTTCTCGGCCTCGGTGACGAGCCGGGCCGCTTCCTCCTCGGCCTCCTGCTTCACCTTGAGCGCCTGATTGGACTTTCGCCTGACCTCTTCGAATGCGGCGGCCTCGGCTTCCTTGACAATGCGATCCGCCTCCGCTTTGGAGGAGGCGATGAGAGCTTCCTTCTCCTTCTCCCATTCTGCCCTGAAGGCCTCGGCTTCGCGTCGCAGATCGTCGGCGGTGGGCCCGAGATACTCCGGCGCGGCCTGGAACTCCGCCGCCTCCTCGGGACTCTCCGCCTCCTCGCGGAGGTGCTTGTTGAGCACGAGGGTGGACTGGAGGCTGACTATCTCGTTCGGACGGAACACCGTTTTGGCCATTGCTCTTCCCCTTCAGAGGCCCGCGGCGGCATGCGGGGCACCCGGAGCCCCTGCCGCCGGGGGCATCCCATGACAGGCGGGCATCGGCGGTGCCGCCCCGGCGCCATCACTGCACAAGCTCGTCGCCCTCGCCGCGAGAGATGATTATTTCGCCGGTCTCTTCCAAGTGGCGTATGATCGAGACGATCTTCTGCTGCGCTTCCTCGACGTCCTTGAGCCGTACGGGTCCCATGAACTCCATGTCTTCCTTGAGCATGGTGGCCGCCCGTTTGGACATGTTCTTGAAGATCTTTTCCTGCACCTCGCCGTCGACGCCCTTGAGTGCCTTGGCGAGCTCCTGGCCGTCGACCTCCCGCAGGACCTTCTGTATCGAGCGGTCGTCGAGAAGGACGATGTCCTCGAACACGAACATCTTCTTCTTGATGTCCTCGGCGAGCTCGGGGGAATCCTCCTCGAGGGCCTCGATGATGCCTTTCTCCGAGGTGCGGTCGACGAGGTTCAGGATCTCCACGATCGAATCGACGCCGCCCGCTGCCGTGAAGTCCTCGCTCGAGAGGGTGGACAGCTTCTTCTCGAGAACGCGTTCCACTTCCCGGAGAACCTCCGGCGAGGTCCGGTCCATGGTGGCGATGCGCTTGGCCACGTCGGACTGCACGTCATGCGGAAGCTTCTGGAGTATGTAGGCGGCCTTGCCGGGCTCGAGGTAGGCCAGGATGAGCGAAATCGTCTGCGGGTGCTCGGTCTGGATGAAGTTGAGCAGATGGGCGGGGTCGGTCCGCCGTATGAAATCGAAGGGACGGACCTGGAGCGAGGAGGTCAGCCGGTTGATTATATCGATCGCCCGCTGCGAGCCCAGCGCCTTCTCGAGGAGTTCCCGCGCGTAATCGATGCCCCCCGAGGTGATGAACTCGGCGGCCATCATGAGTTCCTGGAACTCCGTGAGGACCTGGTCCTTCTGCTCGGGCTCGATGGAGTCGAGCCGCGCGATCTCGAAGGTCAGCGTCTCGATCTCGTCCTCGCGGAGATGCTTGAAGATCTCGGCGGAGATCTCCGAGCCGAGGGTCACGAGGAAGATGGCGGCCTTCTGCCGACCGCCCATGTCCTTGGCGCTCTTGGATTTCTTGGTCGGTGCCTGACCGCCGATAATCGCCTGAGCGCCCTTACCCTTGGCCGGGGCCTGCTGTGCCATGGCTCATTCCTCCCGGATCCAGGTCCGGATGAGTTGCGCCACGTCCTCGGGATGCTCCTTTGCCATGTTGATGGCGTGCTCCTGCAGCTCGAGGCGCTTGCGCTCCTCGACGGACATGGACACCTCGATATTCTGCTCCTCTGCCTGCCGGATCGCGTTCTCGCGAAGCATGCTCTGCTCGATGGCCCGCTTCTCCTCGAGAATGCGCCGCCGCCGCTCGAGCTCCCGCGAGACGACGCGGAAGACTATGAAGGCGATCATGAGGATCGCGAGGCCGATGAGCGAATAGAGCACGATCTGGTTGAACTGCACGCGCCGGAGATAGTCCTGGTCCTCGGCCTTGAACTGGGCCGTGCGGTCGAAGGCGATGTTCTGCACCGTGACGGAATCGCCGCGGTCGGCGTTGTAGCCCACGGCGTCCTGAATGAGGGACTGGGCCTGCTTCAGCTGATCGGGGGGAATCGGGAGGTACTCCCGATCGATTCCGCCCTGCGGCAGCATCTGGATGCGGCCCTTGGCGTCGTACTTCTCGTGCCACTGTCCGTCTATGTTGACGGAGACCGTGACCCGCTGGATCGTGGGCGATGACTCCTCGTCGATATTGCGCTTGTTGATTTCCTCGTTCTGCGTGATCGAGTGCTGGGTCATCTTGCCCTGGGCGTTCTGCAGGTCCTTGTAGGCCGGCGCCGTCTGGCCCTCGGCCCCCGCCGGGCCCTCGGGATTGAAGCCCGTGCCCTGCCATTCCGTCGTCGTCTCGACC
>DATJQN010000236.1:0-3393 GCA_035505775.1 Rectinemataceae bacterium | reverse complement strand
CGTGTGCCGTTCGATGACGAAGATCTTCACGATGTCGCGTTCGAGGTCCGAGACGCAGAGTCCCGACTCGACCCGCGGCTCGACGCGAAGCTCCCCGGTTATGATCGAGCCCTGCTTGGCCTCGATCACCCTGATGCGTCTGCTTCCCGCGGGCAAGGGGATGCGGAAGTCCTCCTCCGTGAGCCACTTGATGTTGACGGAGTCCCGGGCGGGCGGCCGGGCGCTCGCCGGTTCCGCCACGAGATCGCCGTTCTCCGCCACGAGGGAGCCGTCCTTGAAGACCATCTTGGCGCTGAAATGGTCGAGCGACTCGAATACGACGAAGTCGGCCCGGTAGCCCGGCGCGACCGCCCCGAGTCCGGGAATTCCGAACCAGTGCGCCGGATTGGCGCAGGCGATCCGGAAGGCGTCGATCGCTCCGACACCGCCGGCGAGAAGAATGCGCAGGGCATGATCCATGTGCCCCTCGTCCACGAGGTCGTTGGGGTGCCGGTCGTCCGAGCAGATGAGGAAGCGGGAGGCGGTGGCGGGCGTCACGGCGGGCAGGAGGTTTTTCAGATCCTTGGCGGTCGACCCCTCGCGAAGCATGATGTACATGCCCTTCCCGAGTTTTTCGAGGGCCTCCTCGGGAGTGGTGCACTCATGGTCCGAGCCTATGCCCGCGGCGATGTAGGCGGAGAGGGAGCCTCCGGCCAGGCCCGGGGCGTGGCCGTCCACGCTTTTTCCGGCATCGCGGAAGAGGGCGATCTTGTCCAGGAGATGCTGATCCTTGTAGAGCACTCCCGGGTAGTTCATGACCTCCCCGAGGCCCAGGACACGCGGCTCCCTGAGGAAGGGGTACATGTCGGATGCGTAGAGAGCCGCTCCGGCGGTGTCGAAGCCGGTTGCCGGAACGCAGGAGGGGACCATCAGGTAGACGCTGATGGGAAGAGTCTCGCTCGCCGCGAGCATGTAGCGCATGCCGTCGTAGCCGAGCACGTTCGCGATTTCATGGGGGTCGGCCACGACCGCGGTGGTGCCGCGCGGCGCCACGATGCGCGCGTATTCCGGAGGGGAGAGCATGGAGGACTCGATATGCACGTGGGAGTCGACAAGGCCCGGGGCGAGGAACATGCCCTTGAGATCGACCGTCCGCTCCGCCCGGAGTCCGTCGTTCACTCCGACCACGCGGCCGCCCCGGATCGACACGGTGACGTTCTTCCGGATTTCGCCGCGCAGAAGGTCGATGAGGCTGCAGTTGGCCAGGTTCAAATCGCAGGGCACGGTGCCCCGCGCGGCGTCGATGAGTTCCACTCCCGTCATGCATCCTCCCGCAGGTGGCTGTTAGTTAAGCCTGTGGGCGGGAGATTGTCAAACCGAATTTGGGGTCAGGATCGTCTCGGGCGGCGGGGCCGGAATGCCGGCCCTCGCCCCTATCGCAGCACGACCTCGCTCCACAGGCTCGCGGTGCCGCAATCCGGTATGGTCTTCACCTTGGTGAGCCAATCCTGGGCCTGCGCCTTGATGCCGTAGGGACCGACGCGGACGCGATACCAGCTCGTGCCGGCAATGTCCTTGACCGTGATCAGCGAGGCGATGCCCTTGGCCGCGAGCGCGGTCTTGAGATCGTCCGCCCGGCTGCGGCTCGTGAAGCTGCCCGCCTGGATCCAGTACTGCTCGGCCTTCGTCTTCTTGACCGGAGGCGGACTCTTCGTCGTGAGCGCCGCAGTGCTCACCGGCGTCCTGGGTTTTGCAGTCGAGGCGGCGGCGGCCACCGGGGCCCCGCCCGGCCCGGCACCTGTCCCGGTCGGGAGTGCAGTTGCGCCCGCAGCGGGGCTCGTCTGTGTTCCGCCCGCTGCCGGGGCCTGCCCGGCGGCGCCCACTCCCTGGGGCTTGTCGCCGTACACCACGATCACGTCGCCCGAGCGGCTCTGGTCGGAGGGGGGAGGCGGGGGAGGCGTCATCAGGAAATCCTGGGGGTCGGTGGCCTTGGGAACTGCGGTATTGCCCATGCTCGCCGGGGCGGCCAGGCCGCCGCCGGTTTTCCTGGGCGCAAAGAGGAAAAAGCCGGTCGCCGCCAGCACCAATATAAAAGCGCAGGCCGAGACGGCGATCCAGATAAGCTTCTTGCGTTCCGCGGACATAGCCACACCCTCCCGAAAGCTCCCCTCTCCTTCGCGCCGCAGGACGCGAAGGAGCGAAGCTCTGTCTTCCCTTTACCCTATCGGCAGGAGGGCGGATTCGATCAAGGGCTTTGCACGGGAGCTCCTCAGGAAGAATCCGAAAGGACGGTGAACTTCGTCCGTAGCCTTGACTTCGACAGCGCCGGGAACAAGATTTCAGTGCAGACTCCGATCCAATAGGGTGGAATATGCGTTCGCTCCGATCCAGAATCCTGTTACAAGTGCTCGTTACGATGTCGGCGCTCTTTCTTGCCGCCTTCACCTTTGCCGGATACCTGATCACCAAGACCCTTACCGCAGACGGACAGGACCGGGCGACTCGCCTGGCCCAGCTCAACGGGCAGGCAGTAGCCCGACTCCTGACCTCGGCCGCAGACACGGCCAGGGGCCTCGGCGCGGATATCGAGGCCTTGAGGTCCGAGGGAGTGCGTGACCGCAAGGTTCTGCTCCATATCGTGCGCTCCACGCTCGCGCTTCATGCAGACTTTCTGGCCACCTGGGCCATTTTCGAGCCCAACGCCTGGGACAGGGGCGGCGGGGGCGGGGAGCAGTTCGTCCCCTACGCCTGGCGGAAGGGCGGGACGATAGATGTCTCGGACAGCGACAGCGCGGAGGACTACGCCGGAGAGCTCGCGAAGGACTACTACGCCCTCCCCAAGTCAAGCGACAGCCCGGTTCTGCTCGAGCCCTACAGCGATCAGACCGAGACGGGAACCTTCGTCCTCGAGACATCCCTCTGCGTTCCGCTCCATGACGCGGCAGGAGCATTCATCGGGGTCTGCGGCGTGGACGTCTCCCTCGACCGGCTCTCGGAGATGGTGTCGTCACTCACGCTGTTCAAGACCGGTACCTTCACGGTCCTGTCCCCCGGCGGACTGATCGTCGCCAGTCCGGACAAGAAAAAACTCATGACCAAGCTGAGCGACTCGGCCGGTCCCGAGCTCGTTTCGGCAGCCAATGGGGTCATGTCGAACTCGCTGCCCGTCTCCCTGCGCGGTTCCGCCCTGCAGACCATAGAGCCCATCGCCGTACCGGGAGTGGCTCATCCCTGGGCCCTCATCGCTTCGGTACCCCTGAACGAGGTGCAGCGGGATGCACGAAACTTCGTCTTCATCCTGATCGCCGTCTGCCTCCTGAGCCTCCTCCTCGTCACGCTCGTGTTGGTGGGCTTCGTCACCCGGATCAGCCTGCCGATCGGAAGGATATCCCTATCCTTCACCCGGTTGGCGGC
>DATJQN010000235.1:0-63945 GCA_035505775.1 Rectinemataceae bacterium | reverse complement strand
GAGGAGATGGATGAGATTGCGCCGGTCGGGGCGATACCGTTGAGTTTCTGGGGCGTCGGCTAACACAGATTGATGAAGGAATCACGTGTCCTGCAGTGGGGAAAGGATGAGATGGGTCTTCAACGGCTCATCGGCATCAGTGTTGGTATTACTGGATTGTTGGTGGGAGTTTTCAACACTTTTTCCCTGCTGCGTTTCCATGAGCGAAGCCTACTGACAACGCTTCTCGATTGGAGGGTGATGGCGGTTTTTGCCATCGGTTCGTTCGGCTGGATTACTGCATATTGGCGGTCACAAGTTTCACGCTGGTTTCAAGTTCTCATCTTTATCGTTACTGCACTGCTCTCCAGTGCGACCGCACGAAGCGGAGACATCTCAAGCGCGATTTTTCTGATATTCGGGTTCTTACTTGTTTTCGAATACAGCTTTGGCCGACTTCCTGCACTGACAACGATGGTGATCGTTGCCGCGATCTATCCAGTCTCGATCTATTTTGGATATCAGCAGTATTCCAAGTCGCCTTTACCTGAAGCCCTCGGTGCGATGTTTGGAGTGGCATGCATCGCCATCCTTTACGGCAGTGTCATCCTCCGCCACGAGCTCAGACATCGCGAGGACAAGGCCCTGCTCGAAACGCGGGTTGCGGAGCGGACGGCCGAGCTGGCCCGGGCGCTGGCCGAACGCTCCGTGATGCTGCGGGAGCTCCATCATCGGGTCAAGAACAACCTCCAGCTCACGGCAAGCCTCCTGCGGCTCGAGTCGGACTATCCGGGCGGCGGCTCCGCCCGGGCCGCGCTGGAGGCCAGCACGCAGCGGATCCAGGCGATGGCGCTGGTGCACGAGACGCTCCACGAAACGAAGGAACTGATCGACATCGACCTCGTCGGCTACTCCCGCAGTCTGATCAGTTCCGTCGGATCCGTGGGATTCGTCGAGTTTGTCCTGGATGCGGAAAGCCCGCTCGGCGTCGATCTGGACTTTGCCGTGCCCTTCGGTCTTCTGCTGAATGAGCTTGTCTCCGACGCCGAGCGCCGCAGGTATCCGGCGGGTCAGGTGGGGCAGGTTCGGTTCAGCTTGGGCGAATCCGATGGAATCCTGCTCTCGATGGAGAGCAATGCCCTGGAGCACGCCGAAGAATCGGCGGCCGAGACAAAGGCAGAGAGTCTCGGAGTTGCGCTGATCGACGTCCTGGTCAAGCAGCTGCGCGGCGAGTCGGTGGCCGGTACGCCGGGCGGCCCGCGATGGTCCCTTCGCTTTCCGCGGACAGCCCGCGCGGCCCCGCGCGTCGGCTCGGCCGCGGAGCCCGACCTTCCCTGACCTGACCCACCCCTCCCCGCAGCAGCCCGTTCCGGACCGCTACTTGAGCATCTCCATCCCTTCGAACTTGCGATACGGCGTCAGCTCTTCGAAGATGAAGTCGTACTCCTTCGTCCGGTCGGCGATCACCTTTGACAGGATGCGCCCGAGGCCCGGACCGATCATGAAGCCCTGCCCGCACATCCCCACGGCCAGCAGGACGTTCTCCGCCTCGCGGGCGTAGCCCACGATGGGAAGTCCGTCGGGCGTCATGGGATAGAGTCCGCGCCAGGTTCGCCTCACCTTGAGGTTGCGGAGTCTCGGATAGAGTTCAAGCATGCGCCGTATGCAGAGCGGGAGGAAGCCCGAGCTGTTGTCCGTCTCCATGCCCCAGACCTGGGGCTTGGGCGTGATGCAGAAGACTACCTGTCCCGTGGCCGCCTGATAGAAGTAGTAGTTCCCCGACTCGCCGTCGGGTCGAATGTCGACGAGCATGGGTTCCATGAAGCGGGCGACCGGCTCGGTCACGCCGCCCTCGTGGCAATCGGGATGCACGGGAATCTCCGCCCCGGTCCACCCCGCGACCTCCGCCGCTCTTGCCCCCGCGGCGTTGACGAACAGCCCGGCCTCGTAGCTGTCCTTGTCGGTCCGGAGCCGGCGCAGCTTGGTGCCTTCCATCTCCGCTCCGGTCACGCGCTCGTCGAACATGAACTCGACACCCGCGCCGATCGCAAGCTTATGGAAGGCAGTTGAGGTCATGAGGGGGGAGGCGTAGCCGTCTCCGGGACTGAAGGTACCGCCCCGCAGGCCCTCGGCAGTGATGCCGGGCGAGAGTTCTTTTACGCGCTCGGCGCTCACCCAGTCTATGTCCAGGCCCGCGGCATGCTGGACTGCCAGGAGCTCGCGGAAGGCCTTCTCGCGCTGTTCGTCGTAGGCGACGAAGAGGTAGCCCCCCTGCCGCCACTCGATATCGATTCCATGCTCCTCCTCGAAAGAGGAAGCGATCTGGAGCGATTCCTGGCATATCTTGATCTTGGCCGGATCGGAGTGCGTCGCGCGGATGCCGCCGATCGCCGCGCGGTTCTGGCCGCGGCCCCACGACGCCTCCGCTTCGATGACCCCGACCTTCAGCCCCCGCGCCGCGCAGTAGTAGGCGAGCGGGACTCCCACCGAGCCCGCCCCCACGATGACGAGATCGTAGCTCTTCACACCAGTCCTCCCTGCACGACGGCCGAGTCGTCACCGCCCTCGTTGACCAGCGCCGACATGGGCACCTCGACGGTGAGGGGCCGGAGGGAGCCCGGGGTGGTCGTCTTCGGATCGAAGCCCGCGGCCCGGAATACCGAGGGATAGAGCGCGGTGCAGGTCTTGGAGCCGCAGGCACCCATCCCGGCACGGATGCTCTTGAGCTGATTCACGTCGGTGACGTGGTTGTCCTTGATGAACCGCACGAGCTCGCCGAAGGTGACGCGCTCGCAGCGACAGACGATGGCATCCTCGGCCGCGCAGGAGAAAACCGGGCTGGCGAGACTCCGCGTGGCTTCGATGCGCTGGACGCGGATGCCGATCACGCGTGACGCGTTGGCTGAACTCACCTTGAAGTTCAGTATCCAGGTCTTGTAGCGCTTGTTGAAGGTTTTCTTGAGCAGCTCCGCCTCCTCGACAAAGCTGCCGTCCATGGCGAGCAGGCCGTGCCTGCTGCCCACCTCGAAGTCGGCATTGAACTCGTACGGAAGCGCGGCCTCGCTCCAGGACTCGTCGATGCTCCGCACCAGAGACACCGCCAGGCCGGGACAGGCGGCCACGCAGGCGGTGCAGCCGCGACAGTCGTTGCCCTCGAAATAGGGGAGGTCCAGGATGTTGCCGCGGCGCGGCCTGAGCAGGATCGAGCCGGTCGGGCAGACGGTCGTGCAGGGATTGCAGGGTATTTCCTCTTCGCAGAAGAAGACCGGCCGCCACTTCTCCGAGACCTTGACCATTTCGCGGGGGATTCGGTCCCCGGGCCGCGACTTGAGCACCTCGCGCTTCTCGATCCAGGACTCGTCGACCTCGACCTTCTTTCCGAGCATCTTGGCGAGGGCGAAGGCCGAAATCTTGCCGCCAAAGAGCGCGCTCGATGCCTCGGCGATCTCCTCGGCGTCGCCCGCCTTGACCGCGAGGAACCCGTAGGCGACAGCCTGTCGGTAGAACTCGTCGCAGGAGCTGAGCCCCGCCGCGACCAGAACCGTGTCGACCTCGTAGGTCCGGGCGGTGTCGAGCAGGGGTTTCCATTCCCTGTCCACCTGGGCGACGGTCGCACGCTCGACCTTCCCCTCCCCCTCCACCGAGACCACGGTGGTGGAGAGATGGATGGGCACGCCCATGCGCAGGATCTTGTCGGCATGGACTTTGTAGCCGTTGACCTTGTCGAGGATCTCGACAATGCCCGCGACTTCGATGCCCGCCTGCAGCGCGTGGTAGGCCCCGATGAGGCCCACGTTCCCCGATCCGATGATCAGCACTCGTTCGGCAGCCCTGACCAGATCCCGGTTCACGAGGGTCTGGAAGGCGCCGGCCCCGTACACGCCCGGGAGGTCGTTGCCCGGGAAGATGATGGAGCGTTCGCGGGCGCCTGCCGCGACGACGATCGCCTTGAAATCCACAAGCAGGTATGAGCTGTAATTCTGGAAGATCCCGGCCTTCCGATCCTTGTACAGTCCGACGACCGGTGAGTTCGTGAGTATGGTCACCTTGGGGTCGGCGCGCAGTTCGGCCTCAAGCTTCCTGGCAATGTCGAGCCCCCGGGTGCCCGCGTAGCAATCCTGCTCGGAGCCGAAGAACTTGTGGGTCTGCAGCACGAGCTTGCCGCCCAGACTCTGCTTGTCGTCGGCGATCACCACGGTAAACCCGAGCTTGGCGAGTTCGGCGGCGGCGCCGAGGCCCGAGGGTCCGCCTCCGATGATCAGAACATCGGTCGAGATGATGCGCTTGCCGGAGGAGGCCAGGGGTGAATCCGCGGCCGGCAGGACGGGCAGGCCCTGCATCGTCCGCAGATCCATGCCCTTGGTGAGCGGCGTAATGCAGGCTTTCATGGGAAGACCGTCCACGGCCACGGTGCACTGGGAACACTGGCCGTTCGCGCAGAAAATGCCCTGGGGCGAGCCGTCCTTGGGATGCAGAGAGAAGCGTTTGATTCCGTTGGCGAACAGGGCCGAGGAAACCATCTCTCCCTCGAATCCGGTCATGACTGTCCCGTCGAAGGTGAACTCTACCTCGCGCCTTCCCTCTGCACCTGGAACGATGGGATGCCGCGTGATTCTTCGCATTGAGTATCTCCACTGGGAATGGGGGTCGATTGAGGGTGCCACGCCCTTGAAAAGGTGTCAAGAAAAAAAGATCGATTTTGATATATCACTAATATTTTACCGAAATATTAGATACCTCCGTTCCTGTACGGGCTGGCCAGCCACACCCTGACCAAGGAAAGGCCGCGAATTGACAAGTCCGGCGGGAAGCGGGAGAATTCCTCAACAAGGAGCTGGGCGGGTCCTGGAAGGAGTCAACTCCCGTGGGAGTCAATGCGGACGTCTTGCGGCTGCGATCCTGTTTTCTGCTGCTTCTTGTCCTCGTGACGCCACTGACCGTCCTCCATGCCCAGTCAAGGGTGGCGCGTATGAAACTCGAATCTTCGGCCTTTGCGCCGGGCAGCCCCATCCCGGCCATGTATTCCCATGCGGCCCAGGATCTCTCCCCTCCCCTCGCCTGGTCGGGGGCCCCTCCGGGCACCATCGCCTTCGCCCTCGTGTGTGACGACCCCGACGCCCCGCGCCCCGGAGGATGGGTGCATTGGGTGCTCTGGGATATTCCCCCCAGGACCACGAGCCTGAAGAGCGGCCTCCCCGTTGCCGGGCGGCTCCCGGACGGGACGCGGCAAGGGCTCAACGACTGGCGAGTCCTCGGCTGGGGCGGGCCCCAGCCTCCTTCGGGAGTTCATCATTACGTGTTCAGGCTCTATGCGCTCGACGAGCTGATCGGTGGAGGCAGGGCCTTCACCCGCGACGAACTCCTGGGAGCGATCAAGGGACACGTCCTGGCGACCGCCGAGCTCGTCGGGACCTTCGCCGCCCGCTGAGAGTCCCCGACCCCTATCGAACCTGGGCCGCCTCGATGTACTCGATGCTCTGATGCCTGAAAAAGGTGTCGTACAACGTGGCGTACTCGCCGCCGCGGCTGAGCAGGACCTCGTGGCTGCCTTCCTCGATGATCTCCCCGTCTCCGAGGACGACGATCCGGTCGGCGAACTTCACCGTGGAAAGACGGTGCGCTATCACGATCGCGGTGCGCCCCTGCATGATGGTCTCGAGCCCCTCCTGGATCTGGGCCTCGGTGAAGGGATCGACGCTCGACGTGGCCTCGTCGAGTATGAAGATGCGCGGGTCCTTGAGCAGGACGCGCGCGAGCACCACGAGCTGCCGCTGGCCCATCGAAAGCGACGAACCGCGATGTCCGGTCTCCGTCTCGAGGCCGGCGGGCAGGTCATCGACCCAGTCGCCCGTGCCCAGGGATCGCGCCGCCCGTTCCACGTCCGCGGCCTCCGCTTCGGGCCGGGCGTAGCGGATGTTGTCCGCCACCGTCCCGGGGAAGAGAAAGGGGTCCTGCGAAACGAGACCTATGGACGCCCTCACCGCGTCGAGCGAGTAGCCGCGGATGTCGAGCCCATCGAGCAGGAGCTCGCCGGACTGGAACTCGTAGAAGCGGCACAGAAGCTTGACGATCGAGGACTTGCCGGCGCCGGTCTTTCCCACGATGGCGAGCTTCTCTCCCGAGGCGATGTCGAGCGAGAAACCCTCGAACACCTTCTCCTTGCTCGAATAGGCGAACCCGATGTCCCGAAAGCTCACGGCGCCCTCGATGCGCGAGGGACTCCGGTCACCCAGCTGCTTCACCCGGGGTTCGCGGTCGATCAGGGAGAACACGCGCTCAGCCGCGGCCAGCCCATCCTGTAGCTGGCTCCAGAAGGAGGCGATGTTGAGCATCGGCCACCAGAAGAAGCCGACTGCCTGGATGAAGAGCAGCCACTGGCCGATGCTGAGCGCCCCACTCCAGACGGACCTGCCGCCGGCGAAGAAGATCAGGCTGTTACCGAGGGCGGAGGCGATTCCAACGACGGGGAAGATGAGCTGGAGGACGATCCCCCGCCTCAGTCCGAAGCGGTAGGCGGTGCGATTGTCGTCCTTGAAGGCTCTCCACAGCGCCCGTTCCCGACGGAAACCCTTGGCCACGCCGATCCCGGACACCGACTCCTGAATCCTCGAGTTCACCTGGGCCGTGATGCGCTTGGCGTTGAGCGTCACGAAGCGGGCGAGGCGCCGGAACGCGAGGGCAAGGATGGCGGCGATCGGCGCCATCACGAGGAGCATGATCGCGAGCCGCGAACTGAGGGACATGAGGTAACCGAAGAAGACGGCTACGAGCACGAGCTGGGAGAGGAAGTCGACGACCAGGCCGATCACGTTCGAAAAGTCCTCGGTGTCCGTGGTCAGTCTGCTGACCACCTTTCCGGACGAGTGCTCGTCGTAGAACGAGAGGTCGTGGGAGATGGCGCGGGAAAAGGCATCCCTGCGCAGGCGGAAGATCGACTCGCCGACGATCCGTCCGGAAAGGAAGTAGCGGAGGTAGTTGAAGCCCCACTCGAGCGAGCCGAACGCGGCAACCGCGATGCCAACAAGGGCGAATACGGCCGCCTGGGGGCGCTGGGAGGCGAGGTCCACGGAGCGGGCGACGATCACCTGGGCGAGAAACTCAGAGAGGGAGGCCAGGATGAGCACTCCGACGACGATGGCGATCCGCGAGCGGAAAGGCCGGAAATAGGCGAGTATGCGCGAGAAGAGCTGACGGTCCGAATAGCTCCGGTCGTAAGCCTCCGATTCGAGGCCGTCCATTATGAAACCCATGCTATACCCTCGCGAAAAGCCGGCGGTAGTCCTCGCTTTCCTCGAGGAGCTCCGCATGCGTGCCCGAAGCGGCCACCGTGCCGCCCTTGAGCAAGATGATCTTGTCCGCCCAACGGATCTGCGAAAGCCGATGCGTGATCAGGAAGGTCGTCCGCCCCCGGCTGGCCTCGCGCATTGCCTTCTGGATTTCGTCCTCCGTACGGGAGTCGATGGCCGAGGTGGAGTCGTCGAGGATCAGGATCCTCGGGTCGACCAGGAAGGCCCGGGCGATCGCCACGCGCTGCTTCTGGCCGCCGGAGAGCGTGACGCCCCGCTCGCCGACCTCCGTGTCGTAGCCCTTCTCGAAGGACTCGATGAACTCGTGGGCCTGGGCGGCGCGGGCGGCCCGCTCGATCTCGTCGTGGGCGGCGCCTTCCTTGCCGAACCCGATGTTCTCGCGGATGGGCCGCGAGAAGAGGAACACGTCCTGTTCGATGCTCGCGACCTGGCTCCGGAGACTCTCCAGGTTCCAGTCCCTGACATCCACTCCGTCTATCAAGACCTGGCCGGAATCGACATCGAAGATCCGGTTGACCAGGCGTACGAGACTCGTCTTGCCCGAGCCGGTGCGTCCGACGACGGCAACCGTCTGGCCCGGCTCGACGACGAACGACACGCCGCGGAGCACCGGTCCGGCCGCACCGGGCTTGCCGTCGTCGCAGCCCTGCTTGCCGCAGAAGGAGAAGCTCACCGATCTGAACTCGACCCTCCCGACGATGGGCTTGGCCAGGCCGCCGACGTTCTCGTCCAGCTCGCTCCTCGCAGTGATCGTCTCGAGAACGCGGGCCGCGCTCGAGAGGCCCATCTGGAAGAGGTTGAACGACCAGAGCGATATGAAAGTGGCGAAGCGAAAGACATTGTACAGCAGCATGTAGCTGACGACCTGTCCGATGGTGATCAGCCCGGCGTGCCAGAGGAAGAGGGCGTGCACGAAGGCCGCTCCCCAGCAGATGGCGTAGACGAGGAGGGGCCAGTATCTGCCTTCGATCCTGGCGATGCGGATGTAGAGATCCCGCAGCGCCTGGGCGCCGCGCACGAATCTCGCCGTCTCGCGGATCTCCCCGAGATTGGCCTTCACCGTCTCAATCCCCTCGAGCGCGTCGGCCAACGTCGCGTTGAGAGATCCGAACGTCCGACGCTGCTCGTCGGTGGCGGGATTGAGCCGCCGGTTGTAGCCCCAGACGGTCAGCACGAGCAGTACGATGAATATCGAGGGCACGAGCAGAAGTCGGGGGGTGATCGTGGCGATCATGATGAGGGGCACGACCGTGGTGAGGGTCGAGTCCATGATCATGGCGATCCCGGGGGAGAACATCAGGTTGAGGAAGTGCACGTCGTTCGTCGCGCGGGCCATGATGTCGCCGACTTTCTGCCGCGAATGGAAGGTCTGGCTCTTGCCGAGCAGGCTCGAGTACAGCTCCGCCCGGGAGTCCCGTTCCACTTTCTGGGCCAGGAACTCGAAGGAAAGGTTCCGGACCACTCCCGCCAGCCCCTGGAGGACGCCGGCTCCGCCTATGAGGAGCGCCACCGAAAGCAGGAGCTGGCTTTGCCCCGGATGCAGCCTCACGACATCGAAGCCGCGACCTATCAGGAGCTGGAGTCCCGAATAGCCCACATTGTTGGCGATCGAGAACAGGGCCGCGAGGACCGGGAGCCAGGGATAGCGCATGAGGTGCGAAAAGATCCAGCGTCCCGGACTCCGGAGATCGTAGCGGATCTCCTCGCCAGAGCGGAACTCGGACAGGCGAAGTGCAGCATCTGCCATCGTTCCAATGTACGAACTCCCCCCACCCCGAAACAAGCGTTTCGGACCTCTCCTGGCCGTTGCGCCGGCCGATGCGTCGTCTGATGGGTTGGCTGCTACGTCCGCCCTGTGGTACTCCCCAATCACGTTCGGTATGCGGCCAATTGAAATATTCTTTTCTTGAAAGATATTTTTTTTCACGATACACTGCGGCAGGCACTCGAAATGGATAAAAAGAGCTGCATTTATGCCATCCATGAAAGCCTTGCCTCGCTGAGCTTGAAGGAGCGGAAGGTTGCCGATTTCATCCTCGCCGCTCCCGCCGACGCGGTGCATCCGAGCATCGAGGAGCTGTCCGACCGCATCGGGGTTTCGGAGTCCACCCTCTTCCGTTTCGTGAGGAAGCTCGGCTACGAGGGCTATCAGCAGTTCCGGATTGCCCTAGCCACGGAGACCTCACCCCCCAATGCCCGTTTCTACGACGCCGCGGTGGAATCGGCCGACGGCGAGACCGCGGTATCGGTCGTATTCAAGACAGCGATGTCCGCTCTCGAGCTCACCATGAAGGGCCTCGATCGGACAGCGCTCGAGGCCTCGGCGGAACTCCTCGTCGGGGCACGCATGATCCTCTTCCTCGGTCTCGGAGGCTCCGGCATGGTGGCGCGGGACGCCTACCACAAGCTGCTTCGCACGGGGCTGCGCTGTTCGGCCCCGGAGGACTTTCACGTCCAGCTCATGTCCGCGAGCCAGGCCGCGCCGCAGGATGTCGCCCTCCTGGTTTCGCACAGCGGTGCCAACACCGATGCCCTCGCCCTGGCCGCGGAACTCAAGAGAAATGGCGTGCCCCTCGTGCTGCTCTGCACCTACCAGCGCTCCCCGCTCGCAAAGATGGCGGACCAGCTCCTCATCTCCGCGGCTCCTTCCTCGCCCTATGCGAGCGAGGCCTTTTCCGCGCGGATCGCGCAGCTCGCCATCGTGGACGCGCTGTACGTGGAAGTCATGGAACGACTCGGCGATGCCGGCATGCGTCAGCTGGATGCGATGCGGGCCGTCATCGCCAAACGTAGAACATAGGAGACCGCCGTGCACGACCTGATCATCCCCGCATCGAAACCCTCCGGTTACGACTTCCTGGCCCTCGGCGCCCTGGTGACACGACTCGATCCGGGCATCGTGCCCTTCTCCGCCGCGGACCACTATGATCTCCACGTATCTGGAGGCGAGTACAACGTGGCGGCGAATCTCGCACTCTGCTTCGGCATGAAGACCGCGATTGCGAGCGCCATGGTCGACTATCCGATCGGCCAAAAAGTGGCAAGTTCGGTGCGCGCCGCCGGAGTAGATTCTTTCTATGCCCACTTTGCCCATGACGGCGTCCGCGGTCCCAATATCGCCCAGGTGTGGAGCGACCGCGGCCAGGGGCTCCGGCCTCCTGTGGTCTTCTACAATCGCGCGAACGAAGCTGCTTCCCTCCTCGCTCCGGGCAGCTTCGACTGGAAAAGGATCTTCTCCTCCGGGGTCAGGTGGTTCCATTCCGGCGGCATCTTTGCCGCCCTGTCGGGTACCACGCCGGAGCTGATAATCGAGGGCATGCGCGAGGCGCGCGCCGCCGGGGCCATTGTTTCCTTCGATCTGAACTATCGCGCCAAGCTGTGGGCGGCCTTCGCTGCCGAAGAAAAGGCCGGAGGCGGCACCGGAGGTGGCGCCGGCAGCGCCGCGGAGCGGGCGCGCGCCACACTGGCCCGCATCGTCGAGCAGGTAGATGTCCTCCTCGGCAACGAGGAGGATCTCCAGATGGGGCTCGGCCTCGAGGGACCTTCGGTCGAGCACAAGTCCAAGCTCGATCCGGCCGCCTTCCTGGCCACGATCGATCAGGTGAGCCGCCGCTATCCGAACGTCAAGGCAGTGGCCACCACGTTGCGCGAAGTCCGATCCACCAACCGTCACGGCTGGAGCGCCGTCCTGTGGATCGGAGGATCCAGCCATATCGCGCCGACCTGCGAGCTCGATGTCTACGATCGAGTCGGCGGAGGCGACGGATTCGCCGCTGGCCTCATTTATGGCCTTCTGTCCGGGCGGAGCCCGGAGGAGGCGCTTCGCCTGGGCTGGGCCCACGGCGCCCTCGTGACCAGCTTCCCTGGCGACACGAGCATGGCTACAGTAGATCAGGTGGAAGCCCTCGCCCGAGGCGGCTCGGCGCGGATCCAGCGCTAGGAGATGGACATGGAAGCTGACATCGGTTTGATCGGTCTCGCCGTCATGGGACAGAACCTTGTCCTCAACATGAACGACCACGGCTACTCGGTGGCGGTCTATAACAGGACACACACGGTCACCGAGCAATTCCTCTCCGGACCTGCGGCGGGCAGAAGCGACATTGTGGGCGCACGCAGCCTCGAGGAGCTCTGCGCCTCGCTTGCCCGGCCACGGAAGGTCATGCTCCTCATAAAGGCCGGCGCGCCGGTGGACGAGATGCTCGAACATCTTGGGCCGTTTCTTGAGAGTGGCGACATAGTCATCGACGGCGGCAACTCCTACTTCGAGGACACGGTGCGGCGCGTCAAGAGCTTCGGCGAGCGGGGGATTCATTTTGTGGGCATGGGAGTCTCGGGAGGGGAGGAGGGAGCGCGCAACGGGCCTTCGCTCATGCCCGGCGGTGACGCTCCGGCCTGGGCCGGTGTCAGAAGCATTTTCACCGACATCGCCGCCAAGACGGCGACCGGAGAATCCTGCTGCGCCTGGATCGGAAGCGAAGGTGCCGGCCATTTCGTGAAGATGGTGCACAACGGCATCGAGTACGGCGACATGGAACTGATCGCGGAGACCTACCACCTCATGCGTGAAGCCTACGGAATGTCCGCGCCCGCGATGGCCGACGCCTTTCGGGACTGGAACCGGACCGAGCTCGAGTCCTACCTGATCGAGATCACCGAGGCCATCCTCCGATTCCCCGACCCGGATGGCAGCCCGCTCGTGGAACGGATACTGGATTCCGCCGGACAGAAGGGGACGGGCAAATGGGTCAGCCAGACCTCGCTTGACGCCGGAGTCCCGCTCACCCTCATCACCGAGGCGGTCTTCGCCCGTTTTCTCTCGGCCCTCGTCGAGGAGCGTGCGGACGCCGCGGATATTCTCGAGGGCCCGAAAGCCGCCGCAGCGGCGCCGACCGTCACGACACTCGAGGACCTGCGCCGGGCCCTCCTTGCCGCAAAGATCGTAAGTTACGCCCAGGGCTTCATGCTGATGCGGGAAGTGGGCTCGGCCCGAGGCTGGGACCTCGACTACGGATCGATCGCCCAGGTCTGGCGCGGCGGATGCATCATCCGATCGGCCTTCCTCGATCGGATCAAGCAGGCCTTCGACCGGGACGCCGAACTGCCCTCCCTCCTTGTCGACACCTACTTTGCGGGCATCCTGGGAGACTGCCAGGCGGCGCTGCGGAGGGTCGTCGCGGCGGCGGCCGCGACGGGCGTGCCCATTCCCTCCCTTTCCGCGGCCCTTGCCTTCTACGACGGCTACCGCTGCGCACGGCTCCCCGCGAATCTCATCCAGGCGCAGCGCGACTACTTCGGCGCCCATACCTACGAACGGGTGGATCGTCCCCGGGGGGAATTCCACCACACGGACTGGACGGGCACGGGAGGGCCGGCGACTTCCAATTCCTACAACGCCTAGCATGCAGCCCAGCGGTGCCGCCGACCCCGACAGCTCCGACGACTCCTGCGGCCCGGTCGCCACAGGAGCGCGGGAATCACGTGCGCCCTGACGAGGCAGTCATGGACGACATCGCATTCGGGCTGTACGGCTACGGCAAGGTGGCTGAGCTTCACGCGCGGGCCCTCTCCCGAACGCCGGGCGCGCGACTGGTCTCGGTCTGCGGGCGCGACGCGGCGAAGCGCGATGCCTTCGCAGCTCGCTGGGACTGCGCCTCGCGTTCAAGCCCGGCTGAGCTGGCGGATCGCGACCGGGTCGCGGCCCTGGTCGTCACGACGCCCCATCCCTTCCACGCGGCCCATGCGATCGAAAGCTTCGAGGCAGGGCTGCATGTGCTCATTGAGAAACCTCTCGCCCTCAGGGTCGAGGAATGCGATGCCATGATCGCGGCGGCCGCCCGCGCCCGCCGGCGCCCTAGCCTGCCCGCGCCCTGACAGGCTCCCGAGCCCCACGCTTCGCGCGACACCTGATGGCGCGACCCCGCGCCGTGCCGCTCCCTGCGCCTGGGCGCGCCCTACTTGGTGGGCGCGGCGTTGAAGTCGTAGGTGAAATGGCCGGACACCGAGGTGCCCGTGTTGTTGAAGAAGGTGGCCTGCCTGAATCCGTAGAGCACCGCGTCGTCGATTTCCTTGGATCCGGACGATGAGACCAGGTCGACGTAGACGAGGGCGGGCTTCGGCCCCGGGCCCACGACAAAATCGATGGCCACGGGTTTCAGATTCTGCTGCTGCTTGAATTCGGCCCGGGAGGGATCGACACCGGCGTCCTGGAGCATGAGCCAGATAAAGGCCCGCGCGTCATAGGGGACGCTGGGCTTCTGCGTCCACACGCCGCCAGACTGACTGTAGTATTGCCTGAAAGCATCCTTCCGTGCGCTTGCAGTGTAGTAGCCCCCCGCGTCGGCCGGGATAGCTTGATAGATTGCATCGCTCACCTGATGCGGCAGCGGCATGTAGAGCCAGATCGGGACATAGAGATTGCGGCCGATCTTCCCCGAAGCGGCTACGAAGGTCGTATCCAGGAGATTGCCCATCTCCGAGCCCCGGAAGGTGACCGTCCCGGTGCCGACGACGAGTCCGGGGGTCGAGCCCTGGACTGAGCTGCCCGGCGAGGAACTGAAGCTCCGCGTCGTCGCCGCGGGGCTTTGGCTCGCCGTGGGGGGAGCGCCTGTGGCAACGGTCGAGGGGCTGCGCGGGGCTGTGCCGCCGGGTGCAGGAGGAGCGCCCACCGAGGCGGTTCCGGGCCTGGATGAGCTCGTGGCCGCGGGAGGAGCCGACGACGCGGCGGCGGAGGGCTGCGCCGCCGGCTGGGTGGAGGGCTGCGCCTGTGCGGGCGGCGTCGGCGCCAGCCCGATGGGGCGCTCCGGCGCGTTGGGCACGCCGAGCGGAAGAGAACTGACCGAACCCTCGGGCAGGCCGAGATCGACGACGAGGGGGCCCTGGGCGTTGGCCTCATGCGAAGGTACCAGGAGGCCGACGATGACGACGACCAGGAATCCGAGGACATAAAGGGCCACCGTGGCCCCGACGGCAATCAGGCTGCGCCTGCGATCCTGGGCTCGCACCCAGGCGCTGCCGGTCATGGGCCGCCCCCCACCGGCCTCGTCCGGAGGCCGACCGCTTCGATCCCGTTCCGCCTGAGCGCGTCGAGCACCGAGATCATGAGCTGATAGCTCGCGGACTTGTCGCCCTCGAGCGTGGCCTTGATCGTGGAGGGGTCCCCCGAGCTGGCCTTCCGTTTGATGAGGGCGGGGAGTCCCGCGAGGGTGGTCCTCACCCGGTCGACATAGATTTCCGACTCCGACACGGCGACGACGCTGACCACGGAGGACTGTACGTTCTGGGAGGTGCTCGAGCTCGGCAGCGTCAGGCTGATGCCCGGGGCGACTTTGAAGGTCGTCGTGATCATAAAGAAAATGATGAGAATGAGGAGGACGTCGATCAGGGGGACTAGATTGACGTTCGTTGCGGGATGGAGCCGCCGGCCGCTCCTCATGTCCGTGACCCCCTCGACTCGCTCGCATTGACCATCGTGATGAGATTGGTGACCTGACTCTCCAGCTTGAGGATGATCAGGTTCACCTTGTTGACGAGGTAATTGTAGAAAATGACCGAGAGAACCGCGACGATGATGCCGCCCACCGTGTTTATCAAGGCCTCGGAAACGCCGGCGGCTATGACCGAGGGATCGCTGACAGCCCCGAAGCGCCCGAGGACGCCGAGGGCTTTCATCGTACCCGTGACCGTGCCCAGAAGTCCGATCAGCGGGGCGATGTTGGCGATCGTGCCGAGCGCCGAGATGTGGCGCTCGAGCCCCGGCTCTTCCTGGGCCGCCGCGTCCTTGAGCATCTCGCGCTGCGTCTGCTCCGGGTAGTGCCGATTCTCGATCCCCGTGCGGAGCAGGGCCGAGAAGGGGGAGAGATTCTGGTCGCAGATGGCCAGCGCCTCGTCGAAGTGGGCCTTCTCGAGGCTGGCTTTCGCCCGGGAGTAGAGCTTCTGCTCGTCGGTGGATATGCGGCGGAAGTAGAGGAGTCGCTCGATGATGATGGCGACGGCCAGGGCCGAAAGACCGACGATGATCCAGAGGACCAGTCCGCCTTTTGCGAAAAATTCCTGCATGCGTTCTCCTTGTGGCCCGCGGTGGGCGCTCCCGTAATGAATGGTACCGCGTAGAAAAACCATCGACAAGACCGTCGTCCGCATGGACCTGCAAAGAATTACCGGGGCGCAGTTCGACAGTGGCCGGCTCGGGGAGGGGAATCGGGTCACGAAGATCGCTGCCACAACCCCCTGCGGCCCTCTCCCTCCTGGAATTCCCGGCCCGTGGCGTCCCTTCACTTTCATTACTGCGTTTGTCGTATATATGCTTGATTCCATGTAAAGCATTCTATACATTTAGCTCAACGATGAATCCCCATGGCCCCTCCCGGCCGGGATCGAGACGTGGTCAGAGCCAGTCGGGGATCGTCAAAGGAGCTACCGTGAACAGGCTAGCGCTCGCAGTGATGTCTGCGATGCTCATTTTTGCCGGGTCGGCCCTGGTGGCCGATTCCGGACTGCCCACCCCACCCCCCGGTCCGGTCTCGAGCGGGCTCCAGACGGCCCTCCTTGCGGGAGGCTGCTTCTGGAGCATGCAGTCTGCGCTTGAGAAGGCCTATGGCGTGGTAAACGCCGTATCCGGATATGCGGGCGGAAGCACCCGCAATCCGACCTACGAGAACTACGCGGAAAACGGCCATGTGGAGGTCGTCCAGGTCATCTTCGATCCGACGCGGATCAGCTATTCACACCTGCTCGACGTCTATTGGCGCCACACCGACCCCACCGACCCGGGTGGAGCCTTCGTGGACCGGGGTCCCCAGTACCGCCCGATCATCTTCTACGAAAACCCACAGCAGAAAAGCCAGGCCGAAGCGTCGAAAGCCGCGCTCGCCGCGTCAGGGGTATTCAAGCGGCCGATCGTCACCCAGCTCCTGCCGGCGCCTGCGTTCTATCCTGCCGAGGACTACCATCAGGACTATCCCAAGAAACGGCCGCTGGACTACGGCTACTATTACAACCATTCCGGCCGGATCGAGTTCTTCACCGCTGCCTGGGGCAAAGAGGGAGCCCTTGACCCCAACGCTCCGCCCTCCGCGCACATGGGCGATTACTCGAAGCCCTCCGACGCCCAGCTGAAGAAGACACTCAACTCCATGCAGTACGATGTCACCCAGCGCCAGGGGACCGAGCCTCCTTTCCAGAACGAGTACTGGAACAACGAAAAGCCGGGTATCTATGTCGACATCGTTTCGGGCGAGCCCCTCTTCAGCTCCAAGGACAAGTTCGACTCGGGTACGGGCTGGCCGAGCTTTACGATGCCGCTGGCGCTTTCGAATATCGTGTTCCACGAGGATGACAGCTTCGGGATGCAGCGAACCGAGGTCGCCAGCAGGTACGCCGGCTCCCATCTGGGACATCTCTTCGACGACGGGCCGGCACCGACCGGGCTCCGGTATTGCATGGACTCGGCCTCGCTCCGCTTCATTCCCCTCCAGGACATGGAAAAGGAAGGCTACGGTCAGTTCATCCAATACGTGAAGTGATCGCTGCGGGGACGCCCCCGCAGGCCCTGCTCCCCTTCCAGAACGCGCCCTGCAGAGCGCCCTGCAGGGCGCTATACTGGGAGCATGCTTCGCCATTCTTCCTTAGTGCGCCCCAGCGGCGCCTACCGCATCGGCGCCTGCCCGCTGCCCTGGGCCGTTCTCGCCTTGACCCTGGCGCTGGCAGGCTGCGCAAGTTCAAGCGGAACGGGCTACGCCTCGAGCGCCGGCGGAGACCAGAGCGCGTCCCAGCGCGCGGCTGCGGCCAAAGCCCGGACTCCAGCGCCCGCAGCCGCGCCCGCAACCGCGCCCGCAGCCGCGGCATCCCCTTCGCAAGGGGGCGAGGCGACGGGCGGCGGCCTGTTCAGTCTCTTCTTTTCGGCGCCGGAACAAGAGGCGCCGGCTGATGTAGGCTACCTCATCCTGCACGGGCTCGGGAGCGGCGCGGAGGTTTTCATCGACGGGGAGTTCCAGTCCGGCAGCTCCCTCACTCTGGCTTCGGGTGAACATCAGCTTAGAGTCAGGAGCTTCGGCTACCTGGACTTCGACAGTCCGATATCGATCACTCAGGGATCGACCCTCGAACTCTCCGTTTCCCTTCAGCCCGCTGCCTTCGCCCTCGAATCGGTTTCCGCGAGACCGCAGCGCTTCGACCCCGCCGATCCGGGCTTTCTCGGCAGCTGCGAAATATCCGTCGACGCCACTGCGGCAGGCGCCGCGGACCTGCTTGTCGAGGACGCCGAGGGCAGGGAAGTCCGGCACTTCCCTCCGCTGAGCCTCGCTTCCTTCAGCACTTCGCTGCGATGGGACGGCAGGGACGATCGCGGGCACGCTCTGCAGCCCGGTATCTACACGCTTAGCGCCCGGGCCGCGTCAGGGGCGGCGGCGGGCACTGCCGCGGTGGGCGCTGCCCCGACCGCGGCGGCGGGCGGCCCTCCAGGTTCAGGCGCGGCCGGCGCGAGCGCCGGATCCCGGGAAACCCAGGTCACGATCGTCAGCGGCCGGTATGCCCGCAGCTCCACCTTCTACTCGGGAGTCTCCGGTGCCCTGCTGGCGCCCGACGCCCGCAGTCTCGAGCGCGGGGAGGTCGAGTCCGGCGTGGACGCGCTCGGCCACCTCGAGCTTCTCGACCATGCGATCATGGGTCGCGGGACGCTCGACGCGGGCATCAGGGTGGGGCTTCCCTCGCCGAGCGGAGGCATGGAGCTGGAAATTTCGGCGCTGAGTACCCTCTATCCCGGCGACATGAGCAGCCCGTCCCCGGATTCCTGGACTGCCACGGCAGCCTTCAAGTACGCCTTTGTCGAGGGGGAGAGCGGAGGCGTCGCGGCCTACGCCAAGCTGAGCCTCGCCTCGTTCATGGACGAGGCCTCCAGCGGCTGGCCGCCCGCCTGGGACGGACCGACGCGCTACGCCGGTCTCTCCGCGGGCATGCCCTTCGAGCTTTCGGCGGGCGGAGCCCGGCTGTTCGTGACGCCCGAGATCGAGACTTCGACCTTCTATCCCGGCTACGACGACGGTCTCTGGACGGTTCCGGGATTCTTCGTATGGGCCTATCTGCGTGCGGGGCTCGAGGTGACGATGGAGGCGGTGAGTTTCGCGGTCTCGGCGGCTGCGAAGAGCGAGCCTTTCAGCGGCGGGCCACCACTTGAGCGTCTACCCCTCGCCTTCGGCGCCGAGCTCCGCTGGCATCTGCCGAACGCGCCCTTCTCGATAGCCGCCCTGGCCACCGGCGAGTTTTGGGGACAGCGCGACTACTACGTCAGCGCCGGACTCGGCGCCGACCTACGCTTCTGAGGGCCGGTCCTTCGCCGAGGGCGCCGCAGAGTCCTCGAACTCCTTCACGAGCGAATCGACGAGCTCCTGTACGTGTACGATCTTTTCCACGCGAGTGGCATTGGCTCCCGCAAAGGCGAAGCCCTTGTCGAGCCGCCCCTGCTGGGCGTTCAGCAGGGCGAGCGAAATGCAGTACGGCGCCTTCTCGTAATCGCAGGTGACGATGCAGTGGTAGGGGCAGGCGAAGGGCTTGCGCTCGCCGCGCTCGACCTCGTCGAGAAAGCGGTTGCGGATCGCACGGCCCGGCATGCCGACGGGGCTCTTGATGATCTCCAGATCGCCGGGCCGGGCGGACACGAAGGCTTCCTTGAAGGCCGAGGCTGCGTCGCACTCCTCCGTGGCGACGAACCGCGTCGCCATCTGCACGCCGGCCGCGCCGAGCTCGAGGAATTTCCGTATGTCCGCACCCGTGTAGACTCCGCCGCCGGCGATTACCGGAATGTCCCTGCCCCGCTCCTCGGCAAAGGGTTTCACGGCCGCTATGACCTCCGGCAGGATCTTTTCGAGACGAAAGTCGGGATCGTCGATCTGCTCGGGCTTGTAGCCGAGGTGGCCGCCGGCCTTGGGACCTTCCACGACAAAGGCGTCCGGCAGATAGTCGTACTTGTCCAGCCAGCGACGGGCTATGAGCGCCGCCGCCTTGCCGGATGAGACGATGGGCACGATCTTGGTGAGCGATCCTTTGACGAGTTCCGGCAGGGTCATCGGCAGCCCGGCCCCCGCGAAAATGACGTCGATCTTCTCCTCGACTGCGGTCCGGACCATGTCGGCGAAGTTGCGGAGCGCGACCATGATGTTGACGCCGATGACGCCGCGGCTGAGCTCGCGGGCTCTTCTGATCTCGCGGCGCAGGGCCCTGATGCTGGCGCCGAGGAAATCCGTGAAGCCATCGGGTTCAAGCAGGCCAATCCCCGCCGCGGCGATCACGCCGATGCCGCCCGCGTTGGCCGTGGCGGCCGCCAGCCCCGAGAGGGAGATGCCCACGCCCATGCCACCCTGGACGATCGGGATCCTGGCGACGAGCTGGCCGAGCGACAGGCTTTTCAGCCCCTTGATGGTCATGGAGACTCCTTCGCGTCGGCGAGCCAAGCCGATACTCCCTTGACAGTATTACATTTTGTGACCCCGTGTCAAAGGATGCTCCGCGAACATGTCCCAGCCGCCCCACCCCTCCGGGCGGGGAAAACGCAGCCTACTCGGTCTCGAAATTGAGGTACATCGACTGGAGCCCGATCCGGCCTGGCCCGGTGAACCGGTTCATGACGAGATTCATGCCCGCCAGCATGCCCACCGAGAGCCGAGTCATGCTGGTCTGCATAGTGACGCTCGAGTCCTTGTACAGCCAGGCCCCGGGCTCGACGTCGATCTGCTCGCCGGCCGCCAGGCGCTTTTCGAAGACGTTGCCGTAGCCGTGCAGCCAGAGGATGCCCTCGCCCTGAGGGCAGGAAAAGGTGTCGATGAAGAAACCCGAGCCTCCGAACAGGATATTGCTGACCCCTTTGACCCGCTCGAAGCTGTAGTCCACGGTGCCGCTCGCCGCAAGAAACTGATGCTCCCGCACCTGTATGACCTCGCCCGGCTTCAGGTGGAGGGGGACCACCTGGCCCGCCCCGTCCCTGCTGAAGGCGATCTGGCCCGACCCGCCCGCCTCGGTGATGAAGATCTGTATTCCCGCGAGCATCCGCTTGGCCAGGCCCTTCATGGAACGGATGCCGACGGTCACGCCGGTATGCTTCCAGAGAAGGATATGATGTTCGAAGTAGACGGTCTTGCCGCCGTCAAGCTCGACGGTCAGGGCTGGAACGAGCTCCCCATCGAGGTGATAGGTGATGCCCGCGAAGGTCTCGCTCCGCGCGCTGGTGGCCACGAGTTCCGGTCGATCCATGGATTCGCTCCTTCGGAGCGATCCTCGCCGGCCCGCTTCTCGCGGGCCCGTCCCGCCGCTCCTCCTTCAGTATATGCGGGAGGAGCATCAGGGCCAGGGTAGACGGGCCGGCCGCGGCGGAGAAAGGGCTCAGCGGGCGCGCAGGTACTGGGGTGGGACGCCCCCGGGCAGCGCCCCGTCCGCCTCGCGCCCGTCGAGCGAGTCCGCGCCGAGATGCCGGGCCGCCTGCCAGGCCCAGCCCGGATTGCGGAGGAGCTCCCTGCCCAGGATGACCAGATCCGCTCCGCCCTCGGCCAGGACCGCTTCGGCCTGGGCCGGACCAGTGATGAGCCCCACGGCTGCCGTCGCGATGCCTGCCCCCTTCCTGATGGCGCGGGAGAAGGGCACCTGGTAACCGGGTCCGGCCTCGACCTTCTGCCAGGGCACGAGCCCTCCGGAGGAAACGTCCACGAGGTCGACGCCGAGGCCCTTGAGCATGCCCGCAAGCTCGACACATTCCTCGATGTCCCATCCGCCTTCGGCCCAGTCGGTGGCCGAGACGCGTACGAAGAGGGGCCGGTGGTTCCCGGTTGCCCGCCGGACGGCCTCGCAGACCTCCAGGAGGAACCGGGCGCGGTTGCGGAGACTGCCGCCGTACTCGTCGTGGCGATGATTGGAGAGCGGCGAGAGGAACTGGTGGAGCAGGTATCCGTGGGCCGCATGGATCTCCACCAGATCGAAGCCCGCGGAGACCGCCCGCTGGGCCGCGGTTTCGAAGGCGGTCACGATGGCTGCTATCCCCGTGCGGTCGAGCTCCGAAGGAGGGGGATCGCTCGCGTGGAAGGGCAGGGGACTTGCGGAGACGGTGTGCCAGCCCGGGGAATCTCCGCCGGGCACGATCGCGGCTCCGCCATCCCAGGGACGCGCCGTGCTGGCCTTCCTTCCGGCGTGGGCCAGCTGGATACCGATGGCCGCGCCCTGCGAGCGCGCGAAGGCGGCTATCGGGGCCAGGATCCGCGCCTGGTCATCGTTCCAGATTCCGAGATCGTGAGGCGTTATGCGACCCCGGGCCTCGACGGCCGTCGCCTCGATCATGACCAGGCCGAGCCCCATCGCCGCCCGGGACCCGTAGTGCGCCACATGCCATTGGTTGGCCAGGCCGTCGACCGCGGAGTATTGGCACATCGGGGACATGACGATGCGATTTCTGAGCGTCAGGCCGCGGATGGCGAGTGGCTGGAACAGGGTCGGCGCCGGGGATTCGGGGGCTTCGTCGTCGCTGCTCATGAGGTTGTTCCTCCGCCTGCCAAGATACGCCCGGCGCCGCCCGGGGGCAAGTCGCCGGCCGACCGGGGGCCTGGCGGGGTGCAATGGTCGGAGGGACCCACACCCCTGGACCGCGGCCGATGCCGCGTTCGCGGTACCTTGTCAGCTCCGCCGTCGCAGCACGGACACGCAGTTGGTTACCGCGGAGCCGCCCACGTTGAAGGTGACGCCGGTCCCGGGCTGGCCGCGCTGTGGCGCATCGCCGATCGCCGCGCCGACCAGCTGTTTGTAGACGAGCGCATGCATGGACACTCCGGTCGCCCCCACCGGGTGGCCCTTGGCTTTGAGGCCGCCGGAAAGGTTTATCGGGCAGCGGTCGTCGGCATCGAACCGCCCCTCGAGGTAGTCGAAGCCCGCACGGCCGTCGCGGGACAGGCCGAGGGCCTCCGTCGAGAGAAGCTGGTTGATGCTGAAACAGTCATGCACTTCAGCGAGATCGATGTCGCCGATGCCCACCCCGGCTTCGGCGAAGGCCCGGCGGACGGCCTCCTTGCCCGCCACGAGCTCGTGCATGCCGCTGCGGTTGCCGATGGCGAGCCGCTCGTTGACATGCCCGATGCCGGCGATCTCCACGACCTTCATCCCCGCGGCCACTGCGTCGTCGCTGCGTGCCAGCACGACCGCGGCGGCGCCGTCGGTGACCAGGGAGCAGTCGTGGAGCCGGAGCGGCTCTGCGATCATCGGATTCTTCTCGTCCGGAAGCGCGAGTATCGCCTCCGCGCTGAAGAGGCCCAGCCGATCCGAGGGCCCGCCCTTACCGAAATGCGCCAGGGGATTCTGCACGCCATGGCGATAGCTCAGGGCGGAGATGGCGGCAAGCTGGCGGGCCAGCGTCTCGCGGCCGAGACCGTGGCGCGCGGCGTAGCCCTTGGCATATTCCGCAAACAGACCGGGAAAGGTCATCGAGCGCGCTCCCTCCTCCGGCCAGTACGAGCAGGTGGCCAGGGCATGCGTGACGCCGCCGGTCGACAGCAGATTCATCTTTTCCACACCGAGGACCAGGGCGAAGCGCGCCCTCCCCGCTTCGATCGCGTAGAGCGCGTTGTAGAGGGCAACGGATCCCGAGGCGCAGGCGTCCTCGCAGCGGGTCATGGGCTTGAGGCGCAGCCCCTCCGGATCGATCTCCACCGCGAACGCGGCGAGGTGTTCCTGGTTGGCGAACAGACCGGGTGCGCAGGATCCGACCCATACCCCGTCGATCTCCCGGGCCGGGAGCCCCGAGTCGCGCAAGGCTCCCCGTCCCGCTTCAATCATGAGGTCGTAGATCGAAAGAGTATCGGCGACCTCGCCGGTCTCCTTGTTCTTCTGGACGAAGCTTCCGAACTTCGTATTGTATGCGCCGACTATGGCAACTCCGCTCATCCGAATCTCCTTCCATGCCGGACCTGCGTCCCTCGTCCGGGAACCATGCGCCTGCCTGCAGGCCGGCGCTTCCTGCCAACCCGCCCCCTACCTCGCTATGGACCGCGGACCGAAGGTGAGTCCTCCGGTTATCTCCAGACAAGTGCCGTCGATCGCCTCGTTCTCGACCACGGAGCAGATGCACTGCGCTATCTCTTCCGGCTCGATCAGCCGACCGATGTGCACGTCGCCGACGATCGCGGCCAGAGCATCCTGGTTCATGCCGCGCACCATGGCCGTGCCGACATAGCCGGGGGCGATGCCTACGCAGCGGATGCCGGAAACGCCCTTCATATGGAACTCGCCCGTGAGGATCCGCGGCCAGACCGCGACCGCCGCCTTGCTGGACGAGTAGTTGATCTGTCCGATCTGCCCGGCCTTGTTGACCGAAGAGACCGTAAAAAGCACACCGCGCCAGCCGCCGTCCACCATGCGCCGCGCAGCCTCGCGCAACGTTATGAACGATCCGACGAGATTCACTTCGATAACCGCCCGGAACGCGGCGCTGTCCATGACTTTCTTGACCTTGCCGCTGTCCTTGTCGATGTTGATCATCAGGGAGTCCTTGATGATTCCCGCGCAGGGCACGACAGCGTTGATCCCTCCAAAGGCGGAGACGGCCCGGTCCATGAAGGCGGATACGCTCTCATCATTTGTGACGTCAACGACCAGACCCTCGGCCTTCCCTCCGGCAGCCGAGATCTCCGCGACGACTCGCTGTACGGCCTCCCCGGAAAGGTCCCCGGCCATGACGGCGGCACCCTCCGCCGCGGCGTACCTGGCCACCGCCTCTCCGATGCCGGAGCCTGCCCCCGTAATGACGAACACACTGCCCCTGATATCCATGGCAACCCCTCCTTGCTCCTCGGCCAGCGAGGCGTCATTTTTGACTTGAGTCACTGACCCGGGTCATTGACAAGGATATGAGAACATCCGCTTCGGCAGGTTGTCAAGAGGAATTCCGGTTTCAAGGCCTCGTGAGAAATCCGGGAAGCGCCCGCGCTTGATGTGGCAGGGTCGAGTCGGTATACTGCTGCCGGTAGTTTCATGGAAAAGTCAGACGGGGGAATCACTTCCCGGCAGCGCAGGGCGCAGGAGACACGGAAGCGCCTGCTCGAGAGCGCCATCGCCCTCTTTCAGCAGAAGGGCTTCGACGCCGTCAGCATCGACGAGATCACCCAGGCGGCCGGAACTTCGAAGGGCTCGTTCTACACCCACTTCAACACGAAGAGCGACATCATCCGGGAGGAGTTTCGCCTCATCGACGTGTTCTACGAAAGCAAGCTCCCGCAGATCCGAAGGTTCAAGAGCACCGAGTCCAGGCTCCTCGCATTCACCACGTATCAGCTTGAGTACATCGAAACCAAGATGGGATACCGCACCCTGGCCATACTGTACGAAAACCAGCTCTCCGACTTCATCGAGGACAAGTTCCTGACCAGTGCGGAGCGGCCCCTGGCACGGATCCTTCGCGACCTGATAGCCGATGGTCAGGAGCGGTCGGAGATCCCCGGCGGACGGAGCGCGGAGGAACTGGCGCTCTGGGTGGCGCGTTGCATGCGTGGCTTTTTCCTGGACTGGGCCATCTCACGGGGAAGCATCGACATCAAACAGGACGGGCTGGAGTTCTTCCGGCACTTCGTGCTGCCCGGACTGCTTTCGGGCTGACCTGCCGTGAAGGCGGGGGCGCCGAGCGGCTCCCCCGGCCCTCCGGATCGGGTCCTGCCTCCGCTTTGTCGGAGGCAAGGTCCGGCCGCAGCGCGTCCTTACTCGGGCCGGAAGCGGATGCCTTCCATGCTGCACAGTCGTTTTGCCAGCTTCCGTCCCTCGATGCCGCATGGAGGCAGGCCTCCGCCCGGATTGAGCCACTGGCCGATCATATAGAAATGGTCGAGCCCCGGGAGTGTCGCGGCGATCTTCTTGCCGAAAGACGAGCCGGTCGGCAGCCACCCTTCGAAGCTTCCGTGTCGGTTGTTGGTATAGCGGATGAAGCTGCGCGGCGTGGCGACGTCCACGACCTCGACCGACGCGGCAAGACCGGGCAGGAAGGCATCAAGCGCTGCGATCACCGCACGCGCCGTCTCGGCCTTCTTCGCTTCATAGGCCGCGGAGTCCTTTTCGTGGAGTTCCATCCAGTAACCGTCGTTGTAGGTCTCGATCATGACCGTGGCGGCGGTCTTTCCCGCGGGAGCCGTGCCCGGATCAAAGCTGAAGAGCCTGACGCTGATCCGCCTAACGGTGAGCGCCCCGTCTTCCAGAATGAGGGGCTCGGGCAGGACGAAGGTCTGCATGTGCGGCACCGAGCGCCAGTCCCCCTTCAGGCCGAGCCCAAGGTAGATGAGCGAGGGGAAGGGAACGAGCCGGCCTTCCTCGGTTCCGCGGCGGAGAAGCTGGGGTTCCCCCGAGGGCAGCGGCGCCCTGAGTGAGGGCGTGAGTCCGGGGTGCGGATATTTCCCGCCAAGCATCCGTTCCAGGCAGTCCTGGGCGTCGGCGGCGGAGATGACATAGTCGCCGCGCGCTTCTCCCCATGCCCCCCTGAGTCCCACCGCGACACCGTTCTCGACCATGATCTCGTCGACTCTGCTGCCATAGTGCAGTTTCCCGCCGAGGGAGAGATACTTGGCCTCGATCGAGCGCGCGAAGGCGAGCGAGCCCCCGAGCGGGTAGCCCGAGGACTGCTTGGCCATGAATCCGAGCATCATGAACAGAGCTCCGGCCGGGAAGTCCTCCATGGACTCGCCGAAGAGCCCGCGGAAGCCCTCCCTGAGCTTCTCGCCGCGAAGCGGTGCCAGGAATTCCGACACCGGCCGCTTGAACCAGCGGAGCAGGGGCAGGGCCGCGGGCAACCTGCACAGCAGGGCGAAGCGCTCTCCGAAACTCATCTTGTCCATGGCCGCGGGCATGTCGATGCGCATGACGCGCCTGATCTGCCGGGCGAGGGCGCGGGCCGTCTGACCATCCTCGGGGCTCAGCCGCAGCATCTCGGCTTCGAGCCGGGAGGGATCCGTGTAGAGCCGAAAGTTGTCTCCGTCGGAGAGTCGCACGCTCGAGTAGAGATCCCATTCGATGAACTGGAGATCCGCGGCCCCGAGTTCCTTCCAGATCTCATGGAGGTTGCTGCTCGGTCCCGATCCCATGAGCCAATGGATGCAGCCGTCAAAGGTGTAGCCCTGACGCTTCCAGGCCGTGCACAGCCCGCCGGGTGCGGTGTGCGATTCGAAGATCTCGGTGTCGAAGCCGTTGCGCTGAAGATAGGACGCCGCGGACAGGCCGGCGATGCCTGCCCCGATGACGAGGACTCGTTTTCCCATGATTCGCTCCCTTTTCGCGATCCCGAAGGCATCGCGGGTCTATCAATCTGCCGGCCCGCATGCGCGGCGCCGGATATGGAAGCAAAGGTGTGTGTCAGGTCGCCCACAATGTACTTATGAATCGGCGTGCCGTCAAATCCGGGGCCCAGGTTCCGTCACCGAGCGTGGTTGCGCTTCCAGGGGTCGCTGCGCAGACGGCGGTATTCCACGAACGTGAGCCAGATCATCGCCGCGTCGAACAGCGAGAGCAGGAGGAGGAAGAGGGAATGTGTGCCTGTCCATCGCAGGATCTGGTAGCCGATGAAGACCAGGAGCACGACGATGCCGGCGGGGTAGGCCCAGAGCTTGCGACGCCAGAGCAGGATCACGAGCACGAGCTTGACGATGCCGTGACTCAGCAGGTACAGGACGCCGAAATGCTGGGTGCTCACCGAGTAGTGCTCGCTCGCTCTCAGTATCAGATTGGCCAGGAGATCCCGCGGGTCCTCGGAGAGTTCGTTCTGCGTCAGAAGCCGGACAAGCCGCGAGAGGGACTCCGGCCTCATGAGGCGCAGAAGCAGCGCGCCAATGAGTTCCAGGACCGCGTGCACCCCCTTGAGCAGTATCCCGAGTTCGAAACTGTCGTGAAGTATGGCGGCCCTGCGCCGGTGGACGGAAGAATCGCGAGGGCGGCTCATTCGGCCTCCCTCGAATAGACGCTGCGTCCCCCCACGACGGTCTCCTCGACCCGTATCTCCTTGATCCGCCCCGGTGGTATCTCGGTGAGGTCATCTGAGAGCACGGCGAAGTCAGCCAGCATTCCGGGTCGGAGCATTCCCTTGCGCTCCTCCATGAACTCGGCGTAGGCGCTTCCGACGGTGTAGCAGCGGAGCGCTTCGAGGGGACTGATGCGCTCCGGCCCCTCGCGGTTGACTGCCATGTGAATCGAGAGCAGCGGATCGCAGGTAGCCTCCCCCGGGATGTCCGACCCAAAGGAGAGCTGCACGCCCGCGTCGAGCAGCGAGCGATAGGCGTAGGCCCGACGCGCCCGCCGGGGGCCGAGGAGTCGCTCGTCCTTCTCGGGGCTGCCGAGGGCGGAGGGCTGGGCGGCAACCAGGATGCCGAGATCGCGCAGTCGCGGGATGTCCCGCTCCCTGATCAGCTGGGCGTGTTCGATACGAATCCTGAGCCGGCCGAGATCGGGGTGCCGCGTCCTGGCTTCCTCGACCGCGTCCAGGAAGAGCGCTATGCCGCGGTCCCCGATGATGTGGAAGGCACCCTGCAGACCTTTGCGGGCGAGGAACTCGAGCTCGGCCGTGGGCGCGGCGGGATCGGCGCAGAGGCCGCCTCCGGGGTCGTCCGCATAGGGCTCGCAGAGGCAGGCCGTCCGGGTCGAGAAGGCGCCGTCCAGG
This sequence comes from Rectinemataceae bacterium, assembly GCA_035505775.1. Lineage (GTDB taxonomy): Bacteria > Spirochaetota > Spirochaetia > Treponematales > Rectinemataceae > JAJXZP01. Next base: position 36,009 of record DATJQN010000235.1, on the reverse strand, counting down.
AAGTACTTCACGGGACCCGCCCTCACCCAGTCCCGATCAAAGCCCCCGAGGGCCCCCACGAATCGCATCGCGGGGGTGGTCCAGGGATTCCGTCCGAGCGACCAGGTCGTGAAACGAAGGCTGAGTTTACCGGCCCTTCGGAGCCGGGCGAGACTGAAGAGTTCCGGGTAGAACCAGGCGTTGTCCTGGACGGAGGTGATGCCGAACCGGCGAAAGGTGTCGAGGGCCAGGGCCAGCCGCTGCTCGCGGAGATTCCGGTTGAAGAAAACTCCGTGGAAACGCCGCTTCAGGAGGGCCGTGTCGCCGAGATCCCTCACGATGCCCGTAGGCTCCCCGTCGGCATCGCGGAGCACCTGGCCGATGGGAGGATCGCGGCTCTCCTTGGTGATGCCGATCGCGCGGAGCGCCTGGCTGCTGAGCCACTGTGCATGACCAGAGAACTGGCTGAGCATGACGGGATTCCGGGGAAAGGCCTCGTCGAGCAGTTCCTTTCGCGGATTCGGGCAGGCGGGGTAGTCCCAGTTGTAGGCCATGAGGATCTGCCCCGCAGGCGCGGCGGCGAAGCGCTCTCGCAGCAGCGTGACGATGCCGGGGCCGTCGAGTCCGCCCAGGTCGGGGGCCAGGGCGTGATCCCCGAGGATGAGGGCGTGGACATGATTGTCGTTGAAGCCCGGAACGACGCAGCGGCCGCCGAGGTCCCTGACCCCTGCTCCCTCTCCGGCCCGCGCCAGCGCTTCCCCGGCCTCCCCCGTGAAGGCGATCTCCCCATCGCGCACCACGATGGCCTCGACCCGGGGTTTCAGCGGATCGAGGGTGATGAATCGCCCGTTTTTCCAGACTGTGGATGACATCGTGGAGTTAAGCTACTGTCCAACACCACAGGGGTCAACGGGAGCTCCCGGGGCGCGGGTCGACCGGGTCCGAAGCCCTGCCGTCCCCTTCCGGCCCTGCCTTCCCCTTTTCATCGTTTACCCTCCATGCTAGACTGTGAGAACGGTGCTCAGGCGTCGCCGCGCGCGGCGCCGTTCCGTGACGCGTCCCCTCGCGCCATCCCCGAGAAAGGAGGGTTCCCTTGGATCCAGCAGCCAGCGACACTTCAAATCCACTGGATGATCCCGGAGAATCTCCGCGTAGCAGCGCGGACGAGCATCCCGAACCTCCTTTCGTGCGCCGTGCGCGCGTGAGCTGAGCCCCACCGGGCCGCCGAAAGAACGCTCGCGACTCCCGTCCGCCTTCGCCGATACCAGATCGATGGAGGCAACACCATGACTTGTCCATACGCCACCGTGCGTGGCCGGGACCCGGACTCCTGCGGCGCAGCGCGAAAGCGCTTGTCCTCACGCCCGTGAAAGGAACCGGCCCATGCCCGCCCTTCCCCGACTCTTCACGGCTTCCCCGACGCGGCCGGCGCCCGCCTCGGCTAAGATTGACCCTGCCAACGAGCGCCGCCTTCGCGAATCCTGCGCTTCCGGAGTCGATGAAGCACTCGCCCTGACCGACAGCCGCAGTTCGGGCCTTTCCGCGGCGGAAGTCGAGGAGCGACAGCGGGAATTCGGCCCCAACGTGCTCGCGGGCGAGAAGCGCGCGGGCTTCGTTCGGGAGATCATCACTCGATTGAAGGATCCCCTCGTCATCATCCTCCTCCTCATCTGCGTGGTCTCGTACTCCACCGGTGACATGGCTTCGGGCTCGATAGTGCTGGGCATGATCTTCATCAGCGTCTTCCTATCCTACTTCCAGGAACAGCGCTCGAGCGACGCGGCGGAGAAGCTCAAGCTGATGGTGCAGGCCAGTTCCGTGGTGCTGCGCGAAGGGAAGGAAGTCGAGATTCCCATCAGCGAGGTGGTTCCGGGCGACATCGTCGTGCTCGCTGCCGGATCGATTGTCCCGGCCGACATGCGCATCCTTTCCGCCAAGGACTTCTTCGTGACCCAGGCCGCTCTCACCGGCGAGTCGATGCCGGTGGAGAAGTTCCCCGCCGCCGACGCCGGGAACCTGGGCATCTTCTCCATGAACTGCGCCTGTTTCCAGGGCTCGACGGTGTTGTCCGGCTCCGCGCGCGCCGTCGTCGTCAACACCGGCATGCGCACCTTCCTGGGCTCGGTGGCGGCGGATCTCGCGGGAGCGAAGGGCGCGACCGATTTCGACCGTGGGGTCAAATCCTTCGTGGCCCTGATGATCAGGTTCATGCTCGTCATGATCTCGATCATCTTCCTCGTGCAGGGTCTGCTCAAGCACGACTGGCTGGAGGCCCTGCTCTTCGGCCTATCCGTCGCGGTCGGCCTCACCCCCGAGATGATGCCGATGATCGTCACCGTCTGCCTGTCCAAGGGAGCGGTGTTCATGGCGCGCAAGAAGGTCATCGTCAAGAAGCTGAAGGCCATCCAGAACCTGGGCGCCATCGACATCCTCTGCACCGACAAGACCGGCACGATCACCCAGGACAAGGTCGTCCTCGAGAAGCATGTCGACGTCACCAACAGGCCGAGCGAGGACGTGCTGCGCTACGCGTGGATGAACTCCTACTACCAGACCGGCCTGCGCAACCTGCTGGACAATTCGATTCTCTCGAACGAGGACCTGGACGTGGAGCGGAGTCTGCGCAAGGTTGATGAAATTCCCTTCGACTTCAACCGCAAGCGCATGTCCGTCATCGTGGACTACGAGGGCGACCACGTCCTCATCTGCAAGGGCTCCGTCGAGGCGATCTTCGAGGCCTGCGACAAGTACCAGATAGACGAGGACGTCTTCCCGCTCATCGAGATCGTGAAGCAGGACATCCTCGAGGAGTATGCCAGCCTCTCCTCGCAGGGCTACCGGGTGCTTGCGATCGCCTATCGCGAGTACGCCTCGGACAAGGAGAGTTTCGCGGCGGCCGACGAGGCCGGACTCACGATGCTCGGCTATCTCGCCTTCTTCGACCCGCCCAAGGACTCCACCGAGAAGGCCATCGCCTCGCTCGACCGTCATGGCGTCAAGGTCAAGGTCCTCACCGGCGACAACGAGCTTGTCACCGCCAAGGTCTGCGAGGATGTCGGGTTCAGGGCCGAAAAGGTCATTACGGGCCGGGAGCTCGAGGCGATGTCGCCCGCGGACTTCGCGGTGGCCGTCGCGGACCACGACGTCTTCGCCCGGCTCACTCCCGCGCAGAAGGAACAGATTGTCCGCGCGCTGCGCTTCGGGGGGCATGTCGTCGGCTTCATGGGCGACGGAATAAACGACGCTGCCGCGATGCGCGCCGCTGATGTCGGCATCTCCGTGGACACCGCGGTGGACGTCGCCAAGGAATCGGCGGACATCATCCTGCTCGAGAAGAACCTGCTGGTGCTCGAGGACGGGATCGTCGAGGGCCGGCGCGTCTTCAACAACATCATCAAGTACATCAAGATGGGAGCGAGCTCCAATTTCGGGAACATGTTCTCGATGCTCGGAAGCTCGATCCTTCTTCCCTTCCTCCCCATGACGCCCGTCCAGATCCTGCTCAACAATCTCCTCTATGACGTATCACAGACTGGGATTCCCCTGGACAACGTGGACGTCGAGTCAGTCCAGAGGCCGCAGAGCCTGGACATTTCCTACCTGCGGCGCTTCATGATGTTCATCGGCCCCATATCGTCCATATTCGACTACGCGACCTTCGCCCTCATGTGGTGGTTCTTCGGCTGCTCGGGCTTCCTCGCGGCCGGGGCCACGGCGGCGGGGAAACTCCACCTGGAGGCCCTGTTTCACACGGGCTGGTTCGTCGAGTCCCTGCTGACGCAGACACTCATCGTGCATATCATCCGGACGAACAAAGTTCCCTTCTTCCAAAGCCGGGCGAGCCTGGCCATGACGAGCATGACCATCCTCATCATGGCGGTCGCCGTTGCCCTCCCCTTCACGCCCGTCGCGCCCTTCTTCGGCCTCGTGCCCCTGCCGGCGATCTACTGGGCTTGGATCGCGGGATTCCTGGTGCTCTATTCGGTGATGGCACACTTTGTCAAGACCTGGTTCGCCAGACGGCAGGCCAGAATACCGCGGCCGCTTTCCCGCGCCGCTGAAGCTGGAGGTACGGCAACATGAAAAGCCTGCTTGAGGCCCTCGAGGAGGGCAGACTCATCGAGCTCCCCGAATGCACGAAGGAGGAGGCCCTCGAACTCCTCGCCCACCTCATCGAGGCCATCCCCGACATCGGCACCAAGAACGACCTCATGAAGAGCGTCATGGAACGCGAGGCCCAGTCCAACACGGCGATCGGCCGCGGCGTCGCCTGCCCCCACTGCCGGACGCCGAACGAAGGCGAGCTCCTCTGCGCCGTGGGCTGGTCACCGAACGGCATTGCCTATGGGTCCGCCGACGGGAAACCCGTCCACCTGGTCGTCATGTACTACGTCCCCGACTCGGAGCGGAACGCCTATCTCAAGGAGATATCGGGTCTGGCCAAGTCGATCTCCGCGGGGGACACGATCGAGTCCGTATCGAGTCTCCCCGACATCCACACGGTGCGGGAGAAGCTGCTCGACTGGGTGGGACTCGCCATCAACGAAACGATGCCCGAGCCGAAGGCGCGGATGATCAAGCTCGAGGCCCGCCAGGCGATCGCGGCCACGCAGGCGGCCGGCGCTCCGCCCATGGTCATCGCCTCGGGGGCGCACTTCCTCCCCTTCCGCCTCGTCACCTGGAAGGCCGGGGCCGTGGTCCTCAGCAGCGACCCCTCGCTGGCCGAAAGCCTGGAGAAGATGCCCGACCTCGGCTCGCGCATCGCGCTCTCCCGGGAGTTCGACCTTCCGGACTACCGGATAGCGGTCCTCTCCGAATCGATCTTCGCCGGGGACCGCAAGGAGTACGAGGCCGTCGCGATCAGGCTCGGCTAGGATCCGCCTCCGCACGGCGACTGACCAAAGCGCGGCCCCGTCGAACCATGCAGTCGGCGGTTCGGCCGCCTCTACTTCAGGGTCTTGAGGGTGCCGACGATGTCGTCGAGCTCGGCATCGGAGAGCTGACCCGCGCCAGTCGGCATGATGTTCGAATAGCCGTCGACTATATCGGCGCCGGGATCGAGAATCGAGCTGCGGATATATGACTCATCGGCCACGAGTTCGCGCTCCACTCCGTTGGTGTAGACTTCGACCCGTGAGCCGAAAAGACCCTTGAAGGTCGGGCCGACCTTTTTCGTGCCGTCGAGCGAATGGCAGGAGAGACAGCCCCGCTGCGTGAGAAGATCCACCCCCGTGGCGTGGGCCGAGGGGAGCTTCGTGCCGGCCAGCTCCACGATCCCGCCGCCGTACCATCGGCTGTAGTCCTCCGCGGGAACCACGTACAGCTTGGCCAGCATCGCGGAATGCCCCTGTCCGCAGTACTGGGCGCAGAGAATGTCATAGCTTCCGACGCTGCCACCGTGGAACCAGGCCTGGGTCTTCATTCCCGGCACGGTGTCCACCTGGATCCGGAAGGCGGGGACGTAGAAGGCGTGGATGACGTCGTCGGACGTAAGAGTCAGTCGCACATCGCGCCCTTCCGGCACCACGAGGTCCGGACTCCGCGAGCCGTTGGGGTATTCGAAGAGCCAGGACCACTGGCGGGAGTGGACCGTCACTTCCAGCGCCCCCGCGGGGGGGCTGCGCAGGAACCTGTAGCCGGTCAGGCCGTAGCCGAACATGGCGAGCGCGAGGAGGGTCGGCAGCACGACCCAGAGCGCCTCGAGCCAGGCGTTGCCGTGTATCTCCGTTGCCACCGGATTCCTCGATTGCCGGTAGCGCACGAGGAAATAGACCATGAGAAAGACGATGCCGAAGAGGAGAAGGAACGAGAAGGCGGCGATGAAGTAGAAGGCCTCGTTAACGACTCCGATCGTCGAGCCAGTCATGGCTTCCCTCCTTCACCTGTACAGGATATCCGTGTAGGTCAGGCCGATGAAAATGGCCAGCGTCGCGAGCACGATGGGCATCAGCAGCCTGATGAGGAGCCGTCGCTCGTAACGCAGATGCATGAAATAGAACAGCACGAGCGACGACTTGACTGCGGCGATGGTGAGCACCGCCGCGATCGCAAGCGCGCCCAGATCGAGGCTCGCCATGGTGACCGTCAGGGCTGTCAGCAGCACGAGAGCGCCCCATACGGTGAGATAGCTCCTGTTTCCCGGATGCGCGGCGCTCGTTGTCTTCCCCTCGCTCTGGCTCACGTTCTTCTCCTTCGCTTTCCGACGATCATCCGCTCACGAAATCAGGTAGAAGAGCGGGAAGAGGAAGATCCAGATGACATCGACAAGGTGCCAGAACAGCGTCGCGTTCTCGAGCACCACCGGCTTGGACGGGGTGACGGTGCTTCCGAGGTGCCCGAGCACCCATCCGAAGATCGACATACCCACGATGACGTGAACGGCATGGAGCCCCGTCATCGAAAAATACAGGCCAAAGAAGAGAATCTGCCCCTTGGGCATCCCGAGAAGCACCGGCGCGTTGGGATAGAGTCCGTGCTCGAACTTGGCCCCCCACTCGAAACTTTTGACCACCAGGAAGGTGAGGCCGAAGAGGATCGTCACCCGGAGGAACAGCTTCGCCCTGTCCACGGCGCCTTCGCCGAGTGCATGCACGGCGAGAGCGGCGGTGAGCGAACTCGTGATCAGCACGATGGTGTTCAGCGTGCCCGCGAAGCGGGATAGATCGGAAGAGGCCGCGTGGAAGTCCACATGGTGCTTGTAACGGTATACCGAATACAGGAGGAAGAGGCCGCCGAACAGCAGCACTTCCGTGCATATGAAGAGCCACATGCCCACCTTGCCCCGCTCCTCCTGGAAGCGCAGCGATTCGGGCGACGCTCCGGTCGAGGCGTGGGTGTCGCTCATCGCGTGCCCTCCTCAGGGTCCGTGAACTCGTAGGGTCCGCGGGTCACCTCGGGCGGCTCCTCCCAGTTCTCCAGGGGCGCCGGCGACGGGAGACTCCACTCGAGCGTCGCTCCGCCCCAGGGATTGGCCGGCGCAATCTCGCCGTGTCGCCTGCTCCGGAGGAGATTGCCGATGATGATCACCAAGCCCACGACCATTATATACGCGCCGATGCTCGCGAAGCGCTGGAGGCCCGTGAACTTGGGAAGGTAGTCGGCGTAGCGGCGGGGCATTCCCATCCAGCCCATGATGAGGAAGGGGAAGTAGAAGAGGTTGAATCCCACGAAGGAGATGAACCAGCCGAGGATGGCCGGGCGCTTGGCGGGCATGCGGCCGGTCATCTTGGGGAACCAGTAGTGCAGGGCGGCAAAGGCTCCGAAGCCGGTTCCGCCGAAGATGATGTAGTGGAAGTGCCCGACGATGAAGTAGGTGTCGTGGAGCTGGACATCCACGGCGAGGGCGCCGATGAACAGGCCCGTCAGTCCGCCGATCGTGAAAAGGAAGACAAAGGTGAGGGCGAACAGGAATGGAGGCTCGACCCGGATCGAGCCCTTGTACATGGTCGCCAGCCAGTTGAAGACCTTGATGGCGCTCGGAACAGCCACCAGGAAGGTGAGGAACGAGAAGATGATTCCCGCAGTGTCGCTCTGTCCCGACACATACATGTGATGACCCCAGACGAGGGAGCCGACGCTCGCGATCGCAAGGCTGGAGAAGGCGATCATCTTGTAGCCGAACACGTTCTTGTGCGAGAAGACCGGGAAGAGGTCGGAGATGACCCCCATCGCCGGCAGGATCATGATGTAGACCGCAGGGTGCGAGTAGATCCAGAACAGATGCTGATAGAGAAGGGGATCGCCTCCCTTGGTCGGGTCGAACACCCCGATCCCGAAGATGCGTTCCACCAGTATGAGCAGCATGGTGATGCCGATGATCGGCGTGGCCAGGATCTGGACCCAGGCGGTGGAGTAGAGCCCCCAGACGGAGAGCGGCATTTTGAAGAACGTCATGCCGGGGGCGCGGAGCTGATGCACGGTGGTCACTATGTTGATGCCCGTGAGGATCGAGGACATGCCGAGCACAAAGACCGCAAAGGTGGCGAGGGGCACGTTGACCGATGTCTTGAGGCTGAAGGGGACGTAGAAGGTCCAGCCGGTATCGGGAGCTCCGCCGTTCGTGAAGACCGAGATGAAGGCCAGCACGGCGCCCGCGAGGTAGAGATACCAGGTGAAGAGGTTCAGCCTTGGAAAGGCCATGTCGTTCGCGCCGATCAGCATGGGCAGGGCGAAGTTCCCGAAGATGGTCGGGATGATGGGTATCACCACGAGGAAGATCATGATGATGCCGTGCAGCGTAAAGAGGCTGTTGTAGGTCTGCGCGCTCAGGAAGTGCATGCCGGGCGAGAACAGCGCTATCCTCATGATCACGCCGAGCACCATGGCCGACGAGAAGAAGGTGCCGATCAGGGCAAGGTAGAGCATCCCGATCCGCTTGTGGTTCGTCGAAGTGAGCCAGCCCCAGATGCCCGGATGCTTCATGGTGGCGGAATAGAAGGGGCCCCCGTCGTCGAAGCCTCGGCTTGCTGTTTCGCTCATCGTCAGACTCCCGCTCCGGCCCGCTTGCGCCGTCGCCCACCCGAAAGGATGAGATACAGAGCGATGACTCCCGCGAGCACCAAGATCACGATCCCGCTCAAGCGCAGGATGTTGAGGGCATAATGCTGATTGACCCGGTCAAAGACGAGGCAGAACCTCAGCACCGACGCGCTCGCGCGCTTCAACGGATTCGGGGACGCCGAAAGCAGGGCGAGGCCAAGGTCGAGGGGCAGGATGACCGGTCCATGGAGAATGCGCACGACCCGTCCGCCCGGTGCGAGCACGGCCACGGTGTTCGAGTCGGCGTCACCGGCAGTCGCCCCCGGAGCCAGCCCAAGGCTGAGCCAGGCCGATGCGGGGAAGGGCGCACCCACGGAAGCGAGCGCCGAATTCTTCAGCGTCCTCAGCTCGGCGGCGTCGGCACGCGGATTTCTGTCCACGGTGACGACCCGGTAGGCGCTGCCGGCAGGGAGGCGAACGGCCCCGAGCGCCGAGGCCAACAGGGTCTGCAGGGCGTAGCCCTCGACGTCGGAGGCAGAATTCACTGAAGAGAGAATGGTCGGGACATCAAGGAGATCCCCGAGCCGCAGACTCGATCCTGCCTCGTCCCTCAGCTGAAGGTCCAGGGGCAGCCCCGCCGGAGCGGATGGAGTCCCGCCCGCGGACAGAGCCGATCCGGAGCAGACCGCCAGCGCGACAAGCAGAGCCGCCGTGAGCCCGCGGCGGCCCGGAGCAGCTGCAGTTTTCATTTCCAGGCCGTGGTCACGTAGGCATAGAGATCCGTGGCCTGGGCGTCACTGATCGTGTCGGCGGGGAAGGGTGGCATCTGCCCGGCCGAGCCGTCCGGCATCGACGGCGAGCGGATGAAGGCAACAAATCCAGTCAGCGTGGCGAGTCTCTTGGATCCACGGATGGGCAACTCGGGGACGATGACATTCTGCCCGTTGCTGTGACAGGCCTGACAGTTGTCGGCAAAGAGCGCCTGCCCCGCCTTGACGTCCCCCGCAACCGCCGGCTTGGCGGCGCTGCTCTGGGCAGGGGCGGGGGCTGGGGCAGAAGCTGCGGCGGCAGCGCCACGACCGTAGATGAGGCCGGCACCAAACCAGCCGAGTGCCACGACCATGCCGACGCAGAGGGCGTAGATGATGGTCATCCACAGGGAGTGGAGCTTGACCTCGCTGCCGAGAATCACCCCTATCCCGAGCAGGACCACGAGAGAGCCGGCGAGGACCATCTTGATCTTGATGGCGGGAAGCAGGACGCCGTGGTAGAAGTGGATCCAGTCGAACACGCCGAAGAGGATCGTGGGGAAGGCGAAGAGCAGGGCCAGAATGGAGACGTGCCGGGCAGTGATGACCAGCTGCTGTCGCTTGAAGATGATCGCCACGACAAAGAAGATGAAGGCGCCGATGGCGAGCCCCACCGGCATGTGGGTGACGGGAGCATGGATTGGGTCGGTGTATCCAACCGATCCCAGGAACTTGTACAGCGCCTCGATCATGGGTCCGCCTCCTCGCGCAGGCATTGCGTACCGTCCCAGAGTACCCGCAGCTGCCGCCGCTGTCAAATGAAGAGCGCGGCATGCTAGGATTGCCGCCCATGCATCAGCCCCCACGCGTTGACCGGAGCGGGCCGGACACGACGAGAATCAGAGATCTCCTGCTACTCCTCAAGCCGGGCATCGTCGGCTCCAATGCGCTCACTGCGTTGGCCGGCTTTGCTGTCGCTCTCGCGGGGAGCCCTGGATTGAGCCCCGTCGATCGGTCGGGCTTGGTCGGACCGATCGGGATCTGGCTGGGTGTTCCGGCGGTGGCCCGCCCGGGGGCGGCCGGCCTCATCCTCCTCGGGGCGGTCCTCATCCTGGGCGTTTCGGCCCTCGTCGCGGGATCTTGCGCCTTCAACAATTGGATCGACCGGGACATCGATGCCCTCATGGAGCGCACGAAAAACCGCCCCACGGCCAAGGGGCGCATCGGGCGCGGCCTCGCCCTCGGTCTGGGCGGCGCATTGTCCGCACTCGGGCTCGCCATCCTCCTGACGCTGGGATTGCGGCCGGCGATCATCGGGTTTGCGGGAGCCTTGATCTATGTTTTCGTCTATTCGCTCTGGGCCAAGCGGAGAACCGCACTGAGCTCATTCATCGGCGGCGTCTCGGGAGCTGTCCCGCCACTCATCGGCTGGTCGGTCGCGGATCCGGGTCTCCGCCCCCCGGCGTGGATTCTCTTCGGCCTCCTTCTCCTGTGGCAGCAGGTCCACGTCCGTGCCCTCGCCCTTCGGAGATCCGCGGACTATGAAAGCGCGGGCATACCGATGGCCGGGATCGACGCTCGGGCCGCGACCGGGGCCTCCAAGAGAGGCCGGCCGCCCCGGCAACTGATGCTGTGGCTCCTCGCGGTGCTCGCCTATTCCCCCCTCCTCCTGTGGTTCGGCCCCTGGAGTCTCGGCTTCAGCCTCGCCTTCTGTTCCCTCTGGCTCGCAACGGGCCTGTTCGGCTGGAACGTCCTTTCCCGCCGGAGCTGGGCGGACATGATGTTCTTCGCCTCGCTGCTCTATCTGATCGCTCTCTCCGCGTTCCTCCTCCTGTCCGCGCTTGGTCGGGCTTGAAGGCGTTCGCCACGCGCTCGACAAGCGGCCGCCCGGCGCTTGACCCGCAGGCCCGCCGTGGTAATATTACGAAGTAATACGGAGTGCAGCATGGCCAGTACCAAGACGGACCTCGTCAGCTTCAAGGTCGAGCCCGGCCTCGCCGAGCGTATCGATCGCTTGCCCAACAAGAGCGAGTTCATCAGAAATGCCATTCTCGCGGCCCTGGACAACACCTGTCCGCTCTGCCAGGGCACCGGCGTCCTGAGCCCGGAGCAGCGCGAGCATTGGGAGCGCTTCACCGCCCACCACCATGTCGAGCGTTGCGGCGAATGCCACGCCGTATACCTCAGCTGCGAGTATGGAACGGAACCGCTGCCGAGAGCGGGCAGGAAAGCATGAGCCTCTACGCCATCCTGGCCGCGCCTTTCGTGAACAACGGCTTCATGGTCAACGCCCTCGTGGCCGGCCTCCTCGTCTCCGTCGCCTGCGGCATCGTGGGAACCTTCGTCGTGCTGCGGGGCCTGGCTTTCATCGGCGACGCCCTGGCCCACGGAGTCCTTCCCGGCGTCGCAGTGGCCCTCCTGCTCGGCCTGCCGGGGATGATCGGCGCGGCCGCGGGGAGCCTGGCCATGATCCTCGGGATAGGGTTCGTCACCCGCAAGTCGAGCCTCTCCTCCGACACCGCCATCGGCCTGCTCTTCGTCAGCATGCTGGCCCTGGGTGTCGTCATCGTCTCGCGCTCGCGTTCCTTCTCCGGCGATCTCGTCCACATCCTCTTCGGCGAACTGCTGGGGATCAGCGCCGGCGAAATACTCGGCCAACTCGCGGCGACCGTCGCCATGGCCCTCCTGGCCCTGGTCTGCTACCGGCCCTTTCTCCTTCTGTGCTTCAGCCCCGAGCAGGCCGAGACCTCCGGCTTCTCCGCCCGGCGCTACCACGCGGTGATGCTCTTCATGATTGCAGTCACGGTGGTCGTCTCGTTCAGGACAGTGGGCACCCTTCTCGTCTTTGGCATGCTTCTGGCGCCGGCCGCCTCCGCAGCCCTGTTCTCGCGCAAGATAGGGACGATGATCATGGCGGCATCCGCCATCGGCGCGGTGGCCGTCTATCTCGGACTCTTGGCGAGCTATCATCTCAATCTCGCGGCCGGCGCCTCGATCACCCTCGTCGCGACGCTGATCTTCTTCATGGTCCTCTCGACCAAGCGGCTCTTCCGCCGCCCGAACGGGACAACCGCTTCCGCGACAGTCCATGAAGGAAGCCACGCATGAGCGGCCCGGCACTTCTCGCGACGGCTCTGACCGTGGGCTACCCGAATGACGCGGTGGTCAAAGGCATCACCTTGAAGCTGGGGCCGGGGGAAGTCCTCGCCCTGGTGGGCAGCAACGGTTCGGGCAAGTCCACCTTGCTCAAGACGATTGCCGGTCTGCTTCCGCCCCTCGCCGGCACGATCGAGGTGCTCGGTGCCCGGCCCCTCGCCGCGCCCGAACGGGTGGCATACCTCGGCCAGTTCCATCCCTCGACGGACAGTCTGCCGCTGCGTGCGATCGACGTGGTGAGGATGGCCCGCTTTGCCCGGCTGGGGCTCCTCCGTCACAAAACGGAGGATGACGAGCGGGCGGTCAGGGAGGCCATGGAGATCATGATGGTCTCCGACTTCGCGCGCGCACCCCTCAACACCCTCTCCGGCGGCCAGCGCCAGAGAGTCTTCATCGCGCAGGCCTTCGCGCGGGGAGCAGACCTGATCCTCCTCGACGAGCCCGCGACCAATCTCGATCTGCCCTCGCGCGAGGTCTATCGGCGGCTGATCCGCGAGGCGGCAGCGGCCGGCCGGACCATAGTCATTGCCACGCACGACATAGAGGAGGCTGCAGCCTGCGACTACGCCCTCCTCCTCGCGCGGCGCGTCGTGGCCTGCGGCCGCGGGGACGAGGTCCTCAGCGCGGAGACACTCCTCTCCACCTTCGGAATCGTAGGGCGGTACACCAAGGACGGCGTCGTCGTCGTGGAGCGCGAGCACGGCCACGACTGCGAGTAGCGCGCATCGCACGCTGACTCCGGCGCGCGATGCGCGGCGCGCCCAGCTTTCCGCGCCCGCTTCGCTGCCCGCGACCTGCTGCCCGAGCGCGACCCCACGCAGCCCTTTCGCTGAACCCTCCGCGCGGCGAGCCTAGGATTTCTTCTCGTCTTCCATCCGCCGCTTGATCCACCGCCAGGCCGAACCGCCACCCACGACGAGTCCGGCGAGGAGCAGCCCGAGCGTCGCGGCGGGGGCGCTGTGAAGCTTCCCGTCGATCCAGTGCCCCAGGGCGGCGCCGGCAAGCATGGGTACCGCGAGCATCCAGCCGAGAACTCCAAGGGTGCCTGCCCAGGCGAGGGCGGCCTTGCGGTCCTCCCGCTCCTTGCGCCGGGCCTCGGCTTCACGGTCGTCGCCTACGGGGGCGTCGCCTCTGGGAGCGTCGCCTTCGGGGGTGTCGCCCCTGGGGGCGCCACTCATGCGTCCACCTGCACTCCCGCCGAACGCAGGCGGAACTGCGTCGGCGACAGAGTCGTGTGCTGCTTGAAAATCCGGTTGAAGGCGGACTTGGAGTTGAAGCCGCACTCCAGGGCAATGTCGAGCACGCTCTCCTCGGCCTTGGCGGGATCGGAGAGGCAACGCTTGACCTCCTCGACCCGGAGACGGTTCACATAGTCGTAGAAACTCGTGCCGAGCCGCTGATTGAGGAGCTGTGACAGATGGTGCGGGGAGGCCTGCAGGAGCGCGGCCAGCTTGGGAAGGGTCAGGTCTGGATCGGCGTAGGGTCGCTTGGAAAGGACCACACGATCCAGGCGCCGAAGCAGGAGCTCGCCATCCTCCTCGGAAATTCCGGACTTCTCGTACTTGCGCCGCAGCTCGGCGACGGGCTCCGGCCGGAGTGCGGGCTTGGCGAGGAGAAAGACGTCAGGCTGGTGGAAGGCCTTGTAGCCGATGTAATAGGCCGAGAATACGGCCGCGAGCGGCGCGAAGAGGTACATGGATCGGAAACTGATCACCAGAAAGAAGAGCACGTAGGAAACCGTCCCGCCGGCGAGCGCCAGGGCGAAGGCGATGAGCACCTTCCGCATCCAGGAGAGGGTGATCGAGTCGATGGACGAATAGGTGTCGCGGATCATCAGCTCGTAGCGCCGGACCTTGACCCAGATCACACCGAGATAGATCCAGAGCTGAAGCTCGAAGGCGATCTCGTACCAGAAGCGCCCGAAGTACTCCGCGGCGGTGTAGCTGCCGTTGCGGAGCCAAACCTCGATGAAGAGCATCTTGAAGACCGGGTCGGCGAGGTAGAAGGGCAGGCAGAGGGGCATGAGAAGGAGGGCGCCGCCGAGATGCCGGGGCAGACTCGTGCGCAGCGGGACGGTCGGACTGACCAGGCGCTCAACGTACAGAAAGAGCACCGGCCCCATGAGGAGCCGGAAGGCAGGTTCAAGGCCTATGAGGAAGGCGGCGCTGCGGTAGATGCCGGTGCGGTAGAGGATGCCGTTCATGGTCGCGAGGGGGAGAATCATGAAGAAGGCGGCCAGAAGACGATTGGCCCGCCTGTTGCCACGGTCGGCCCTCCAGAAAACGCAGGCGAGGAAAAGGGACTGCGCCGAACCCAGGATGAGGACCAGTGAGAGGAGATCGATGCGCGCTTCCATTCACTCCTTGTTGCCGCCGCCGGTCATGCCCATGACGATGTACTTCTGGAAGAAGATCGCGATCAACAGGGGCGGGATCGACGCGATGACGCCTCCGGTCGTGATCATACCATAGTCCACCGTGTTCTTGCCGGTAAATTCCGCGATGGCAACGGGGATCGTCTTGGCCGCCAGGCTCGAGGTGAAGATGAGGGCAAAGAAGAACTCGTCCCAGGACAGGAGAAAGGCCAGGATGCCGGTGGCGATGAGTCCCGGTCGGGCCATCGGCACGTAGATGTAGCGGAGCGTCTGGAGGCGCGTGCAGCCGTCGATGAGCGCCGCCTCCTCGAAGCTGCGCGAAATGGAGCCGAAGTAGTTCCGCATGACCCAGACGATGAAGGGTATGGTCATCGACAGATACAGAAAGACCAGGGTGACGCGGTGGTCCAGGAGTCCGAGGCGGTTGATGGCGACGTAGAGGGGCAGGACTATGACGATGGGCGGAATCATGTACGTAAAAAGGAGGGCATAGAGCAGCTTTTCCCGGAAGGCGAAACGAAGCCGCGCGAAGGAATAGGAGGCCAGCGCGCCGACCACGAGCCCTACCGCCGTGACGAGCGTGGCGACGATCAGCGAGTTCAGAAGGGCGTACTTGAAGGCGCGCGCGATCTCCTCGCCCGCGGGGCTGAAAACCGCGAAGTAGCGGGAGAGACTCAGGTGGCCGGGAGGAAAGCGGAGGGGCACGCTGATGAGGTCGCGACGCTCCGAGAGGCTGGAGATCAGCAGCCAGAGGAAGGGCGCCATGATGAAGACGAGGAGGAGGAAACCCATGAGACACTGAAAAGCGGTGAAGCGCCGCCGCCGTGCCGCCCCCCGACTGGAATGATGCGGCTGCCGACCGGTGAGCCGCCCGCTGCGGCCGCTCTCAGTCATGGATATCCTCCTGCCTTCCCACGCGGAGGTACACGACCGTCAGGGCGAGCACCATGAAGGCTATCACGTACGAGATCGTGGCTGCGGCGGAATAGTCGAGATTGTTGAAGCCGCGCAGGTAGGCGTCGTAGGTGAGGACCTTGGTGCCGTTGGCGGGACCGCCTTTGGTCATGATGTAGAACAGGTCGAAGGCCTTGAATTTCTCCATCGATCGCATCACCAGCACCACGAGAAGGGTCGGCACGAGATGCGGAAAGGTCACGTACCGGAAACGCCTGAACACCCCCGCCCCGTCTATCCGGGCCGCCTCGTAGAGCGACCGGTTGATGAACTGCAGCGCGGCCAGGAAGAAAATCGCCGAGTAGGGCGCCATCTTCCAGACGTCGGCGAGAATCACCATGTTCATGGCCAGCCAAGGCTGCCCCAGCCAGGCGTGGTACTCCTTGATGAGACCCATCCAGGACAGCAGCGCGTTCAGGGCCCCGTAGTCCGGGTGCAGTATCCACTTCCAGAGGGCAGCCGAGACGTTCGTGGGGATGGCCCAGGGAAGGATCACGAGAGCCCGGAGCAGCCCGACACCCGGGAACTCGCCGGCGAGGAGGAGGGCCATGAGGAGGCCGAGCACCGTCTCCAGCGCCAGGGAGACGAAGGTGAAATAGAGCGTCCTGCCGAGGGATTCCCAGAACCAGGAGGACCCCAGCACCGCAGCGTAGTTGGAAAGCCCGCTGAAGCGCCCCTTGCTGTCCGACAGCAGATTCATGTCGATCAGGGTGTAGGCGAAGGTGATGCCGAGGGGCACGAGGATGACGATGACGATGAGAGCGGCCGCAGGGCTGAGGAGGAGGAAGGCGAAGCCCTGCTCGCTCAGGTCACCTTCGCCTCCCCGCCCCCGGGCCCTGCGCGCGCGGGGCGACGCAGGCTCGGGTTTCATGGTCCTACTTGGCCAGCGTTTCGGCCTCGGCCTGGGCTTCCTTGAGGGCCTGATCCGCGGACTTCTTGCCGAGGAGGGCCTCCTGGATCTTCACCTGCAGCATGGAGGAGAAGGCGCTGTAATAGGGAACCTTGGGTCGGTTGACGATGTAGTCGTACTGGGACTTGGCCACGGCCACCACGTCGGGGTTGGACTTCACGACATTCGGGTCCGTGTAGAGGCTGCGCCAGATGGGAAGGGAGTTGGTGGGGTAGGCGCGCTGGAAGTCCTTCCCCGTCATGTAGAGAATGTAGGCCCAGGCCTCGTTCGGGTGCTTGGATCCCGAGGCGATCGAGAGGGGCTGCCCGCCGTTGACCGTTGCGCTCTTCACCTTCCCGTTGCCGGGGATCATGGCGATGGCCACATCGCCGACGACCTTGGACTGGCTCGGGTCGTTGGCCACGCCGTAGGCGTAGGTCCAGTTGAACATGAAGGCGGCGTTGCCTCCGGCGAACACGCCGTTGATGTCATCCTCTCCGTAGGTGATGGATTTCGGGTTTACGAGTCCAGCATTTATGGCGCTGACCATCCATTGAAGGGCCTTCACGTTGGCCGGCGTATAGAGGGTGGGCTTGCCATCCTTGGCCATCGAGCCGCCGAAGAGGGCGGTAAGCGTCGTGAAGTCGCAGGTGAGCGTTTCCGCCTGGTTCCATGGCAGGACGATCGGGTACTCGACGATCTTCTTGGCCTTGAGGGCCTTCGCCTGTGCGATCAGCTCGTCGAGCGTGGCCGGCGGCGCCTTGAAGCCGGCGCTCGCCACCATTTTCTTGTTGTAGAAGAGATAGCGGACATCGTTGATCCAGGGCATGCCCCAGTACTTGCCGAGATACTCGCAGGCATCGAGGGCTCCGGGGAATATGTCGGCCTTGTCCGCGGCAGCGAGCGGCGGGATCTCCTTGACGATGCCACCCTTCGCGAACTTGGCGGTGAAGGGTCCGTCCGACAGCACGACATCGTAGCCGCCCGCAGCGGCAGCCGTGAGGATCTTCTGCTCGAGCTCCTCATAAGCCACGAAGGTCAGATTGACCTGGATGCCGGGGTTCTTGTCCATGAAGTCCTTGGTCCCGGCGGTGATGTCCTCCTCGCTGAAGCCGGCCTGCTTCATGAAGAGTGCGTTGAGCACGACCTTGTCGGCCGCCCACAACCCTGCGCCCATGACAGCCATGAGGGCGACGACCACGATAGCCTTTCTCGACATGGGAGAGCCTCCTGGCGTTCGCTTCCTGTTGCGGAGGGATGGACCCTCCCTGCCTGCGTCCGCTCGGTCCATTTCCACCCGGTTATGGGGGGCTGTCGTCCTTTCCGATCGGAAGGGACCATTTTCACGACAAATAGGGGGTGGACCGGCGGGCAAGCCCGCGAATTTCAGGGTTTGGGCAGACTCATGAACTCGCGGAACTCGTACTCGATACGTCCGTCCTCCCGAACATGCATCGAGGCGTGGCCCTTGGTGACCATTGACTGGAGCACCGTCTCGGCCTCCTCGAGGCTGAGCTCCGAGCCGACGGCGATGAGGGCGGGCGTCACGCAGCCGTCCTGCTCCCGGGCCACCGTAAGCACCGCGCGCTCCGCTTCCGCGGCACGCTCGGCCGCGTTCAGGCGCCTGCGCGGCGGCGAGGACGCGCGCTCTGCAGCGAGCATGCGCAGGCCGGAGATGAAGGGGATGAATCCTGCGAACACGGCCACGAAGGCCGCCCAGCCGAACTCGGGGCGGAGGATGGCCAAAGCCCCGAAGCCCAGGCCAAAGACGAGGCCGCTGATCATCCGCTCGAGCGGACTGCGGCGAGCCCTCATCCGTCCCGGCAATGGTCCTTCGTCATCAGTGCGCCTCGCTGCCATAGCCTCCCCTCCATTCGCAGGCAATAGTATACCAAAGGAGGCCTGCCTCGCATCATCTATCTGTAGCAAACGACTCGGCAGGGACGCCGGTGCCGGCCCCGCCGGTGCCGGTGCCTTTGGCGCTGCCTTTGGCGCTGCCTTTGGCGCTGCCTCTGGCGCTGCCGCTGGCGCTGCCGCTGCCGCTGGCGGCAGAGGCCGCATCCTGCGAGGCCCAGATCCGCAGTATGACGACGCCGGCCATGATGGCCACGGCTCCTCCCAGCTGGGCGGGCACCAGGCGCTCGCCGAGGAGGAGGTAGGCCGTCAGGGTCGTGAAAGCCGGCTCGGCGCTGACAATCAGGTTTGCGACGCTCGACGGCAGATGGACGAGGCTCACCAGGTAGAGTCCGAAGCCCGCCAGCGTGGGCCCTGCGGAGAGAAGGAAGAGGAGGAGCCAACCCGACCAGGAGTTCCCCAGCCAGAGCAGATCCGCAGGCCGGGTGGCCGAGCCGGGGAGGACATGGCCGGGGAGGAGATTGAAGGCGAGGAGAACGAGTGAGGCGAAAACGAAAATGTACAGCAGGGTGGACCAGGGATCGAGCCCGCGCTGCGAAGCCGAGCGCCCCATGAGACTGTAGGCCGCGTAGCCCAGCCCCGAGAGAATGCCGGTGGATATGCCCAGGACATTACCCCGCCACGCGGAGGCGTCCCACGCGCCCGACACGAGCACGCAGCCCCCCAGACTGAGGACCATCGCGACCACTTTCGCCCAATCGAGACGCTCCCGCAGGAGGAGCCTCCCGAGGATGACGGTGAAGGCACCCGAGCAATAGACCAGCACGGTGGCCGCAGCCGCCCCGTTCAGGGCCACCGAGAGTGTCCACAGGGCGTTGAAGGCGGCAAGGACGAGGCCATAGAGCATCAGATAGGGTACGAGCCTCCGCGGCACGCGAAGCAGCGGACGCCGGAACAGTATGAGGATGGGCAGGAGGGTTATGACGAGGAGGAGGTCCCGCCAGAACGCCAGGACCAGGGCGGGGATGTGGTATCCCACGGTGAGGTAGCGGATGAAGATGGCGGTTGTCGAGAGTATCGCAGCCGCGCAGAGAGCCACGAGATAGCCCGAGGCCTGGCCGCTTCGGCGGACGGAGCCCGGATACCCGGCTACGGAATCGCGCATGGGGCGATCCTAGCCCGCAATCGGCGGGGTGAACAGCTCCCCGGAACGGGACCGGGGGAGGGATTGCCGTGGTCTCGATGGGAGCAACGGGTCGACGCCGGCCGACGCGCCGACCAGGGACTGGCGCGCGCGGCGACAGACGCTATGCTTATATGAGACCGCAGCGCTGCCGGGCAGGGCCCCGGAGACGCCGCGGTCGGGCTCTCATCGGCCGGAAGTCCTCAGCCTCGAGGCAGGCACGGGGACAAAGGAGTCCATCATGGCAGCTCTCGCCTGGGAGGAGTCCATTCGGACGGGTGTTCCGGAGATCGACCGGCAGCACCAGATGATCCTGGAGCGGCTGGACTTCCTCGATCAGGCGATACGGGAAGGGCAGGGCGAGGTGGTCATCGGTCAGATACTGACCGATCTGACCGAGTACGCGAGGGAACACTTCCGCACGGAGGAACGCTACTTCGAACAGTGCGGTTACCCGAAGCGCGACAGCCATCACCAGGAGCACGATCGCTTCATTCACGATATCGGCGAACTCTACGAAGCCTTCGACAGCGGGAAAACCGTGAGCCCCGACGAAGTCTACGCCTATCTCCGGAACTGGATCGAGCAGCACCTATGGGTGGTCGACCGGGAGTACCTGCCCTTCCTGGGCGGCAGCGCCGGCGCGCGGAAGCAGTGAGCGGTAGCGATCGAGATCGAGCAGCGAACACTCCGCATTGAATCCCGCCGGCGGCACGCCGAAGGCCTGGATGAGCCGCGCCCAGAAATTGACCTGCGCGCAGGTGCTCGCGATGACGACGACGCCCCGCTCGTCGAAGTGCCGCCTGAGCTCCTCGACGGTTTCCGCCTCGAAACGCACCGGGCTCCGGCACATGCATTCGACATAGGCAAGAGCGGCCCGTTCCGCGGCGCTGAGGCTGGGCAGGCTGGCGATGCGGTCTGGCTCCTGCAGGCCGAGGATTTCCTCGTCGCTCAGACCGCTGTCGCGGTATTCGCGGGAATTGAGATCGATGCAGAAGGGGCAGGACACGCGGAACGAAGTATAGACGCGGATAAGCTTGAGCAGCCGCCGCGGCACTTCTGGCTCGTCGTGGGCCACGAGGGCCTCGAGGAGCCCGGAGCCGAGCAGGGCCCTGGGATACCAGGCCAGAATCCGGTTGGCGACAAGCTTCTTGCCCAGGCGCCTCTCGACAAGGCCGAGGAGAATCCGCCAGATCAGGGGAAGAGGCTTGGGCTCGCTAATATAGCCGGTCACGCGGAGACTCCCCGGCCGGGACAGCTGCCCCCGCCCCGTCCGCAGCCCCGGTTCCGTCCCCCCTGAACGCGGCCATCGCAGCATTCGCCCCCCTCGGAGAGCTCACCCCGAAGAAAGGCGTCGAGAGCCGCTCTGACCGGCCCCCCTGCGCCGTAGCGAATGACTATGCCGTGGGCGGCGGCCACGTGCATCGCGCCCTCCCCCATCCGGCCGACCAGAAAGTGCGTCACACCCTCCGCCGCGAGTGCGGCAATGAGTCCGGGCCTGCAGCCCCCGTCGGCGGCGACCATGAACAGGCGCTCCGACAGCAGACGACCGTCGCTTCCGAGGGCAAACAGCGTGAAACGGTCGCAGTGACCGAAGTGCTCCTCGACCCCGCCCGTGGCGGTGGTCGGTACGGCGATCAGGGCCGGCTTGGCACCGCCGCCGTCTATGGTGACCGATCCGCCCTCGATCCGCAGCGACTTGCCGTTGAGGATGGCGTCCGAGGTTTTGCGTCTCGCGCTTTCGATGATGCGGCCGAAGGTCTGTCGGGAGACGCCCATGCGGAGGGCCGCCGCCTGCTGGTAGAGTCCCTCGAGGTCCGCGAGTCGGAGCGCTTCGACCTCGTCCAGACTCAGCACGAGCTCGCCGGCCGCCGGCTCGACCGCGCCCCGGTCGGCGGAATCCGGCTGCTCGGTGTCCCGGTCGGCGGCGCGCGGTTCCGTGGAGCCCGCCCCGGCCGGGGCGTCGCCCGCGGGGCCGAAGCGCCGCGCCACGATCGCCGATCCGAGTCTCCGTTCAAGCGGCGGTCGCGGCATGGTGGCCTAGTGCGAGCACTCGTCGCCGTGGCCGGCGCAGCCGTCGCCCGAATCCTGCAGGCTGCCGCGGGCGAAGGCCTCCGCGGCTTCGCGCGCCGGGCCGGAAGCGCCTCTGACGACGTTGATCCCCCGCGCGTTGAGAACGCGGAGGGCGCCCTCGCCCATATTGCCGCCCACGAGATGGGTCACTCCGGCGCGCGCGAGATCCACGGCGACGCCGGACTTGCAGCCGCAGCCCTCCGGCGAGGGCATGCTCTGCTCCTCCACGATGCTTCCGTCGGCAGCCACACTGTAGATGCGAAAGGCCTTGCAGTGGCCGAAATGCTCGTCCACCATTCCGCCCCGCTCGGGGACCGCTATCTTCATCATATTCAGCTCCTTAATGTCTCGCGGCGGCGTCCGTGCCCGCTGCCACGAAGGTTTCGAGTGCCGCGGCGATCCGTTCCGCGTCGCCGCGAAGCGCCGCAGGGAGATCGGGCCACCGTATGGAGCGGGCGCGAACCAGCTCCGGACGCCAGGCGAGGCTGGCAAGGAGGGGAAGGCCGAGCCGCTCTGCGCTCGTTTTCCCGCCGTCGTCAAAGAGCGGGATCTCCTCGCCGCAGGAGGGACAGATCATCGTCCTCATGTTTTCGACGAGCCCGATCACGGGGGAGTGCAGCATCTCGGCCATGCGCACCGACTTCCGCACGATCATCGAAACGTAGTCCTGCGGCGTGGCCACCACGACGATGCCGTCGAAGGGGATGATCTGGAAGGCGGTGAGCACCACATCGGAAGTCCCCGGGGGAAAGTCGACGACGAGATAGTCGAGCTCGCCCCAGTCGGTGTCCGTCCAGAACTGCTCGATCGCCTTCGCGAGAAGCGGGCCCCGCCAGATGACCGGGTCGTCTTCGTGCTCGCCCAGCAGATTGATGGAGAGCAGCCTGATTCCTTCCTCGCTCAGCACCGGATGAATCTTCCGTTCGTCGGTCTCCGCCCTGAACGAATCCAGGCCGAACAGACGGGGGAGTGAAGGGCCGGTGATATCCGCATCCAGGGCACCCACGCGGAGCCCCTGTGCAGCCAGGGCCTCGGCGATGAGAACTGCCACGGTGGACTTGCCGACCCCTCCCTTTCCGCTCGCCACGCCGATTACACGCTTGATGGACGGATTCGCTATCTTCTGTGGTACCAGGGCCACGACGCACTCCTTCAGGTAGGTCTCGACCACTTTGCTGTTTTAAGCATATGCTCATAATATTGACCGAGGGCCACGCTGTCAAGAGAAGCAGGGAGAGGAGTGACGCCATGCATCAGAAATTCGATCCGCGACACCGGGAACGCCTCGATTCGCCCGAACGGCGACTCCTCCTGCCGCCGGAGGAGATCCTGGGCCGTTTCGGGCTTGCGACGGGTGAGACGGTGCTCGACATCGGCGCAGGCGTGGGCTTCTTCTCCATCCCGGCGGCGAAGCTGGTCGGCCCCGAAGGCCGGGTCCTGGCCATAGACAGCTCCCCCGAGATGGCGGCGGAACTGGGCCGGCGCGTGGAAGCCGCAGGGCTTGGCAATCTGGCGGCAGGCCTCAGCCGGGAATACGAGTTCGGCGTCGAGTCCGCGACCGTGGACCTCGCCCTGCTGTGCACGGTCCTGCACGAGGTGGAGGACAAGCAGCGCCTCCTCGGGGAGGTCCGCCGCTGCCTCAAAAAGGGAGGACGGCTCGGCCTTGTCGAATGGCAGCCTTCCCATGTCGGACACGGGCCACACGCGGGGGCGCGGCTGAAGCCGGAGCTCAGCCGGGACCTCGTCGAGGAAGTCGGCCTCACCGTGGACTGGGTCGCCGACCTCAACGAGTCGGTCTACCTGCTGCAGGCCCGGGCCTAGTTTCCTTCCTGCCCGAGGCCCCGTGGGGTCGGCGCCCTAGCCCGCCGCCAGCAGGCCGTCGAGGTACTGCGCGGCCGAGTGGGCGGCTATCGCGCCGTCTGCGGCGGCCACGACGACCTGACGGAAGGGAGAGGCGCGTAGATCCCCGGCCACGAAGAGTCCCGGCACCGAGGTGGCCATCCGCTGGTCCGCCACGAGGTATCCCGATTCGTCGCGTTCAGCCTCCGCAAACAGCGCCGACCGCGGGTTCGAGCCGACGAACACGAACACTGCATCAAACTCTTCCGCATAACGCGATCCGTCGGCCAGATGCTCGAGTTCGACGCTCCTGACCTTCGAGTCCCCCCGGATGCCGCGCACCAGCTGGTTGAAGCGCACCTGGATGTTCGGGTTGCCCAGCGCGCGGGCAGCCACGGCCTTCTGCGCGCGGAACGCGGGGCCGCGATGCACCATCACGACACGGTCGCTCAGCTTGGCGAGGAAGCCCGCTTCGTCGCAGGCCGCGTCGCCGCCGCCGACCACGAGGATCCGCTTGCCCTTGAAGAAGGGGCCGTCGCAGGTGGCGCAATAGGATACGCCGCGGCCGGAGAACTCCGCCTCGCCCGGGACGCCGAGTTTTCGATGTTCGGCGCCGGTGGCGGCTATGACCGCGGCGGAGCGCAGCCTGCCACCCTCCTCGTCGATCTCGAAGCCTCCCCCGCGGCGGACCACGGCCCCGACCTGGCCGGTCCGCATCTCCGCGCCGAAGCGCTCGGCCTGCTCGCGCATGGCGTTTGCGAAGTCGTAACCCGATCGCTGCTCGACGCATCCCGGGTAGTTCTCGAGATGATCGATGAGGAGGGCCTGGCCGCCCGGCGCAGTCTCCTCGAGCAGCAGCGTTCTGAGATTGGCCCGCGCTCCGTACTGGGCCGCGGACAGTCCCGCAGCGCCGCCTCCCACGATGACCAGGTCATAGTCGTCCTTCACCGGAACCTCCTAGCCGCGCAGTGCGCCGAGGGCGCAGGCGTAGGTACAGCGTCCGCAGTTCGTGCACTTCCGCGGGTCCACGACGGGGGCTGCGTAGCCGCGCTGCGATAGTGCGCCGACGGGACAGACTCGGACCGCGGGACAGGGGTGGTTTTGCGGACAGCGGGAGGGGTTGACGTTGATTGCCATGTGAATCCTTTCGTTCTGTGGTGTGGAAGCGAAGGTACCGAAGCCCACGCAGCCGGTCTGTGACCAATTCACCAAGTCCTCCCGGGCGGGGGGGCGGCGATTTGCAATTCAGTTGCATTTTGATCCGGCTCGTGGTATAAGGGCTGATGCCCGACGCGTCACCCACTGCACGGCTGCTGCTCGATGCCGGCCTTCGCCCCACCGCCGTCAGACAACGCGTCTTCGCCGCCCTCTCTGCGGAGGGACGGGCGCTTTCGCACCGGGAACTGGCCGAAAGCCTGGGCGATCTCGATCGCGTGAGCATTTTCCGTTCGCTGAAGCTGCTCAAGAAAAGCGGTCTCGTGCACGGAATACAGGGCATCGACGGAACCTTTCGCTACGTGCTGAGTGTCGTCGCCCCGCCTGCCGCGTCGGCGCAGGGCCCAGGATCGTCGAAGTCCGGCGGTGCTACGGTCCGGAGCGCGACGGCGGGCTCTTCCCTGTCTTCCTCCGCCCCGGGCGGCTGTCCCGGCGGCCATCCCCATTTTCTGTGCACAAACTGCGGCATCATGTCCTGCCTGCTGGATCAGGAGATGCCGCGCGTGCGCGTCCCCGAGGGATCCCTGGTGCGCGGAAAGCAGCTCCTCGTCTACGGTCTCTGTGCCGCGTGCGCGGACTCCTCTGTCTCCTCACGCTCCGGCTCCCGCCGGCGCAGTTTCAAATAACCACGGTACCTGGAGGACTCTTCCATGCGGAAAGCACTGTTTCTCTCGCTCGGGATCATGCTGTCCATCTCCCTGGCCGCCCAACAGAAGGTCAGCGTCGCGGCGGCGGCCAACGTCAGCAGCGTAGCCGGCCAGCTGAGCGCCGCCTTTGCGCAGAAGTATCCGGCCGATCGCGCGGAGTTCACCTTCGGGGCCTCGGGGGCCCTCGTGACCCAGATCATGAACGGAGCGCCCTTCCAGGTCTTCCTCTCCGCCGACACATCCTTCCCGCAGAAGCTCGTAGATGCGGGGCAGACTGACGGCCCCGTGCGCGTCTACGCGACCGGCAGTCTCATACTCCTTTCGACCAGGAAACTCGACCTGAGCAAAGGCCTTTCGATCCTGCTCGATCCCTCGGTCTCCCAGGTCGCCACCTGCAATCCCGACACCGCCCCCTACGGCAGGGCGGCCCAGGAAGCTCTGCTCAAGTCCGGTCTCTTCGACCGCGTGAAGGCCAAGCTCGTCACCGCCCAGACCGTCACCCAGGCGCTCCAGTTCACCCTCACCAGTACCGACGCGGGCTTCGTCAACAAATCGGCGCTCTACTCGAAGGATGTCAAAGCCTTCGACAAGGAAGGGCAGTTCTGGATTCCCGTCGACCCGACGCTGTACTCCCCCATTTTGCAGGGCTTCGTCGTGCTCAAGGGCGCTGCCCAGCAGGCGGCCGTCGCAGATTTCGCCGCATTCCTGTCATCCCCGGAGGCGCGGGCGATCTTTACGGCCAACGGTTACAGCGCGCCGTGAACCTCGATCTCCTCCCCTTCTTGGTGTCCCTTCGCCTGGGCCTCTGGGTGACTGTCCTCCTCCTCCTCCTCTGTTTCCCGCTGGCCTGGGTCTTTGCGCGATCACGCGGCCGCTGGGTCCCCTGGGTCGAGTCGCTGACCTCCCTGCCCCTCGTGCTTTCACCGACGGTGCTCGGCTTCTACCTGCTCATTCTCCTCTCGCCCCGGGGCCCGCTCGGCTCCCTTTTCTACTCGCTCTTACATGTTCGCCTCGCCTTCACCTTCGCGGGTATCGTCATTGCCGGCTGCGTGTCCTCGCTTCCCTTCATGCTGTCGGCCCTTCGCACCGGCGTCCTCTCCGTGCCGGGCCATCTGCTCGACGCCTCGTACACCCTCGGCAAGAGCAGGCTCGAGACGATACTCCGCATCGTGATTCCGAACATGCGTTCCAGCATCGTCGCCGGCGTCGTGAACACCTTCGCGCACACGATCGGGGCATTCGGCGTGGTGCTCATGATCGGTGGGAGCATCCCGGGGGTCACGAAGGTGGTGTCGATCGCCGTCTACGAGAAGGTCGAGAGTCTCGACTTCAGCGGCGCGCACGTCTACTCCGGCATTCTCGTGCTGGTGAGCTACATCGGAGTGCTCCTCCTCAACCGGATCCAGCGGCGGGAAGCGCGACGATGAACATGGTCCACTTCGATCTCAAGAAGCAGCTGCGGGCCGGCGATCACCTGTTCCACCTCGACGCCGCCTACTGTCTCCAGGAAGGCGCCTTCCTCGGGATTCGCGGAGCCTCGGGCAGCGGCAAGACGACCCTGCTGCGCTGTCTCGCGGGACTCTGCCGGCCGGATTCGGGCTGCACGACCGTGGGAGCGGAGACCTGGTACAGCGGCGCCACGGGACTCTTTCTCCCGCCGCAGCGGCGCTCCGTGGGCTTTGTCTTCCAGGAATATGCGCTCTTCCCGCATATGACGGTGTACGGGAACGTGTTCTACGCCACGGGGGACCGGGCGCGGACCATGGAGCTGCTCGAGCTCACCCGCATGGACACGCTCGCGAAGCACTTCCCCCGCGAGCTTTCGGGCGGACAGAAACAGCGCACGGCGGTCGCACGGGCCCTGGGCAGGAAGCCCCGCCTCCTCCTCCTCGACGAGCCCTTCTCTGCCCTCGACGAGGACCTGCGCCGTTCCCTGGGCGACGAACTCTACCGCATCCAGGCCGAGACCAGGGTCACCGCCATTCTGGTCAGTCACTCGCGGGAGGAAATCTCGCGGCTCTGCGACGAGGTGCTCGAGCTTTCGGAGGGCAGGATCGTGGCCGCCGGCGCCGAAGATCGCTTTGGCCCGGAGGCGCGCGGGCGGAGAGCGCCGAGGGAGGTCTAGTCCGACCTCGGGTCCGCCTGGCGCCGGGCTGCCGCCGCCTCGGTGATCCGCCTGCGGCGTTTCCGGCCCGCCCTCGCCAGGAAGACGACGAGGACGAGCGTCAGGGCCAGGGTCACCGTCGCCGCCACCCGCAGCATGTCGAAGACCATGCGATGGCTTGCCGGGTCGGTCCTGAAGCAGAACCTGAGCAGCTTGGCTATGGTCGGAGCCACCGTACCCGTCTGCGCTCCGAGCAACGAGAGCTTGACGTCCGCCGGCAGGAAATCCGCGCCGTAGATGTAGTGCGTCACCGTGCCGTCGGGGGAGACGAATATGATGCAGACGGGGTGGTCGAAGCCGCCGTCCCGCCGCGCAAAGCGGTAACCCACGGCATCCGCGAGCCGATCGATGGAGCCGCGCTCCCCGGTCAGGAAGCGCCAGTCCGCATCGGGGAAGGGCTGCTCGATGGTTTCGAGCGTGAGCCGCTTGGCATGCACGGCGTCCGCCGGGGTCTCGTGCTCATCGATGCTCACCGTCACCACGCGGTAGTCCCTGCCCGGCACCGCATCCAGGCCGCGTATCATGCCCGCCATTCCCGTCAGCAGGAGGTCGCAGACGTTCGGACAATTGTAGTAGACCAGGGCGAGAATCAAGGGGACTCCGGCCAGGGTTCCGAGCGTTATGCGATTCCCCTGTTCGTCCCTGAAGGGGAGGTCGAGGGGGACCCTCGCCCCCAGGTGTTCGTCGATGCCGACCACCCCGGAATCCGAAGGCGTTCCGACGGACGGGGCCGCCGTCAGCGGCCCGGCCGCAGCAAGGGGAGCTCCGGCGCCCGGTGTAGCCAGGCGGGAGGCCGGGACTGCCTGACCGGAGCCCTCGACCATCCCGAGCGAAAAGGCCAGTGCCGCCGCGGCGAGCAGAGGCAGCCGGCACCGCCGCAGGGAAGGGCCCGGCCGATGCGAGTTCCGGATCATATCTCAGAATAGCTTCGACACTTCCTCGCGATCAACCCGCGGATGGCGGCGATCCGCAGCCCGGGTATGTCGAACTCTTGACGCTTCATGAGCCCTCCATTAGGCTTCGCACAATCACGCTGGTATGGAGGTATGATGAAATCGCTCAGAATTGCACTGATCGTCGGCGCGGCGGCCTTGCTCCTGGCCTCCTGCATGACCTTCAAGGCGACGGGCCTGGCCGTCACTGCCCAGGACGCAAAGTTCACCGTGCTCGGCAACTTCAGCACCCGAGTGTGGGTCAATGAGTTCCTCGGCTCGCCCGGCGGAGCCAAGATCCTCAACGTGACCGCGGACGCCACCGATCCGGCGATTGCGGCAGCCATCGACCGGGAGATCAAGGCCAAGGGCGGCACGGCTGCCGTCGCGATCACCATCGTCCACCGTGCATCCTTCGTCAACATCCTTCTCGCGGCGATAACGGCCGGGATCTACGCGCCGAGCGTCGTGGAGATTAGCGGGACTGTCGTCCGCTGACCGCAGCGCCGTCCGGCGCCACCCGAAGCGGGCCTGCGCCCGCTTCTTTTTTTGTTCGCCCCCTGCATCGACACGCACCGCTCAATCGCCCCGGAGCCGTCCGCACGTACTAGCACTGCGCGGCAGTGACCGCACGAGGAGGATGAAGTGAACTCACTCAACAGCATTCTGCTCGAAGGCAATCTCGTCAGGGACCCCGAGAGCAAGACCCTCGCGACCGGCAGCAAGGTCTGCGACTTCACCGTGGCGTCCGATCGCTTCTACAAGCAGAACGACGAACTGGAGAAGGAGGTCTCCTATTTCGACGTGGAAGCCTGGGCGCGTCTGGGGCAGGCCTGTTCGGAAAATCTCAAGAAAGGCCGGGGCGTCAGGGTCGTGGGGCGACTCAAGCAGGATCGGTGGACCGATCCGGAAGGAAAGGCACGTTCGAAAGTGAAGATCGTGGCCGAGCACGTCGAGTTCAAGCCGCAGAAGCCGGCCTCCAAGCCGGAGGCCGAGGAGGCGGAGCCGGGCGTGGAAGCCCACCGGGAGGCTGAGCCGGTTTTCTAGCCCGGATCGCCATGCGGCTCCGTTTGAGAGCCGGGGGCAACGGCTCCGATCTCTCCAAGACCGGCCCGCAGGGCGGCCACGTCAAAGCGCGCCAGCGCCGCGCGTGCCGCCTCTGCGAAGACGAGGAGTTCGTCAAGGGCGAGCGCCTCTGCCGCAGCAGAGAAATCGGATATCCAGTCGGCCACGGCCGTCATGGCCACAGCCCCCCGGCCAAGGGCCGCCGCCCGCTCAACAAGACCATCGAAGCGCGAGCCTGCCGCAGCTCCCCCGGATCGCATCGCCGCCGCGGCCGTCTCCGCGATGGCCCGCAGGTTCGGAGCCGCATTTGCGTGTTCCGGCTCTTCCTGCTGGGCGGCGAGCAGCTCGGGGCCCTGGGCCGGTCTGACATCCGCGAGCCTGAGCCAGAAACGGCTCCCCTCCCCCTCCCGCGATTGGACGGAGAGCGTACCGCCCATCGCCTCGGCGAGGCGCCGCGTTATCGAGAGCCCCAGCCCCGTGCCGCCGAACGATCTCGCTATCGACGATGACTGCTGGGTGAATGGGTCGAAAAGTCGGGATAGGTCCCGCTCCGGGATACCTATGCCCGTGTCGGCGATCTCGAAGAGAAGGGTGCAGAGCTCTCCGGCCGTAGGGGTCTCCACGCAGCCCCGGGCGCTCACCGACAGTCGCACGTTGCCGCGTTGGGTGAACTTGACTGCGTTCCCCACGAGATTCAGCAGGGATTGCCGGAGACGCGTTCCATCGAGCATGAGGAATGTAGGTATGTCCCCACTGAGCTCGGAGTGGTATTCAAGTCCCTTGGCGCGAGCAGCGGGGGCGAATATACGGTCGATGTCGCGGACGAGCGAAGCCAGATCGGTGGGACGCAGATCGATGCCCATCCGCCCCGCCTCGAGCTTGGAGAGATCGAGGATATCGTTGATCAGCGTCAAGAGGCTCCTGCCCGCCGTCCGCAGCGCCCGCAGGTATTCCCGTCGCTTCGGGTCGACGTCCGGACTGTCCAGCAGCTCGGAGAAGCCTATGATCGCGTTGAGCGGAGTCCGTATCTCGTGACTCACGTTGGCGAGGAACTCGCTGCGCGACTTGAGGGCCGCCTCGGCGGCCTCCTTGGCGGCCTGCAGCTCTTCCGTGCGCTCCCGTACGCGGGCCTCCAGCTCGTCGTTGAAACGGCGGATCCGCTCCGTCATCTCGTGGCCCTTGGCGATCTTCCAGACTCCATCCATGAACAGCACCAGGGTCCGGATGTCCTCCTCGCGATAATCCTCCGGCTTGTTACCCACCCCCGCCACCGCCACGATGCGCTGCTCTTCGAAGACCGGGATGGTGAGGTGCCGTTCGAGGGGCACATGCCCTGCCGGGTATCCACGCTTGTATTCGTTGGGGGCGGCGTAGTCATTCGTGAGAATCGGCTTCCGCTGCCGGACGGCCTCACCCCAGAGTCCGGTGTCATCGAGGTGATACTCGTGCTGCGGCTCGAGGAGCCTGCACTCGTCCATGACGCTCCGGGACCAGGCGAGGTTCCGGAAAAGCTTGGTTTCCTCGTCGTAGAAATAGATGTACCCGATCGTGCTCCCGGTGATCTCCAGCATCCGGTCGAGGGCGAAGTTCAGAATCCCGCGCATGTCCCGGTCGCCCATCTGACCCATCTCCACCAGGGCCCGGTAGCGCAGCTCATCCGTGCGCGCGCGCTCGGCCGCCAGCCTTTCCTCGGTGATGTCCAGTATCGTGCCGAGGATGGCGACCAATTCGCCGCTACCGTCCCGCACGGGCATCTTCGTGATGCGGATCCACCGCCGTTGCCCGGCAGTGTCGGCCTGTTCCTCACAGACACGCGTGACGCCCGACTGCAGTACGGACAGGTCCTCGTCCCGATGGGCCCTGGCAACCTCCGCCGGATAGAGGTCCTCCTCCGTCTTGCCGAGAATGCCCGCCGGGGTCAGGCCGAATCCGGCGGCGAATGAGGAGTTGCAGGAGAGGTAGATCCCTCGCCTTGACTTGAGATAGATGCGCTGCGGCAGCTGTTCGATGAGGCTTCGATACCGGAGTTCGCTCTCTTCGAGCGCAGCGAGCTCCGAAGGCCCCGCCGCGTCGAGGCTCCGGGCGGCGCTCTCTGCCTCCGGCGCGGGACTATCAGGTGATGCTGACCGCTCGACGTCGTCCATCCCGCCGCCCTGTCTCAGCCGCCTCGCCGGGTCTCGTCGGCTTTGGCGCCGTCGAGTCCGGAGTTGGAGAGCACGACCCGGTTCCGCCCCGAGCGCTTGCCCTCGTACATGGCTCCGTCGGCCCGCCGCATAAGGGAATCTATGTCATCGTCCGGGGGGGTGAACTGCGCCAGGCCGATGGTGGCCGTCACTCCCACGCTGGCCGGCTTGTCGGCCACCGAGATATCCATGGGGCGGGAGCGCAGATCGCCGAGGAAACGCTCGGCAAGGACGCCCGCACCGGCCAGCTCGGTTTCGGGCAGAACGATGGCGAACTCCTCGCCTCCCCAGCGCCCTGCCAGATCCTGGGCCCGCAGCGAGGCGCGCACGAGAAGCCCGAAGCTCGAGAGGACGAGGTCACCGGCAGCATGGCCGAACCGGTCGTTCACCTTCTTGAAGAAATCGATGTCGAGGATGCCGAGGCAGAAGGGTTTGCCGGAACGCTTGGCCCGGTCGGCTTCGTAGCCGATGCGATCGAGCGTGTAGCGTCTATTGGGGAGCTTCGTCAGCGGATCGGTCGTGGCCAGCTCCTCGAGCTTGCCCATGGCCTCGACGAGCTTGTCGTTCATCGCCGCGACCTGTCTCGCGTATTCCTCCACGCGGCGCCGGGACAGGCCGAGCTCGACCTGGGCGGAGACCCGCGCGAGCAGCTCCCGGTAGTCGAAGGGCTTGGCGACATAATCCGCCGCCCCCGCCTCGAAACCTCTCACCGTTTCCTCGGAGCCCACCAAGGCCGTCAGGAATATCACCGGAATGTTGCGCGTTCCGGGCTCCTGCTTCAGGAGGGCCATCACCTCGTAGCCGTCCATCCCGGGCATCATGACGTCCAGGAGGATGAGGTCCGGTGCGCTCGTGCGGGCGTAGTCGATCGCCTCCGGGCCGTCGAAGGCGAAGGCCACGGCGTAGCCGGCCTGCTCGAGCACAGCCCCGATGACCTGGAGATTGCTCGAGTTGTCGTCGACGACGAGAATGGTCGGTGCGCTGAGTGTTTCCATCCCATTCTTAACGCTAATGCCCCCAGCCCTATCAGGCAAGGCGACCTGTGGCCCCGGCGCTGCCTTTGGCGTTGCCTTTGGCGCTGCCTTTGGCGTTGCCTTTGGCGTTGGCTCCGGCGGCACCGGGGGACGGCGAGCGGAGTCCTTCGGTATCAGGGGGCCGCCTGCACTGGTGCGGCGGCGCCATCCGCCGCACCGTCGAGAGCCCGCTGAGCCTCGCCCGCGGCGCGGGTGAGAGACTCGAGGAAGCGCTCCCGGGTGGCCGGATCGCGCATGCGCGCCGTCGGGCCGGAGACGGAAATCGCTCCCGCAAAGTCCGAGCCGGGGAGCCGGAGGGGTTTGGCCATGCAGGTGAGGCCGGTCTCATATTCTTCCCGATCGAGGCCATAGCCTACCTCGCGGGCCTTGGCGGCTTCCTTGAGGACGTCCTCGGGATCCGTGAGGGTCTTTTCGTTTATCTTGGGGAGGGGCCCTTGACCGAGGATGGCCCGCGCGCGCTCGGCCGAAAGCAGGGAGAGTATGGCCTTGCCCACGCCCGTACAGTACAGGGGAAGGCGGTCGCCGGGGACGGAGCGCATGCGAAGGCTGCGATCGGCCTCGGCGCGATCGAGATAGACCGCACTGCCTCCGGCCAGGCAGGCGAGATTGGCCGTCTCCCCGGTCTCCCGGGCGAGCTGCTCGAGAAAGGGCCTCACGTGCTCCACCACGATGGATCGGACGGGAACGCGCGCACCCAACTCGAACAGTGCGAGACCGAGCGACCAGCCGTTGCCGCGGCGCTCCGCAACACCTCTCGATTCGAGGACGGAAAGGTAGCGCAGGGCCGTGGCCTTGTTCATGCCGGTGTCGCGCGACAGTCGCGCCAGGCTGATCTCGCCTCCGGTGCGCGCCAGATAGAACAACAGATCAAGGGCCTTGCCCGCAGACTCGCTCATGGTCAACTCCGACCGAGGACGGTTTTATATTTCAAAACCGGATTTCGCCTCTCAAACTGAAAAAACAGTAGCATCGGCCCCCATCGGCGTCAAGGGAGAATCTCAGTCGGATCCGCCCTCGTCAGGCTGCCAGAATCCGTTCTTCCAGTTGAATCTGGTCGTCTCCGGCAGGACAGTACCTTCTTCTGCGGCCCGCATGACCTGCTTGTAGAAGGGCTTGGCGAGATCGACATGGGAGAAATCGAGTATGAACTTGCCGATGCCTTCCTTCATGAGGAAGGGGATTCGATCGACGAGCGAGAAGGGGGTCGAGGGGATGACCACCGAATAGTCGCCGCCGCTCACGAGCTCGTAATCCTCGCCGTCGCGGTCGCTGAACTGACGGAAGTCGTATCGGCTGCCCAGATCCGCCCGAATCCTGAACAGGGCGGGGAATCCGAACACCACCGGCATCCAGGTCTGGGGAGACAGCCCCTCGGTCAGCTTGAAGAAGTTCTGCTTGGAGATCTCGAGCGGCGGGACGAGGTAGCGAGGCCCTTCACCGAGCAGAAAGGAGGTCGACCAGCGGTTGAATGCGTAGAGCCACGGTCCGGAGATCACGATGCGCTCTTCCGCGCCGGCCCCCGGGCCGCCCACCGGACCGCCGTCTCTGCCGCCCCGTCCGGGGCGGGCCACAGCGGGAAGCGCGCGCAGCAGACCGAAGTGTCCCAGGTTGTTGGCGACAAAGATGCGCTGGCCGCGTTCTGTCCAATACTGGAGTTCGGAGGCGAGCCACGGGGCATCGGCCTCCGGGAAGTAGGGATCGAGCCAGAACACGAGGTTGTCCCGCTTGAAGGGAAGCTCCTTCTCATGCCTGCGGAGCTGTTCGGCGTTCCTGCGGTCGAAGAGGATCATCGCCTTCTGCGGCCGGGCGGCACTCAGGAGGAAGATGTCGGGCACTTTGCTGACCAGCGCGTACAGTCCGTCCGGCAGGGCTCCGAGTTCAGCCTTGCTGTGACCGGGCATCGCCGGTTCGGGCGCGAGCTGACGGCTCGGGAAGGCATGGTAGCGGCCGAGATCCTTGGGCAACTGCGATGCGTAGCGGCGTCCCATGCTGGCGGTCTGGATGAGGTACACCTGGTCGCTCTGCCTGAAGTCCGCATCGATCCGGACGAGCATGCCGGCGGGTACCGCCTTCACCGCACGAACCTTGCCGGTGAAGCGGCCCGAATCGTCGGAGCGGTGGATGCGCACGGAGTCGCCTTCGGCGAGACCGTCGTGGCTGTCCAGGAGCGCGTAGCGGCCGTCCGCAAGCGCGCGGATGTCGCGTATCGCGCCGAGGCTGATGCCCGTGCCGCCGCCCTGCTCGGGGTGGAGGAAACCGGGATCCACCCGCCCGGTGAAGAAGAAGGTGGTCTTGCGCCGCGCGAAATCGGACTGGAGAATGGCCTGGGCCTTGGCGAGCGCCCGCTCTCGGTCCAGCTTCCAGTTGTCGATCATGTGCCGGTAGGCCGAGACGACCGTGCCCACGTACTCCGCGCTCTTCATCCTCCCCTCGATCTTGAAGCTTTCCACGCCCGCCTCCATGAGATCCGGGACGTAGTCGATCAGCTGCAGATCGTCGGGTGAGAAGAAGTATCCGGATTCGGCCTCCGTGGAATAGAGGCGCCGGCAGGCCTGCGCGCAGAGACCCCGGTTGGCGCTCTTGCCGCCGAGGTAGGAGGAGAAGAGACAGAGTCCCGAGGCGCTGATACAGAGCGCGCCGTGCACGAAGACTTCGAGCTCGAGATTCGTGGACGCCCGGATCGAGCGGACCTCGTCGAGCGACAGCTCCCGCGCGAGAACCGCGCGCTTGAATCCGAGCCGTGAAAGTGCGTTCACTCCCCGTGCGGCGCCGATGTTCATCTGTGTGGAGGCGTGGAGTGCGAGCTTGGGGAAATGGTCGCGCACCATTTTCACCACGCCGAAGTCCTGGACGATGATCCCGTCGGGGCCGACCCGTTCCAGGTACTGGAGCAGCTGCCACATGCGGTCGGCTTCCCGCTGCTCGAAGACCGTGTTGACCGTTACGTAGACCTTCTTGGCGTTGCGGTGGCAGAGCTCGACGGTCGCCTCGAACTGGTTGAACGCGAAGTTGGAGGAGCGGAGGCGGGCATTGAAGCTGCGAAGCCCGAGATATACGGCGTCGGCGCCTTCACCCAGGGCTGCATCGAGAGCCTCAGGGTTTCCGGCGGGGGCGAGGAGTTCCACAGTTGGCATGAGGACGATTGTAGCAGAACTGGTCAATTCTGCTAAGTATGCGGAAAAGCGTATTCTATGCGACCGATTGTCCATGCCCTGCCCGGACTCGGGTTGACCTTCACCTA
>DATJQN010000234.1:0-12356 GCA_035505775.1 Rectinemataceae bacterium | reverse complement strand
TCACGAGGCCGAAGAGTCCGCCGAGGACGCAGATGAGCATGCCGATCTCGAGCATGGGCACGGCCGAGACTCCGCCGAAACTCGCCATGTTCAGGTTCGGCAGCACGAGCTCGGCCTCTCCGGCGCTCAGGCCCATCGCCGGCAGCACGAGAGCCGCCAGGAAGGCAGCGACGCGAATGATCCTTTTGGAATCGAGCTGTGACATCCTTCCTCCTTTCTGTCAATCTGGCTTTGATCGGCGCAGGTTCACGAGGAGAAGGGCACGTTGGGCGCCGAGTCATAGCTCTAATATCATACTTGAAAGATCAGGAATCCAGTCCAAGCATCGGGCAGCCGACTTCAGGCGTTTCGACCCCTGAGAGGGACGAAGGCGACGCCGTGCCACCGGTCCCGGACGAGTCCGCCGTGACGTCGTTCCACGCGATAGAGGCTGCCGCGCTCCTCCGGATAGACGAGCACGCCGTCGGGGGCAAGTTGTGCGACGAGAATCTCCTCCCTGAACGACGGCCGCCGGGCCCCGGCGGAGACGAGTATCCGGTCGAAGGGGGCGCGCTCCACGACTCCGGCCGAACCGTCCGCGGCGAGGAACTCGATGGAGTCGGTGAGCGGCGGGCCAAAGCGGGGACCGGCGGTCGCGCAACTTGCGCGGGACCGCGAGGACAATTCCGGCCTGATCTCCACGGCGAGCACCCTGCCTCCGGGCCGGCAGAGGAGCGCGGCGATGGCGGCAGCGTAGCCCGAGCCCGAGCCGATCTCCAGCATGCTGAGACCGGGGCGGAGGCTGAGCTTGTCGAGCATGAAGGCGACCATCGACGGCTGCGAGCAGGTCTGGCCGAATCCGATGTCCACGGGCTCGTCGAAATAGGCCGCCCACTGGGATCCGGCAGGCACGAATGCCGCGCGATCCACCTCGCGCATGGCCTCGAGGACGCGGGAGTCGCGGGAGCCCCCGCCGAGGTAGATGTCGGCGCGGTACTTGATGATCTCCACGAGCTCGCGATTGGTCTCGGCAGTCCTCACCCCTGCCCTCCCGCCGCGCCGCAGCCCCGGACTACGAGAGTCCGTCGGGCCTCCGGCGGCAGATCACCGCCTCGCCGGGTCGGTGCGCAGTCCTCGATTCCGATTATAGCCCGAAGTACTCCTTCGCGTTGGCCGAGCAGAGTCCGCGCACGACGCCCGAGAGCAGGTTCTCGTCGTTCGGGAGCTCGCCGTTGTCCACCCAGACTCCGAGCAGGTTGCAGAGAATTCTCCGGAAGTATTCGTGCCGGGGGAAGGACAGGAAGCTGCGGGAATCTGTGAGCATCCCGACACAGGTGCCGAGCACCCCATAGGAGGCGAAGGTCTCGAGCTGGCGCTCCATGCCGAACTTTCGGTCCAGGAACCACCAGGCGGCCCCGAGCTGGACCCGTCCGGGACTCCCGGCGGAGAAGGCGCCGGAAAGGGCTGCAAGGACCTCGGTGTCCGCGGGATTGAGGCAGTAAAGGATAGTCTTCGGAAGACTCTCGTGCCGGTCGAGGAGATCGAGAAGCCGGGAGAGCCCGAGGGGATCGAGGCTGGCCCCGATGGCATCGTAGCCCGTGTCGGGACCGAGCCGCGCGAAGGCCCTTGTATTGAGGTTCCGGATCGCCCCGATATGGAGCTGCATCACCCAGGCTCTGTCCGCGTAGCGTTTGCCGAGCTCCACGAGCAGGGCGCTCCTGAAAGCCACCAGCTCCTCCGCCGCGGGTGTCTCCCCCCCGAGCCAGCGACGGAGAATACCGTCAGCCCTCTCTGGCCCGCACTCGATGAACGCGCCGTCGACGAGGGCATGGTCCGATCCCCGGCAGCCGAGCGAGTCGAAGAGCCGGATACGCTCGTCGAGGGCCGCGAGCAGGCTCTCCCACGAATCGACCGGCATCCCCGCCGCGCCGCCGAGCCGTTCGATGTAGCCGCGGAAGGCTGCAGGATCGGAGAGGGAGTAGAGCTTGTCGGGGCGGAAGGTCGGCCGCACCG
Organism: Rectinemataceae bacterium; assembly: GCA_035505775.1. Lineage (GTDB taxonomy): Bacteria > Spirochaetota > Spirochaetia > Treponematales > Rectinemataceae > JAJXZP01. The sequence continues at coordinate 10,364 of DATJQN010000234.1, read as the reverse complement.
CGAAGGGCAGGGTCGGATCGCCCAGCATGGCCCTGTGCCACTCGAGCGTGTCGGCAGGGTCGTCGGTCGTGCAGAGGCAGCGCAGTCCCCGGGCGGAGAGCAGGGACCTGACACGATATGCCTCGGTCCCAAGGAGGCGGTTCGCCTCATCCCACACCCGGTCCGCGCTCGAGGGCGACAGCGTCAGCCCCTCGATGCCGAAGTAGCGGAGGAGCTCGAGATGGGACCAGTGGTAGAGGGGATTGCCGACCGCCATCGGGAGGGTCCGCGCCCAGGCGTCGAACTTCTCGCGCGGAGAGGCGTCGCCGGTGATCAGCCGCTCGTCCACCCCCGAGCAGCGCATCGCGCGCCATTTGTAGTGGTCACCGGCCAGCCAGGCTTCGGTGAGGTCGGAGAAGGATCGGTTCTCCGCGATGGCACGGGGATCGAGATGGTTGTGGAAATCGTAGATTGGCGCCTTTTCCGCGTGCTCATGGTAGAGACGTTGCGCCACCGGGGTCGAGAGGAGGAAGTCCGGGTCGAGGAACTGCTTCATGACGGCCCCTATATGTTGTCGGTGAGGAAGCCGCCGTCCACCGGCAGGGTTATACCGGTGACGAAGCCCGCGGCCTTTTCGCTCGCGAGGAAAAGGGCGGCGCCGCACAGCTCCTCCAGCTCGCCGAAGCGGCCGAAGGGGGTGCGCGAGACGACATCCCTGCCCCGGGCCGTGAGTTCCCCCGTCTCCCTGTTCGCGACGAGGAGGGAGAAGTTCTGCTTGCCCAGGAAAAAGCCGGGGGCTATGGCGTTGACGCGGATGCCGACGGAGCCGAACTCCTTCGCGCAGGCTGCGGTCAGGTTGAGCGTCGCCGACTTGGCGGCGTTGTAGGCCCAGACTCCCGACAGCGGGACGTAGGAGCCCATCGAAGCCATGTTGAGTATCGAACGGCCCCGCAGGCCGGCGGCGGTCCATCGGGCCGCGAATACCTGTGTAGGCACGACGAGGCCCGCGAGGAGATTGAGCCGGAGAATGTCTTCGAACAGCCCGAGGTCCGCGTCCACGAACGAGGTCTTGCCCCGGTTGCCTCCAACCGCGTTGACGAGAATGTCGGGCTGGCCGAGCTCGGCAGCCGTGCGGTCATAGCAGTCCTCCACACGGCCCTTGTCCTGTGTGTCGCAGACAAAGCAGCGGACATGGTCGCGGGAAGGCGCCAGCGCCGCGATCCTGTCCCGGAGCTCGTCCATGCCTTCCTCACGGTGCACCCACAGGGCCACCCGGGCCCCGGCCCTGGCGTAGGCCTCGCCGATCACGCCGGCGATGGCCCCGCCCGCCCCCGTGATTACCGCAACCTTGTCCCGCAGCCCGAACAGATCCTCCACGAAACTCATCTGGGTCCCCTTTCACACGTATCGCCGTTCAAGGCGTGGATAGAGCGGCAGGCCGTCGCGCAGCCGCATCCCCGGCCGTGCCGTCACGAGCGGCCTGAGATAGTCGAGAAACCCGCTCCGCACACCCAGGCCATCGTCGTCGATCCAGGCCGCCGGGAAGGCCCGTGTCTTCCCGGCGACCTCATCGAGGGCAATGCTGCCGACGCTGCAGCGGTAGGCGGGTCCGGAGCTTCGCTCGAGCGTGAGCATCAGCCCTCCGACACCGGAACGGGCCAGCCGGACTGCCGCCCTGCCCAGCCTGGCCGATTCCTCGAGGTCCCTGCCCGAGGCCCAGTGACCGGCCACGCGTTGAGCGGTCGAGGAGATGCAAAAGCGGGTCTTGGCCTTCAAACGGGCCTCCACGAGCGTCTTGAGCCTGAAGGCCGCGCCTCCGAGCTGGGCGTGACCGAACTGGTCGGCGCCAAAGGCGCCGCCCTGGGCGCTGAGATAGTCTCCGTTCTTCAGACGCAGGCCTTCGGAGACGGCGATCACGCAGCGGCCCAGGGAGCCGAGCTTCCCCTCCACCGCGGAGCAGAACGCCTCCTCGTCGAAGGGAAGCTCGGGCAGGAGGATGAGATGCGGCGCATCCTCCTCCCCCCGTCGCGCAAGGGCAGTCGAGGCGGCCAGCCAGCCCGCGTCCCGGCCCATGGTCTCGACGATATTCACGCGGTCGAAGCTCGAGAGCGCCTCGGTGTCGAGCCCCGCCTCCATGACCATGGTCGCGATCATCCGTGCCGCACTCCCGTAGCCGGGACAGTGATCGGTGCCCGCGAGATCGTTGTCTATGGTCTTCGGGATGCCGAGCACGAAGAGCTCGTAGCCCAGGCGCCGCGCCGTGCGGTCGATGTCCGCCGCGTTCCGCATGGAGTCGTTGCCCCCGATGTACAGGAGATAGCGCACATCGTGCCGCTTCAGCTCGGAGACTGCCCGCTCGCCCTCGGCCTCGTCGGCCAGGCCGCGCCGGCAGGAACCGAAGGCGGCGCCGGGCGCCCCGGAGAGGGCTTTGAGCGCGCGACGGGAGGGGCTGCCCAGATCGATGAATCTCCCTTCGAGAAGCCCGAGCAGGCCCTCCGAAGCGGCCCAGACCTCGCCGATCCGGCGCGAGCGGCGGGCCTCGAGTGCCGCTGCCACCGCCGTGGCGTTCACCACCGCGGTCGGACCGCCCGACTGGGCGATGAGGAGCCTGCCCCCCTTCATGCTCACTCGCCTTCCGCCGGAGCCAGTATGACCTCGATGCCCAGCGTGAGCAGCAGCGCGGAGTCGGCGAATCGGCCGTCCGTGATCAGGAGGTCGACATCCCCGGGGCGCGCATAGATCGAGAAGGCGCTCACACCGTACTTGCTCGAGTCGGCGGCGATGATGCGTCGTTTGGAGATGCGCAGGGCCTGGCGCTTGATCTGCGCCTCGTTGGCGTTCTGCGTGGCGAAGCAGCCCCCGTTCGTGAACCCGGTGGCGCCGATGAAGCAGCTCTGGACCTGGATGTTCTGCATGGCCTCGATGGCGGCCGGACCGATGAAGCAGCGGGATTCCCGCCTCAGGGTGCCGCCGGGGCAGAAGAGCGATATGCCCTCGGCCTCGGCGAGCTCCTCGATCACGTCGAGGGAGGTCGTTACCACCTGGAGGCTCATGCCCCTCACCATGCGCGCTATCGAGCGGCAGGTCGTGCCGGCGTCCAGGAAGATCGTGTCCCCCTCCGCGATGAACTCCCGGGCCGCCGCGGCGATGGCGTCCTTCTCCGGCTGGCGGAGCCCTTCGCGCATACCGACGGGCCTGAAGGCCCGCTGGTCCTCCGCCATCATCGCCCCGCCGTGGGTGCGGACTATGATTCCCTCGCTCTCGAGGTAGTCGAGGTCCTTCCGCACGGTCACCTCGGAAACTCCCAGTCGCTCCTTGAGCTCGAGCACGGAGACGCTCCGCTTCCTGGAGACAATGGCGAGGATCGACTCGACGCGGGGATTGTGACCCATGCTCAGACGACTCCCCGCAGCTGCGCTTGCGACGGAACCGGGTGGCGCTCGGACTCGAGCAGCGCGATGAGCACATGGTACAGGAGGCGGGAAAGGATGGGCTGCTCCGTCGGTCTGAGCTCGCGATCGAGCTGGCTCCGCCAGAGCGAGGAGTCCGCCAGGAAGTAGTGCTCGCCGAGCGACGCGAGCGTCGCGTGCGCGGCATCGAGGGCCCCGCCCTCGCCCGTCCATTCGAACCACGCCAAATGGGCCTTGACGAGTTCCGTCTGCGGCCAGAGCAGCTTGCTGCCGGCAAGGACGGCGCCGTCGTCGCGGATTGCGTCGAAGGCGAGGCCGTCCGAATCGAGGCCGTGCCCGCAGCCGAAGGTATACAGTTCCCGGGCCTGCGCGAAGCAGGCCCCGTCCCCGCCGGCCAGGGCGTAGCGTCTGAGCAGCCAGACCCATTCGAAGTGGTGGCCCGGCTCGCGATGTCTCCCGGCCTCACCGCCCGCGGGCGAAAGGTCCTCCTCGAAGAACTCGCGGAGACTGCCCCGCTGCGGCTCGCGGAAACGGGTTCTGAACAGGGCGATCATCTCGGCGGCGCGCTCCAGCCAGAAACCCGAGGGTTCCGCCTCGTGCCAGGCCAGGAAGGCTTCGAGGAGATGCATGTGCGGGTTCTGCCGACGGAGAAAGGCCCATCCTGGCCGCTCCGCTGCGGCGGGCGTCGCGGCAGCCGCCGCCGCAGGCGTCGCGACAGCCGCAGAGCGGCCCCTCCGTTCCGGATAGCCGAACCGGGCCGGATCTCGCGAGGCCTCACCCAGGGCCTCGATCACCTTATGCGCACGCCGCAGGCAGCCTGCCTCCCCCGAGGCCCGGTACCGCCAGGCCAGGCAGAGGAGGCCGAAAGCCTGATCATAGGTGTCGATCCCGGAGTCGATCGGCTTCCCCGAGGCGGCGATGCTCCGGATCCAGCCCCCGGAATCCTCGTCCCAGAACAGGCGTTCGTTGCGCTCGGATGCACGCAGTCCTTCCTCGGCGCAGCGCTCGTCGCCGAGAAGGCCGGCATGGATGAAGCTGTAGGCGAGCCTCGCCTGTACGAGGAAGTTCCGCTCCCGGCCGCCCACTTCGCGCCAGTCCTCATCCAGGGCCTCGGCGTAGCCGCAGTCGGAGGATGGGAGGCGCGCGCGCCATTCGGCGCAGAGGGCGGCCGCAGAGGGAACCGAAGCGCTCATTTCAGCTTGAACACCATCTGCGTCGGGCTCACGAAACGCAGCGCGATCACGAGGCAGACCATCGCGATGAGGAAATAGAGGACGGCGAGGGCGTCCACCGACTGCGGCGGCCGGGCCCCGGCGGCGTATGCGTCGGCATAGAGCGCCACGACGATGGTCTGGCTCTTGCCGCCGGCCACCAGATAGGTGAGCTCGAACATCGAGATGGCCTTGACGAGGGAGAGGATGCTCGCCGTGAGGATACCCGGCACCGTGAGGGGCACCAGGATCCTTCGGAAGATGGTCCACCGGCTCGCGCCGAGCATCTTCGCCGCGGACTCGAGGTTGGTGCCCACCTGCTCGATGAAGGGAAGGAGGACGAGGATCATGAACGGCACGATCGGGACGAGGTTGACCAGGATGACGCCGATGACCCGGGCCGCCAGGTGGAACTTGTAGCAGAGCATCGCGAGCGGAATCCCGTAGGTCATGGGCGGCACGATCATCGGGAGGAGGAACAGGGAGAGGAGGAGGCCCTTACCCCTGAACTCCTGCCTCGCGAGGATGTAGGCTGCAGGGAAGGCGATGAGGAGAGAGATGATGACATCGGCTATGACGACGGTGAAGGTGACGCCGAGGAGATTGGCGATGTCATGCTCCCCCGCCGCGTAGCGATACCACTCGGTCGTGAGGTAGGGGGGAAGAACGCCCGAGTACCATCCCTTGGACAGCGAATTGAGCACCACCGTGAGCAGGATGCCGAGCACGATGAAGACGTACGCGGCGATAGCGACGAAGAACAGGATTCTCGAAGGTCTCAGCTTGTCGCCCACCGGATCACCCCTTTCCCACCATGGAGGCGCCCTTGTACATGCGGTTCCTCCAGACGAGCACCGCCGAGATCACGGCGAGCTCGATCGCCGCCATCACCATGCAGATCGCGGACGCGGCGTTGAAGTTGAATTTCTCGAAAGCCCACTGGTAGGCCGCGATCGAGATGACACGGGTCGGTCCCGAAGGCTGGCCCAGGAGGACCGCCGAGGGGAAGACGGAGAAGGACATCACGAAATTGAGACAGAAGGCGATGGCGATTCCGGGGATCATCAGGGGGAAGAGGATCTTCCAGAAGGTCTGCCACTTGTTGGCCCCGAGCATCTGGCTCGCCTTTTCCAGGTCGGGATTGATGCCCGATACGTAGCCGAGCAGCATGAGGAAGGCATAGGGGAAGCCCTGCAGCGCCAGGGAAATGACGACGCCGAGGTAATTGTGCGTGAACTGGAAGGGCTGCTTGACGATGCCGAGGGCGAGGAGGATCTGGTTGAGCCATCCCGCCGGGCCCATGAAGGTCAGCATGCCTTCGGAGACGAGGACGGTGCCCAGGGTTATGGGAATTATGAGGAAGAAGGTTACGAGCTTCTCCCCCCTCATGCCGCGGCGCATGTGGTAGGCGAAGGGGATCGCGAGGCCGACGTTGATGATCGTGACGGGAACCGAGATCTGGAGCGTGACGAGGATGGTGCGGAGGTCCCGGGCATCGTGGAAGAACCGGAGGTAATTCGCCAGCGTGGGCTGCCCCTTCCCCGTCGTCAGGCTGAGGAAGAGCCCGTACGCGAAGGGATACAGGAAGAGGAGGAGGAGGAAGAGGAGCGCCGGAAGGAGGAGGGGGATGGTCCCCGTCCGCGAAGAGCCCTTCACGGAGTCCACCCCGACGCCTCCGCGGCCGTCAGTGTCGCCGGGAACACGAGGAGCCGGTCGGCCGGAACCGTGGCGATAAAGCGCTCGCCCTCGGCGATCCGCGCGCCCGTGCGCAGATCGGCCCTGAGCGGCACGCCATCCGCTCCTTCCGTGCCCCGTATCATGGCGCTGACCTGGCTCGCCTGGCCCTGGTACTCCACGATGCTTGCCTCGCAGTCGAGGCGGTTGGTCGAAGCTTCATTCGCGACGGAGATGTCCTCCGGGCGGATGGCGGTCCTCATGGGCGTCCCCGAGCGGCGCGCCTCCTCGATGAGCCCGCGGCGGGGATCGCCCCCGGGCCAGGCGAGGCGCGCGGTGAGCCTGAGGCCCTGGGCGTCGAGCTCCGCCTCGAGTCCGGTTCCGAGCTCGCGGAGCGAGGTGACCTGGACGGTCCACATGTTCTTGAAACCCATGAAATCGGCGACGAAGAGGTTTGCGGGATCGGAGAAAACCTCGGCCGGCGTGCCGACCTGCTGGATCTTTCCGAGCCTCAAGACCACGATGCGGTCCGAAAGGGCGAGCGCCTCGGTCTGATCGTGGGTGACGTAGATGGTGGTCACGCGAAGCCGCTCGTGGAGGGCCTTGAGCTCGTAGCGGAGCTCGATGCGGAGCTTGGCGTCGAGGTTGGACAGCGGCTCGTCAAGGAGCAGAAGCCGCGGCTCGAGGACGATGCAGCGGGCGATCGCGACGCGCTGCTGCTCGCCGCCGGACATCTGCGAGGGGAACTTGGACGCATAGCCCTCGAGATGGACAAGCCTGAGCGCGGTGTCCACCCGCTCGGCGATCTCGCTTCTGCGGAACCGGCGGAGACGGAGCCCGAAGGCGACATTCTCGAACACCGACAGATGGGGGAAAAGCGCGTAATTCTGGAATACCATCCCGAACTCGCGCTTCTCCGCCGGGATCTTGGTCCTCGAGTCGTCGATGCATTCGTCGTCGATCCAGATCTCGCCGCTGGTGATGGGAATGAGGCCGGTGATGCAGTTGAGGGCGGTGGACTTTCCGCAGCCGGAGGGTCCGAGAAAGGTGACAAACTCGCCCTTTCCGAACTCGAGCGAAAAATCGTTGACGGCCACCTTTTCGCCGAAGCGTTTGGTCATGCCCTTGACGGAGATTGTCTTGAAGTCCTTCATGCCTGCTCCGAAGCGCCGCGACGACGTGCCCGCCGCGGAAAATGGGGAACCCTGGAATCGAAGATCCCCGGCGGTCCCTCCGATGAGGGAACCGCCGGAACCCGATGGACTATTTCTTGATCTTGGAACCGACGAGCTGGTCCCACATGTCGAAGGCTTCCACCATGGCGGCGGGGTCGAGCTGGGTGGTGCTCGGATACTTCGATATCGCGGCATCGTATGTGGCGCGCATCGCGCCCTTGACCGCCTGCTGGCTCGCATCCGGTGCCATGCTCAGCGGAACTCCCTTGATCGCGGGACCGGGGTAGAAGTAGCCGTTGTCATAGGTGATGGCCTGCTGGGCGGGCTGCATCATGAACTTCATGAGCTCGATGGTGACCGCGAGCCGGTCCTTGTCGAGGCCCTTCGGGATGGCCATGAAGTGAGCATCGGTGACCCAGGTCATCTTGTCGAAGAACGAACCCTGGTAGTTGGCGGGAATGGTCGCGAGAATGCGCTGCTGCATGTCCCAGCCGATGTGACTGGCGAGGATCCAGCGCGTGCCCTGGCCGAGCTCCTGGAAGGTGATGCCCGTGCCCGTGGGATAATAGTCGATGTACTTGTCAAGTTCCTTGAGGTAGGCCCAGGTCTTGTCCCAGGTCTTGGGATCCTTCGGGTTCTTGTCGCCGAGAAGATAGGGCAGGCCCTGGAGGAAGGCGCGGCCGGGGCCGGAGTTGGCGGGACGCGCATACATGAACTTGCCGGGATTGGCCTTGGCCCAGGCGAGAAGCTCGGCAGGGGTCTTGGGCGGATTGGGCACTTTGTCCGGGTTGTAGGTCAGCATGGGGCCGCCCGGGCACCAGACCATCGTGAGACCGTAGCCGTTGAAGAGGTCGTAGGCAGCCTTCGCACCGGGCACGTAGTTGTTGATGATCTGCTGGAAGTCGGCCTTGTACTGCGGCATGAGCTGCACCCAGATGTCCTGATCCATTCCTGCGGCGAGCCCGTCGAGACCGGTGAGGACGAGGGTCGTGTCGAGGTTGCCGGCCATCTGCTGCGCCTTGATCTTGGAGGTCAGCTCGGGGGCGGTCAGCTTGATGTACTCGATGTCGGCGACCCACTCGGGATGGGCGGCCTTGAAGGCCTCGAAGCCGGCCTTGGACAGGGCTAGATTGCCCGCCACGTCGATGATGCTCAGCTTGACGGGTTTGGCGAGCTGCAGCGAGCTGGTCTGGGCGTTCAGGCCCAGCAGCCCGAACACCAGGAGAAGTGCGAAGACGGTGCGCACTGCTACTGTCCCACGTTTCATGGATTCCTCCTCTAGGATCTTTCGAATTGTGAAAGCATTCGAAAGGACGAGCGCAGTATAGGGTCAGTTCCCGGGACTGTCAAACTTTTTTGATTTTCTACGACCATGCGTCAAACACGATCAATATCCGATTCAGCCGATCATATTTGCGTGAAGCGCAGATGAAGCACGGGCTTCTCGGGCCCGGGCCCGAAGCGCCAGGGCCCTTTCGCCCCGCAGTCCGCGGATTGACAGGCCGCGAAAGTGCCAGTAATATTCCGTATGTTTTCTTTTATCGAAATCATTCAAAAGTCAGCGCCCACCGTTCCCCTCCGGAGAGCTCCCCATGACTAGATCGATACGCGCCGACGCTCCGGGTCCCGGCATAGACGAGTCCAGCCTGCGAGCGACCCTGTTCACGGCCCTCGACACCCTGGGCAGCCGCCGCCGCGTGCTCGCCCTGCCTCCCGATGGCACCCGCTCCCGTTCGCGCTCGGGCCTCATCCTGCGGCTGCTCCACGAGTACTACGGCAGCAGCCTCGTGGACGTGCTGCCGGCGCTCGGCACGCATGTGGCCATGACTCCGGATGAGATAGCCGAGCACTTTCCGGGAGTCCCGCCCCGGCTCTTCCGAGAACACGACTGGAGACGCGATGTCGTCCAGATAGGCGAAGTGCCCCGCGAATACGTCCGGGAACTCTCCGAGGGCAGGCTCGATTTCGCCTGGCCCGTCCAGCTCAACCGGCTGATCGTCCAGGGCGGCCACGATCTGATCGTCTCGATCGGCCAGGTCGTGCCGCACGAAGTGGCCGGCATGGCCAACCATGCGAAGAACCTCTTCGTGGGTACCGGAGGAAGCGAGGCCATCCATCGCAGCCATTATCTCGGCGCCGTATACGGGATGGAACGCATCATGGGGCGCACCGACAGCCCCGTCCGGGCCCTCTTCGACTACGCTGCGGAGAAGTGCGCGGCCGCCCTTCCCCTCCTCTATGCCCTCACCGTCGTCGGCCCGCGGGACGGGGGCTGCTCCGACGAAAGCCTCCCCGGGGCCCCGCCCTGCGACGACGACGCCCTGCGGGGCTTCTTCGTCGGAGAGGGGCGCCGGGTCTTCGAAGAGGCCGCCCGCCTCTCCAGGGAACTCAACGTCCACAGCATCGGGCGCCCCGTCAGGACGATGCTGGTCCTCCTCCCCGAACGCGAGTTCCGCTCGACCTGGCTCGGCAACAAGAGCATCTACCGCACGCGGATGGCCATCGCGGACGGGGGAGAACTGATCGTGCTCGCCCCCGGCGTGGCCCGCTTCGGCGAAGATGCGACGATCGACGCCCTGATCCGCGCCCATGGCTACCGGGGGACTCCGGCAACGCTCCGCGCCGTGGAGACCGACCCCCGCCTGGCCGAGAATCTCTCCGCGGCGGCCCATCTCATCCACGGCTCCTCGGAGGGACGTTTCGGCATCACCTACTGCCCGGGCTTCCTCGACCGCGAAGCGGTGGAGGCTGTCGGATACCGCTGGGCGCCGCTCGGCGAGATGATGGCCCGGTACTCGCCCGGAACCCTGCGCCCCGGCTGGAACAGGGGCCCCGGCGGCGAAGAGCTGTACTTCATCGCAAACCCCGCGGCCGGCCTCTGGACGGCGCAGCCCCTTCCCGATTGACAAAGGAGA
>DATJQN010000233.1:0-23450 GCA_035505775.1 Rectinemataceae bacterium | reverse complement strand
TCTCCCTCATCGTTACCTACGTATTTGGCCGGGAGTATGTCGAGGGGGTCAGCAAGTACCTGCTCTCGCTCCCGCTGAGCCGGTCCCGGATGGTCTTCGCGAAGTTCCTCGTCAGCTTCGCCTGGTTCGCGGCGCTTTCGGTCACGCTCATCGCCGAGTGCCTTCTTGTCGGACAGGTGCTCGGCCTGGGCCCCATTCCCGGAGCCGAGGCCGTGGCCTTCGGAGCCCGGACGCTGCTCGTCACCTGTCTTCTTTTCACGCTGGCTCCTGCGGTGGCCTGGATGGCGGTGGGTAGCGGCGGCTTTCTCGCCCCGCTCGGCTACGCGATATTCACCCTCATGCTCGGGATGGTCTTCGGGGCGACCGACTGGGCCCCCTGGTGCCCCTGGGCCATCGTACCGCTCCTGACCGGGGCGGCGGGACCGGCCCGGGCCTCGCTCGATCCGGGAAGCTATGTCGTCCTGGCGGTCTTCCTGCTCGTGGGGTGGCTCGGTACCACGCTCTGGCTCGCGAAGGCCGACAATCTGCAGTAGTCCTTCCGGGAGGCGCCGACACGCCGCGGGGCGGTCCACCCGCAGGAACGAAGCCCTGAAGCGGCCTAATTCTCCGTGGCACCGCGCATCCGGGCTCCGAGATCCTCGAATCCGGCATAAAGGAGAACTCACGAAAGGCCGATACTGTGCCTAGGAGTGAGCCATGAAGAAACGGTGCATCCTCGCGGCGCTGGCCCTCACCGCCGTCCTCATCCCCGTCTACGCGGGCGACGTGGCTACCTTCGTCAATCTCGGATTCTCGCCCGACTCCTCGTATTTCATGTTCGGCCAGTACGGGGTTGATCAGGCTACGCTGGCGCCCTATGCCGAGACCTATCTCGTGGACAACAAGAAGAACGACTTCGTGTCCAAGGGGGTGGCCCGCCGCGTCTTTCCGCAGGCCAGGGTCCTGGCCGGGCAGGACGCTTCCGGGGCCTTCTACGCTCTCTTCTCCGACGAGACGCCGCTTGCGAAGAAATACCATATCGACTTTCTGCAGTCCGGTTCCCTGCTCTACGTGCTTCTGGACGGCCAGGTGCCGCCCGCGAGCCTCAACTTCCGCGATTTCACGTCGGGCGCGAACTATGAAGTCGCCCTCAACCAGAAAGCCGTGGAGTCCAAGAACAACGTCGTCTCCTCCTTCGGCCTCGCCATCACGGTCACCGCCAAGGACGGCACCGTCCGCAGGGTCACGGGTGGAAGCCCGGATATCCAGCGCGCCGGAGTGAAGGCCTATGCGATCAGACGCATCATCCAGGCGCCGGACGGCAAGACGCTCGTCTTCATCATCGAGAAACGGCTTCTCGACAAGAACGATGGCGGCATCCGCTACATGGTGGAGACCGTCAAATTGCCGTGAGCGATCGGCACCGTCGACCGCGCAGCGACCTGCCCGGCCGGCACCTCAAACAGTAGGGAGGCCCCGAATCCGTCACGCCACGGCGTACGGAGGAGGGGCTCATTTTTTGCCGCCGTACCCCGACGCCGAGTCCTCCCGTGGCCATCCCGGCGCCCGGGCCCCCGAATTCGTTGACATGCCCCCCGGCAAAGGATAGTTTTGTATGAACATACACGGGGGCTGCAATGAAAATACGACAGATCAATGTCGTGCTGGAGAACAGCGCGGGCCGGCTCTACGAGATGACCGAACTTCTCTATCGGGGTGATGTCGACATCCGGAGCATCTTCGTGACCGAGGATACGGAGTTCAGCGCCGTTCACATTATCGTGGACAAGCCGGACATCGCGCTCCGGCTGCTCCGCGAGAAGGGCTATTTCGCGAACGAGGTGGAAGTATTCGCCCTCAAGGCGGAAGATCGCCCCGGCGGCCTCATGAAGATACTCGAGATCCTCAGGCGGAACTCGCTCAACATCGAATACGTCTACGGGTTCGGAGAGAAGAGCGACAACCACGCCGTCTTCATCTTCCGTATCAGCCAGATAGACCGGGCGCTCGAGGTGCTCCAGAGCGGAGCGGTCGGGTACCTCACCTCGGACAAGGTCGAGGGCAAGGGTCAGGGCTCCAGCTGGGAGCTCATCGAGGACCTCTAGCGAGAGGGCTCGGAGCCCGACTCGACCCCTCGCAGCCCGCCATCCGCCATGAAGACCGTCACCACCGTCCTGTTCGACCTCGGCAATGTGCTCACCCTGCCGCAGGACCAGCTCCAGGTGGAGCGGATGCGCGCGCTCGTCGGGGCCGCCGTGCCCTTGGGAGATTTCCGGACGGCCTATGAGGCCTGCAGGAGAGACTACGACGGCGGACTGATCGACTACCGGGAGTACTGGAGGCGTGTCGCCGCCCGGCTGGAGGTCGAGCTTCCCGACAGCCTGTTGCCGACTCTCAGGGATACGGACCTTCGGAGCTGGTTCAACATCAACCCGGAAATGCTCCGCTATGTCGGGCGGCTGCACGACGCGGCCAGGCACCTCGTCCTGATCTCCAACATTCACCAGGATGGAGCGGAGTACCTGGAACGGAGCTATGCCTGGAAGGATCTCTTCGCGAAGCGCATCTATTCCTGCGAGCATCGGGTCAACAAGCCCGACGCCAGGATTTTCAGAATCGCCCTGGCGGCCGTCGACGCGGCGCCGGAAGAAAGTCTCCTCGTGGACGATCTGCCGGAGAACGTCCTGGGTGGCCGGCAGGTCGGGCTCAACGCCATCCGTTTCACGGATGTCGGCGATCTCAGGCGGAAGATGAGCCGCAGCTACCGCGTCGTCGGCTGACCGGGCGGTCCGGGCGCCCCCTGGCTAGCTGCGGCGCCCGAGAAGGTCGATGCGGGTGAACACCTCCTCGAGATAGGAGCGCCGCAACGTATATCTCGAGAATGGTGTGCCTTCCAGTCGCTCCTGGGCGAGCGCCTCGCTCGCAAGGTAGGGACGATTGCCCTGGTCGCGGGCCCAGTGGACCAGGGAGATGGCGTCGCCCTCGATCTCGAGGGCCGTGTAGCCGTGTTTCCCCGTCGCGCATCCCGAATTGAAGACGCAGGGAATCAGCAGGGCCTTCTCTTCGTACAGGCTCTTGGAGAGCTCCCAGCGCAACTCCCTTTTCGGCAGACGCTCGCACTCCTCGCGGTAGACGTCGATGAGCAGGGAGATTTTCCGGCGATGCGGCTCGTCGGCGAGCGCGTACTCGCGCAGCAGTTCCTCGATGGACCAGCGCAGGCTGTCGTACTTGGACAGGGACTCGAAGAGGGGACGATGCGTGTGTCCGGTCAGCGACACGATGCCGAGCCGTTTCGAAGCCCGGTAGATGCGACGCTCCGCCTTGAAGCGCTGTCGGGAATCGGTGGACACGCTCGTATTCTTGATCTTGAGCGGCTTGGCGAGGTAGCGCACGACGAACTCGGAGAGATAGTCGAAGCTCGAGAAGAAGCGTGAAGCCTGGTGCCCGTGGAAGGCAAACAGTGTCCGCCCCTTCCGCGCAAGTCGCAGGCCGTGATGGATGGGGTAGGGAAAGTCCCTCGCGGTGAGCAGACCGAGATCGTGATTGCCGATTATCTTGCGAAGCCTTCCGTCCTCGGCGAACCTGTCGAAGAGCGCGTACAGATCCGTCCAGGCGCCACGAATCTGCCTGAGCCGGAACTTCAGCAGATCCTCGATGTCGCCGTTCAGCACGAGAATGTAGCCCCGCTCGAGATACCATCGGCGCAGCGTTTCGAGGACCAGGGCCCTGTTGGGCTCGAGATCGTCGCGACTGCCGCCATCGCCCATGTGCATGTCGCTGATGAACACGTAGCGTCTTCCGTGCTCCAGATCCTCCGCCGGCGAGGCTGTCATGAATGCGCTGAACGAATCGAGGAACTCGCTGAATCCCACCAACGACCTCCGACCTGGTCCAAGATAGGGGAACCGGGCTGGATTTGGGTTAGCCCCTCGTTAGGATTGCGCTAAACCGCCGTTGGCCTACTCGATACCTGCCATCGCATTGATCCAGGCGAACAGGAGCACCGCGGCCAGGCGCGAGGTGCGATCGTCGCGATCGAAGCGAGGGGAGATCTCGGCTATGTCCAGGCCGCAGACCCTCCCGCTGGCCGCGAGCGCTCTCAGGGCCTCGAGCACGAAGCGTGGTTCCATGCCGAACGGCTGCGGTGCGCTGACCGCCGGAGCGTGGGCCGCAGCGATCACGTCGAAGCAGAGGCTCACCTGCAGGGGCTGCGGCCCGGACGACCAGTGCCTCACCTGATCCACCAGGAGTTCGCTGCCCCGTCCTTCGTACTCCCGGGCCAGATGGTATTCCACGCCCAGATGTTCGGCCAGCCGGAAAAGGCTTTCGGTGTTGGAGGAACGCTGAATGCCGACAACCCGATAGGAAAACTCTTCGCTCCGCTCCTGGCAGAGCCGGGCGATCCGCCGGAACATATTGCCCGAACTGAGCCCCCCTTCCCCCTCGCCTTCGGGCCGCAGATCGAAGTGGGCGTCGAAGTTGACGATGCCCGGCGGCCCTCCCCTGCCCGCGGCCTTCAGTCCGGCACGCAAGCCCTCGAAGACTCCGAAGGCGATCTCGTGGCCGCCGCCGAGCGCTATGGGGAAATCGCCCGCCTCGACTATCGCGGCCAGGAGGGTGGCAAGCGATTCTTCGAAGCCTTCCAGATCCTCGCCCCGCGGCGAGAGGTCTCCCGCATCCACGAGTTCGAGCCTCTCTCCGAACAGCGCGGGAAGGTTCGCTGCCGCCGCCCTGATCTGGGCCGGGGCTGCCGCGGCCCCGCGCCGCCCCCGATTCCGGCCAATGCCGACATCGCTCGCGCAGCCCACGATCCAGACCCGCCCTGATCCGGCAGCCGAGGCCCGCGGCGGAGCGCCGTCCCAGAGTCGCACAACCTGGTGCCAGCGCAGGGCGGTGGGGTCCTCCGGGTCGTCGATCCGGCCGGCCCAGGGGGCGGGCGCCGTCCACTCGCAGCCGCTGAAGGTCAGAGCGGGGCCTCCATCCTGCGATCCAGGCTGCTCTGATCTGCGGTGTCCCCGGGCTCGATCATGACGTAGCCCTCCTCGTCCATGGACATCACGAGGGCCTTCGTCCAGAGCCGGCCGTTGCGCGACAGCAGCTCGCGAACGAGCCGCCGGCTCTCCCGGTCGCGCCGGCTCGGGATCATGAGCTCCACATAGCCCCCCTTGAAGAGCGCGACGGAGATCCAGCCGGTCTTCAGGATGAGTTCGCAGACGTTGCGCGATCCCCCGGTCAGCTCGGGATGCTCCCGCATCCACTCCTCGTGGAAGGAGGTGACCGGGAGGATCTGCCCCTCCTTCGTGAGCCAGCTCGCTCCGGGGACGAGGGAGAAGGGTGCGATGGCGGAGGAGCTCATGGGGTCTCCGCGTCGGGCGAGTCCCCGAACCGGCCCATGAAGTCGGTGAAATGCGGCGGCATGGAGGCGTGGAGTCTCCTTCCGTCGGGCAGGACGAGCTCGTAGGCGAGGAGGAGAAGCCGCTTCAGGCCCGCTTCCGTACGCAGCCGCTTGTTCAGCCGGAAGTCGCCGTGGCGATCGTCTCCCAGAATGGGCAGTCCCGCCTGGGCGAGGTGAAGCCGTATCTGGTGGGTGCGTCCCGTCGCGAGCTCGAGTTCCAGGTATGCAAAGGGCCGCGGCTCGCCGGCCTCCCGGGCGCCGAAGCCGCCCAGCAATCTCCACGAGGTGCTCGCGCTGAGCTCTCCCCGGCGTGAGGGTATGTTCTCGTCGAAGTGCCCGCGGACACCGCGCGGTTCCCCGGCTACCACCGCGCGGTAGATTTTCCGGAGCTCCCTCGATTCCACGAGCGCGGCCCAGCGGGAAGCGGCACGGGAACTCCTGGCCACCATGATGCAGCCCGCCGTTTCGCGGTCGAGCCGATGCACGGGAAATGGGCGAAAGCCGAAATCGCGCTCCACCACCTCGATGAGCGAAAGACGGATTCCGGCGCCCGGCTGCGAGGCGAGTCCGGCAGGCTTGTCAAGAACGAGAATGTCCTCGTCCTGATACAGGGACGGAATCATCGGGGCAGAGCATAGTCGAGCTGCTTGGCAGGCGCAAGCAGGCGTGATAGCTTCCAACGCACGGAGGTCGCCCCATGACGAGCCGAGCCGCCCTGCTGCGAAGGGCCTCAGTCATAGCCCTCGTCGGGAATGCCATCCTGGCCATGACCAAGCTTGTCGTCGGTGCCCTGGCCGGTTCTCTGGCCGTGGTCGGAGACGGGATCGACTCCGCGACCGACGTCGTCATCGCAATTGTGGCCCTGATCGCGGCCAGGATCGTGGACAAGCCGGGCGACCGCGAGCATCCCTACGGCCATTCGCGGGCCGAGACCATCGCGACGAGCATCCTGGCCTTCGTACTGTTCTTCGCCGGGACCCAGCTCTTCATTCGGACCCTCGGCGACCTGATCGGCGGCACGGCACAAAGCCTCCCGAGCCGGAGCGCGATCATCGTCACGTTCATCTCCATCGCGGGCAAGCTCTGCCTGACGTGGACCCAGTTCCACTACGGAAACAAGAGCGGAAGCCCCATGCTGCTGGCCAATGCCAAGAACATGCGCGGAGATGTGGTCGTCTCGGTCGGCGTGCTCGTGGGGCTCGGCTTCACCTTCGGCCTCGGCCTCCCGCTCCTGGACCGCGTGACCGCCCTGCTCGTGTCGCTGTGGATCATCAAGGTGGCTGCGGGGATCTTTCTCGAGACCAACAGCGAGCTCATGGAAGGCAGCAGCGATCACGGCCCCTATGGTGTCATATTCGAGGCGGTCGCCGACGTGGAGGGGGCCGTGAATCCCCATCGAACCCGTATCCGCCGCCTGGGCTCAATGCTCATCGTGGATCTCGACATCGAAGTGGAGCCGAGCATGACCGTCGCGACGGCCCACAGCATCGCGCTCGAGGTCGAGAACGAGATCAAGGCGAGACTACCCGAGGTCTATGACGTCATAGTGCACGTCGAGCCCCGCGGCAATCTCGAAGAGGGCGAACGCTACGGCCTCCGTCCCTCGGACGATGAGCCGGACCAGGGAAGGTCCGGATAGGGCCCGTTCGGGACGGTCAGGCCCCGCCGGGCCATCGGGACGGGGCCGACTTCGGCGCTACCAGCGCAACACGGTGCCGCCGTAGGTCAGGCCCGAACCGAAGGCCAGCAGCATGAGGAGATCTCCGCGCTTCAGGAGGCCCTTCTCGTCCATTTCATTGAGGGCGATGGGGATGCTCGCCGAAGAAGTGTTGGCGTACTCCTCGATGTTCATGTAGAAGCGCTCTTCCGGCGTTCCCAGACGCTTGGCCGCAGCCTGGATGATCCGGGCATTGGCCTGGTGCGGGACTATCCATGCGAACTCGTCCAGCTTCTTTCCGCAGAGTTTCAGCAGCCGGTTGACGAGCGCGGGAATGGTCTGGACTGCGAAGTTGTAGACCTTGCGTCCGTTCATCTCGAGGAGGGGGACGATCGGAGCCGCGGGATGAAAGGTCTTCGTACGCTCGGACTGAATCAACCGCAGATCCTCCGCACCGCCTCCGTCCGCGCCGAGAACGCTCAGCACAACGCTGCTGTCGCCCTCGTCGCTCCTGGTCAGGATGGCGGCTCCCGCCCCGTCGCCCAGGAGCACGCAGGTCCCCCGGTCCTCCCAATTCGTGATGCGGGATAGTGTCTCGGCTCCTACAATGAGAGCATGACGGCCCCTGTTCGCGTCGAGGAGGCTCGTCGCGATATTGAGCGCGTAGATGAAGCCGGAACAGCCCGCGGTCACGTCGAAGGCCGGGCAATCCGTGGCTCCGAGCTTTTCCTGCACGATGCATGCCGTGGAGGGGAATCCGAAGTAGTCCGGCGTCGCCGTCGCGACGACGATGAAGTCCAGATCGCCCGACCCTATCCCGGCCTTGGCCATGGCCTTTCGCGCCGCCGCCACCGCCAGATCGCTTGTGAGTCTCCCATCTTCCGCAATATGGCGCGAACCGATACCCGTGTGCGACCGGATCCATTCATCGGTGGTGTCGACAATGTGGGAGAGCTCCTCGTTGGTGAGCCGGCGCTCCGGCACGTCGACGCCGACCGCATGTACGTAGACTGACATTCTTCCCCCTTCTTCGCGGTCCGCTCGGGACCCTAATCATATCTAGACACTTCCACGGGATTTTGGTTGCGGCCCGGCGCGCCCCATCCGGATCCACAAGCCCGCCTTTGCCAGGCCGGGGATTGGGCGCTATACTTCACTCCAGAAGGAGACGCACGGCCATGGAAGCGCTGCGTGATCTCAGTTGGATCCCTCAGCTCGCCCTTCCCTCGGTTGAGCGCCTCGAGCTACGGGGCTTCACGCTGGTCCTGGTCTCCATCCCGGCCACCGCTTCCCACCACGCGGACCGCTTCCGCTACCGGCTCCTGGCCATAGATCCGACCCTCGAGCGGCCCGTGCTCTCCGTGGGTCTCGAAAGCGACATCCTGGGAGACTATTGCCTGTCGGTCCAGCTCGCGACCGAGCACCGGATTCTGGCCCGCTACGAGCAGCTCCCCGGGATCGAGGAGTTCAGGGAGAGAGCCATGGCCGAAGCGGATCGGCGCCTGCCACTGCATCCGGGGCTCGCGGCGGAGGGACAGTCCGGGAGGGACCGGGTACGGCCGCGGCGGGCGGGCAGGCCGGGGCGCAGCGGAGGACGCTGAATCCTCCTCCCGGCTCTGCCGATCATTAACCTTGACAGGACGAGACCGCAACCGTCCTCTGCCCGGCCGCCTGGCACGGCGTAACGCCGAACGGCCGACGCGGCAAGGAGTCATTATGCGTGGATTCACGGCCACGGGCCGTTGTTCGGTACTGGTGCTGGGCCTCCTCAGCCTTCTGCTGCTCGCCCCGGCGGCACTCTCGGCGAAACAGCTGGGCTCGGATTTCGGATTCGTCGTCGACATGCCCGCCGGCTTTGTGCCGGGAGAGGGCGACGGGAAGACAAAGTTCTCCTACACGGATCCCAACGATGGCATGGAGTTCGACATCCGCGTCTACGAACCCGGCCGATTCGCGACGGTCGAGGCGCTTGCCGCCGACATCAAGTCCAGATTGGCCTCCACGGGCGAGGTCGACTCCTTCAGCTACGAAGGGCGGAAGGCCGTGCTCGAGGAACTCAATTTCGCGCTCAACGGCGTCACCGAAAAGGGGTATGCCATCCTCATCCAGGGCAGACCCTCTCCCCCGACCGCGACGGCAGCCCCGTCGGCGACGGCTCCATCGTCGGGCCCGGGCTCCGCGCCACTCCAGAGTGAACCGAGCTTCGCCCTTCTGGCCTTCAGCGGCGCAGATCATTTCGAGGCCTATGCCGATCTCCTCCTCTCCTGTCTCGATTCATTCTCCATCGACAGCGCTGCGCTGCGCTCGCCGGGCCCCCTGAGCCAGTATGTCCTGCCCTGGCCGCCCCAACGCACGCAGACCAAGACGGTTCGTCTACCCGGAGGCTCCAGCGCCGAGCTTCCCTGGAGCGACGAGGAAGGGGCTCAGGAAGTGGACACGGCGACCCGTGAGTACAAGGTCCTCGCGAGTTATGCGGAAAGCCAGGACCTCTGGGTCGACGCCTGGGCGCGCTTCTACCGCATGGTCTACCGGGAGTCCGCCGCCCGCCTCGATCGCCTGAGTCTGGAGTTCTCGCGGCTTCTTCCGCCCAACGACCCGACCGAGGACGCCCGTCAGGTGCTGGCGTGGGTCCAGGGCTTCGTCTACCAGCGGGACGAGAAGGGCATCGATTTCGTGACGCCGCTCCATGCCGCCTTCGAACAGCGCGGCGACTGCGATTCGAGAGCGATCGTCATGGCCATCATCCTGGAACGGCTCGGCATAGACTGCGTGCTCATGCTGTCGCGGGAGTACTCGCATGCGATGCTCGGAGTGAACGTGCCCGGCGGTGGCCAGCGCTTCCCGTGGAAGGGCACGAGCTACCTCGTCGCGGAGACTACGGCGAAGGTGGGGCTCGGCATGATTGCGGCTTCGCAGTCGGACTTCTCGAAATGGCTCGGCGTTCAGCTCGAGCTGCGATAAAGTCATTCATTATAACAATTTAATGACCATGAACTTGACCGGAGCCTCGGGCCGCCGCTATGGTGGCTCCATCATGCGACGAATACTGACGGCCCTCCTCGTGGCGGCTCTGGGCGTCATTCCGCTCCGACCGCTCTCCGCCACGGGACAGGTCGTCATACTCGACTACCACACGTTCATCGGCAACGGGAAATCGGGCCTGGACTACACGCTCGCCGATCTCGGAGCCCAGCTCGACCGCATGATCTCACTGGGCTACAGAATCGTCAGTCTGGACGACGCCATCGCCGGAAAAGTCGAGGGCCGGGCCAATATCGTGATCACCATCGACGACGGCAACCTCAGTTCCTACGCGGCGTGCAAAGAGGTGTTCGAGGTCCGCGGCATCAGGCCGGAGCTGTTCATCTATCCCTTCATCATCGGGCGCAATCGCCATGCGCTCAGTCCCACCCAGCTCAAGGAGCTCGCCGACGACGGCTGCGGCGTGGGCGCGCACGGCTTCTACCACGAGTACATGACCGCGAAGGCCTACGCCAAGGATCCCTGGAAAGTGATGATCGAGGTCACGCGACCGGCCCCGGCGCTGGAACGGCTGCTCAACGCGCGCCCCCGGCTGTTCGCCTACCCCTTCGGCGTCGGCTGCCCGCAGGTAGAGCGCGCGTTGCGCGACGCAGGCTATGAATGGGCTTTTTCGGCGAGCGACAAACTCTCGGAGGTCGACTTCTCCGACCCCGTGCTGGACCACTACAACGTGCCCCGGACGATCGTGTACCACTGGAACCGGGACAAGATCTTCAGCTACCTCGCCGCCCGCCTGAAGGACTAGTCGGGGCATGCCGGCCGGGCACGGTGGCCAGGTAGACCCCGGCCACGGCGATGGCCCCGCCTATCCACTGGAAACCGCCCAGGCGCTCTCCGAGGACGAAGAACGCCGCAACCACCGAGACGACGGGGATCAGATTGATGAACACGCTCGCCCGTCCCGCCCCGAGCAGGTCCAGCGCCGAGATGTAGAGCCAGTAGCCGGCTGCGGAGCAGAACAGGCCGAGGTAGAGAATGTTGAGCGTTACCACCGCGCTCGGCATTCTCCAAGCGGCATGTTCCATGAGCGCGAAGGGTATGCATCCCGCCAGTCCGAAGAGGCTCTGCCAGAAGGTGACGGAGATGCGCCCGTATCGCGCGGACACCGGCCGGGTCAGGAAGGAATACAGGACCCAGGAGAGGGCGGCGACGCCCATGTACAGGTAGCCGAGCGGCGACGAGCTCGCTCCGTTCGATCGGGCGACGATGAGTGCAACCCCGGCGAAGGACAGGACGGCCCCCACGTAGGCGCGGGCGCCCAGCCGTGTGCGCAGGAACAGGCGTTCCGAGAGCAGGGTCAGCACCGGTATGGCGCCGATGATAAGTGACGACTCGGAGGCCGAAAGCAGCGCCACGCCGTTGTTCTCTCCGAGGAAGTACAGCGTGACTCCCACGAGACCGCTCGCGGCAAGGATGGGGAGGTCCCGCCAGGCCACCCGCAGCCGCTCGCGGGCGATAAGCGCCAGGAGGGGCAGGACCAGGCAGGCCACGACGAACCTGAGAACGGCCATGCTCATGGGCGGGACCTCGGCCACGGCGACCTTGATGCTGAGAAAGGAAAGTCCCCACAGAACGGCAACCGAGAATCCGTAGATGGGGGCCATGCGCCGTGCGTCCATGGCCGACATCCTAGCCGGCCCCGGCTCACATGGTCTAGCTCACGACGTGTTTACAGTCGCGCCTTGCCGGGGGATACTGTTCTCATGGCCCGCGACCAGCTCGAGATGATCCTCGACTTCATCCTGAACAAGGCGGACGACGGCGAATTCGAGGTCATCCGCAAGGCCTGCGAACGCCGGGTCCGCGACAGAACGGCATTCGCGAGCCTCGGCGGCGAGGGACCGGGCGCCATGGCCCGGCGCATGGCCAACGAGCTGCAGCAGAGCGTCGGCGCAACGATGGAATCGGTGCGTGCGACCATGAAGGATTTCGTCACCGACATCATCCGGAAGAACGCGCCGGAGATCAGCGAGGAACAGCTCGCCGCCGTCCTGGCCGACTACATCCCCGAGCAGGACGCCCCTGCTGCGGACAGACGCAAAGCCGAGCGGCCGCAGTCCCTGCCCTCGGAAGCGTTGGTCGGCATGGTCAGGTCCTTCGTGGCCTACTCGGAGGGGCAGATGCCTCCCAGCCGCCAACGCGAGCTCTGGGAATCGAGCCCGCGCTGGCAGGAGGAGTACTGGGCCGCCTTCCCCGCCGAGGTGAAGACGCTCGTCAAAGGCTACCTCGAGGGCAAACTCGACGGGGACACCTTCGGCACCGCCCTGCTCACCGTGCTCAAGCTGTAAGTCTGTCCAGCCGGTCCACGAGACCGGACAGCACCTCGAAGCAGCTCTCCATCGCCGCGGGTGTCCGCATGTCGACCCCAGCCCGGAGCAGGGCCTCCACGGGATAGACCGACGACCCCGCCGACAGGAACTCGAGGTAGCGCCTCGCGGCCCCGGTGTCGCCCGCCAGTATCGGAGCCGCCAGCGCGTGGGCGGCACTGATGCCCGTGGCGTACTGGAAGACGTAGTAGTTCATGTACAGATGGTTGAACTGGGCCCAGGTGCAGCCCTCGCGGTGATCGTCGATCTCCACCTCCCCGCCGTAGCCCTCAGCGAAGAAATCCGCCATCAGGCGGTTGAGGTCCTCCGCCGTGACGCCCTGATGCCGCTCCACGCGCCGGTGGATCTCCCGCTCGAATTGGGCGAGCGTGGGCATAATGAAGAAGTAGCGGTGCAGGTTGCTCATGGCCTCCTCGATGAGCGCGATCTGGAACTGGGAGTCCTCCTGAGTCGAGAACAGGTGGGCGCGCGTCATGGCCTGGTTGAAGTTCGAGGCCACTTCCGCGACAAAAATGCCGTAGTCGCCGTAGATCGAGGGCTGGGCGCGCCAGGTATGCCAGCTGTGCATGGAGTGCCCCAACTCGTGGGCCAGGGTGCTCATGGACTGCAGATCGTCGGCGTAGCTCATTTTCACGAAGGGGAAGCTGCCCTTCCATCCCGCGGAGAATGCGCCTGAAGCCTTGCCCGCGGTCGGGTAGACATCCACCCAGCGCTCCTCGAGGCAACCCTTCCTGAGCGTGGCCACATACTCGTCGCCGAGCGGGGCCAGGGCCTCGCTGATCCAGTCGACAGCCCGGGCGTAGGGCACGGTGGGCCGCTCCCGGGCGATCGGCGCCCAGATGTCCCAGTGCTGCAGGCGCTCGACACCCAGCGCCCGCCTTCGGATTTTCCAGTACCGATGCCAGACCGGTAGATTCTTCCTGAACTGCTCGATGGTCGAGTCGAACACCGACCTCGGTATGGCCGTATTGAAGAGCGCAGCCTCCAGGGAATCCTCGAAGCGCCGGACGCGGGCCACGAAGACATCGCTCTTGAAAGCGGTGACGACCGCAGCGGCCAGGGTGTTCTCGTGCGCGATATGCGCGTCGCAGTAGCTCTGCCAGGCACTCCGACGGACCTCGCGGTCCTGATCGCCGAGCAGGGAGGTGATGCTGCTCTGCGCGACCTCCGCGCCGTTTACCGCCGGCGCGAAGGTCATGTCCGCATCCACGAGCATGGCGTGCGTATTCTCCGCGCTCTCGAAGACCTCGGAGGAAAGCCCGAGAACCTCCTCGACCTCCGCCGAACGAATATGTTCCTGTCGGCGGAAGAGGTCGTCGACGAAATGCCGGTAGACCTCCAGTCCCGGCTCCTGCCCGATCCATCCCTCGATGGTGGGCCTGCCGAGCTCGATGAGTTCGGGCTCGAGGAAGGCCGTGGCCGCCCTGAACTGGCCGGAGATTCCCCCCGCCCTCCCGGAAAGCGACTGGGCCTCGACATCTCCCGAGTCCACCGCCTGCGACATGAGCGAGTACGTGTACAGCCTGCCCACCCGGTCGGAGAGCTCGAGCATCCCGGTCAGAAAGGCGGCAAGTCCCGCGGCGCCGCCGGCCGCGATCGATCCGCGCCGTCGGGCGATCCCCTCGATCTCCGCTTCGATGAGTTCGGCCTCACGCCGCCAGGCGGCGCGATCCGCAAACAGGCTTTCGGCATTCCACAGATAGCGCTTGTCGATGGAAGAACGCTTGGGGAGGCTTGCAGTTTTCATGCGGGCAGTATAACACCCGGGCCGGTGCGCGGGGTACCAGTACAGTTGACTCGATTCAAGGCGGCATACTGTAACTGTACTTATTCCATTTACCGCCCCGAACCGCCGTGCTATACTCGTGCATCGCGTGAGCAGAAGCGTTCCGAGATGGAAGGGTGTGCAAGGCTCTCCGCCGGAGCTTCGATTCGCTCGCCGGAGCTTCCCCCAAGGCGGTCACATGGAAACGGTCCTCATTGACGGTGCAACTCTCGACATCCGAAAAGTCGCCCTGGCTGCACGCCATGGTGCACCGGTCGAACTCGATGCCGATGCCGAGCGGCGGATGGCCGCTTCCCGAGCCGTGGTGGATCGCTGCGTCGATGAGGAACTCGTCCGCTACGGCATCACCACCGGTTTCGGGAAGTTCTGCGATGTCGTGATTTCCAAGGAAGAGAACGCCCTCCTCCAACGCAATCTCATCATGAGTCACGCCTGCGGCGTGGGGGAACCCCTTCCCGACGAGGTGGTCCGCGCCGTCGCGCTCCTTCGCGCCAACGCCCTCGCCGTCGGCAACTCGGGCATCAGACCGTCGACAGTCCGCGCCCTGATCGACCTGCTCAACACAGGCGTCGTGCCCATCATTCCGGAGAAGGGCTCGCTCGGCGCCTCCGGCGACCTGGCCCCGCTCTCGCACCTCGTTCTCGTCCTGCTGGGCATGGGAGAGGCCCGGTATCGCGGCAGGCGCATGGCCGGCGCCGAGGCTCTCGCGGCGGCCGGGCTCAAGCCCATTGCGCTCGCGGCCAAGGAGGGCCTTGCCCTCATCAATGGCACGCAGGTCATGACGGCGATCGGGGCCCTCGCCTGCTTCGACGCGCAGGAACTGATGCGTACGGCCGATCTCGCGGCTGCGCTGACCGCCCAGGCGCTCGGCGGCATCGTCGACGCCTATGACCCGCGCATCCACGCGCTCCGGAGGCAGCCGGGGCAGATCGCCTGCGCCTCCGACCTCCGCTCCCTGCTCGACGGTTCCCGGCTCACCACCCGGCAGGGCGAACTGCGCGTCCAGGACGCCTACGCCCTCCGCTGCGTGCCGCAGATCCACGGGGCCAGTCGCGACGCCCTCGACTATGTGTCGCACATCGTGCAAAATGAGCTGTGCGCGGTCACCGACAACCCGATCATCTTTCCGGCCCGGGACGGCAGCTCCTCGGGCGAGCTGGGCGACATCATCTCCGGGGGCAATTTCCACGGCCAGCCCCTCGCCCTCGTCATGGACTTCCTGGGCATCGCCCTCGCCGAGCTGGCCGACGTTTCGGAGCGCCGGATCGAGCGCCTCGTCAATCCCAGTCTGTCGAACGGCCTGCCCGCCTTCCTCGCGCCCAACGGGGGCCTCAATTCCGGATTCATGATCACGCAGTACGTCGCCGCCGCCCTCGTCAGCGAGAACAAGATTCTCGCCCATCCCGCCAGTGTCGACTCGATCCCCTCCAGCGCGAATCAGGAGGATCACGTCTCGATGGGCACGATTGCCGCCCGCAAGGCCCGGAGCATCCTCGACAATCTGCGGCAGGTGCTCGCCATCGAGATCCTGGCTGCCTGCCAGGCCATCGACCTCGGCGCCCAGGCGGGCCGTGCCGGACCGGAAGGGCTCTCCCCGCCCACCGCGGCAGCCTACCGGCTCGTGCGCTCGGCCGTGCCGAGTCTCGGTCCGGACCGCGTGATGTATACGGATATGGAGGCCGTGCGCGCCCTTGTCGCGGAGGGCTCTCTGCTGCGCGCGATCGATGATGTCATCCGAAACTGACCGGCTCTGTTTGAGAGAGCTCGAGGAGTGAAGCATGAAGACGAATGCGCTGGTCGATGCCGCCCTGAAAGTCCGCCTGGATTTCGAGACCCTGCCACCCGACCCGGTCTTCGAGCCGGGCATCCGTCGGGCACCCAAGCGTGAAGCCCATCTGAGCCCGGCCCAGGAGGCCCTGGCCCTCGAGAATGCGCTGCGCTACGTGCCCGAGCGCTGGCATGAGAGCCTGGCCCCGGAGTTCCTCGCCGAGCTCCGCAGCCGCGGCCGCATCTACGGCTACCGCTTCAGGCCCGCCGGCGGCCTCAGGGGTCTGCCCATCGACTCCTACGCGGGCAGATGCGTGGAAGGCCGGGCGATGCAGGTCATGATCGACAACAACCTCGATTTCGCGGTCGCCCTCTATCCCTATGAACTGGTCACCTACGGCGAGACGGGACAGGTCTGCCAGAACTGGATGCAGTACCGCCTCATCAAGAAGTACCTCGAACTGGTGGATGAAGACACGACCCTCGTGGTCGAATCCGGTCACCCCCTCGGCCTGTTCAAGAGCCATCCCTTCGCCCCGCGCGCGATGATCACGAACGGCCTCATGATCGGCATGTTCGACAACCAGAAGGACTTCAACGTGGCGGCCGCCCTGGGCGTCGCCAACTACGGACAGATGACGGCCGGCGGCTGGATGTACATCGGGCCCCAGGGCATCGTCCATGGAACCTTCAACACGCTGCTCAACGCGGGGCGCCTGAAGCTCGGCGTTCCCCACGACGGCGACCTGAAGGGCAGGGTATTCGTCTCATCCGGCCTCGGGGGCATGTCCGGCGCGCAGGGCAAGGCCGCGGTGATCGCCGGCGCGGCGAGCATAATCGCCGAGGTGGACCCGAGCCGCATACAGACGCGCCACAGCCAGGGCTGGGTGGACGTGGTCGCGGAAAGCGCGGACGAGGCCTTCAGACTCGCCCTCGATGCCGCGGCGCGCGGCGCTCCCCTTGCGGTCGCCTTTCACGGCAACATCGTGGACCTCCTCGAATGGGCGGATTCGCACAACGCGAAGATCGACCTCCTCTCCGACCAGACCAGCTGCCACGCGGCCTATGAGGGCGGCTACTGCCCCGCCGGAATCTCCTTCGATGAGCGCACGCGCCTGCTCAGGGAGGACCAGGAGAGCTTCGCCGCGCTGGTGGACACCTCGCTGCGCCGGCATTTCGACGTCATCCGCCGCCTCGCCGCGAAAGGCACCTACTTCTTCGACTACGGCAACTCCTTTCTCAAGGCTGTCTTCGACGCCGGCGTGAAAGAGGTCTCGCGCAACGGCATCGACGAAAAGGACGGCTTCATTTTTCCGAGCTATGTCGAGGATATCCTCGGGCCCGAGCTCTTCGACTACGGCTACGGCCCCTTCCGCTGGGTCTGCCTCTCCGGCAAGGCCGAGGACCTCAGGAAGACCGACCATGCCGCGATGGACTGCATCGACCCCGATCGCCGGGGGCAGGACCGCGACAACTGGGCCTGGATACGGGACGCCGAGAAGAACAGACTCGTGGTGGGCACCCAGGCCCGCATTCTGTATCAGGACGCGCTCGGCCGGACCAGGATCGCGCTCAAGTTCAACGACATGGTGCGCAGGGGGGAAATCGGCCCCGTCATGCTCGGTCGCGACCACCACGACTGCGGGGGCACTGACAGTCCCTTCCGGGAGACGAGCAATATCAAGGATGGATCCAACGTGATGGCCGACATGGCCACGCAGATCTTCGCGGGCAACGCGGCGCGCGGCATGAGCCTGGTCGCCCTGCACAACGGCGGCGGCGTCGGCATCGGCAAGGCCATCAACGGCGGCTTCGGGCTTGTCCTCGATGGCTCGGCCAAGGTGGACGCGGTGATCGGCATGGCCATGCCCTGGGACGTCATGGGAGGTGTGGCCCGGCGGGCCTGGGCCCGCAACGAGCACGCGGTGGAGGTCTGTGCCGAGTACAACCAGAGCCATGCCGAGCTCGGACACATCACCCTGCCCTACATCGTGGATCGGGGACTGATCGACCGGACCGTCGGTTAGGGGCGCGCCTTCATCGGGTGAGCAGCGGCGGGCTGCCGAGGGCATCGCGCCCCTCGGCGGCCCGTGTGACATCCTTCAGGCCATCAGGGTTCCGGCCACGGCGGCCTGCGCGGTGCGAGGAAGCAGCCGCGTCGAGAAGGCCAGCACCTTGTTGAGCAATCCCGGCACTATCTGGGCGCGACCGCGCAGGAGCCCGGTCACGGCTAGGGCGGCCACGCGCTCCGAGCTCATCATGGTCGCGCGCTTGAAGGCGTTGTCCTCGTGGCCCGCGACGCTATGAAAGGCCGTGTCGGTCACACCGGGGCACAATACCGAGAGGGTCACGCCGCTGCCGAGCAGTTCCTGCCGTACCGCCAGACCGTAAGATAGTACGAAAGCCTTGGCCGCCGCATAGCTGGCGTACAGGGGCGAAGGCTGGTAGGCGGCCGTCGAGGCGGTGAGCAGGATGCGCCCGCTCCCCCGCCGCCGCATGTCGGCCGCAAAGAGCGTAGTCAGACGCAGCATCGCCCGGACGTCGAGGTCGAGCATCGCGTCCTCGTTGCCGCGGTCCAGGCCGTCAAAAGGGCCGTAGATTCCGTAGCCGGCATTGTTCACGAGGAGGGATACTGCCACTCCGCGCGCGCTCAGGTCGGCGTGAAGGCGTTCCGGCTCCCCGCGCTCCGACAGGTCGCAGGGGACGACGAGGACCTCGGAGCCGAACTCGCTCCGGAGTTCCGCAGCCAGTGCGTCGAGCGCATCCCTCCTTCGTGCCACAAGGGCGAGCCGGGCACCGAGGGATGCCAGCCGCCGCGCCACCTGCGCACCGATTCCCGACGATGCGCCGGTGACGAGCGCCCATTCGCCGCCTAGCCTGTACTCCATGCTCTTCTCCTTGTAAATGACTCTTGGTCAGAATATACTTGAGTTCATGGCAGCTGTCCAGATAAATAACCCGGGGTCAGCTAAACACAGGGCACGGACTGGAGAAGGCAAACGGGAACGCCGGGAGGCAATCGTCGACCGGGCGCGGGTCTTCCTGGCGGAACACGGCTTCGATGACATTCGGCTTGCCGACATCGCCGCGGAACTCGGCCTGGCAAAGGCCACCATTTACCTGTACTTCCCGACGAAGCAGGATCTCTTTGCGAGCATCCTGCGTGAAGAAATGGAAGCCTGGTGGCTTCACTTCCTCGAGGGCGCCGCGGCCGAGACTCCGGGCCCCGATTTCGGGGCCTCGTTCCAGGGCGCCGGCCTCCTTGTCCGTCTCATGACGAGTCTTCATATGAGCATCGAGGCCGGCCTCTCGCGGTCGAGCCTCCTCGAGCTGAAAAGCTGGTTCAGGGACTTCGTCAGGGACGCTTCGCTCGATATCGAAGCCCGATACCCCGCGTTGCGCGGCAAGGGCCCGGTATTCATGCTCCGTCTGTACGCGCTGGCCGTGGGAGGAGCGCAGCTCGCATATCCACCCCGCGAGGTCGCCGCCCTCATCGAAGCAGAGGATTCCCTGGGTCTTTTTCGCGTCGACTTCATACGATTCATCGCCGAATCGATCGACGCGATGTATCACGGCATGACGGACTAATGTGGCTGCGCATGGACGCTCGGTCGTCCTCCAGCTCCACGGCGGCCATGACATAACTCGACCACATGTCAGACTCTCCCCTAGCCGAGCCCGGGCCGACTCGTTATCATGCGGAGCAACATAACCGCTGCGGAGGTTTGTCATGTCCGTGAAACGAGACTACGGCCTGCGGTTGGACAGGCGCGACCCCGAAGAGAGGCGCCGCCTGATTTCCTACATCAACCTCAAGCTCGCCAGTCTGGGGCTGCCGATCTACGAGAAGGAAGGGACGGAGTTCGTCACGCTTGCCAGCGACATGCTGGGCACCTTCCGCGAAAAGGATCGTCTCCTGGGCGGCTACCTTCCGCCGGCGGATCAGCGCATCCAGGACTTCCTCGACTCGTATCTGGCGGGGATCGGCATGTCGCCCCTGCCCCGCCTGCCCGCCAACACCTTCGTGCTCGACCGATACGGGATGGCGCGGGAGCTCTCCTTCTCGCCCGACGGTCGCCGGTATTCCTCGCCTACGCTGACCTCGTACCGGGTCCGCAACGGCGTGCTCCACAATCCCGCCAGCGACCGCCGGACAACCGAAGGTGTCTTCCATATCGCGGAAGATGGCCTGCCCGTGCCGCCGGACAAGAAGGCCGTGCCTCGACTCGCCTTCGCGCGTCTGCTATCCGCGGCGGTCAATCCGCCGCCGGAACTCCTCGAGCTTCCCTTCGCTTCCGGCGCCGAGCGTCCCGCCCGCTGCTTCCTGTCCGTGCTGCTCCGGCCGGTGGTGCGGCCCCACGTACCCGGCTTCTGCGAAGAGCGTTCCATGGAAGTGCGGTTTTTCGCGCCCGGCTCCCTGGCTGCCAGCCTGGATTTCGTGGAGTCGATCTTTGGCAACTCGGGCGACCCCTTCGTAGCCGAGAACGATGCGGCCCTGTCGCCCCTCGGCTGGACCGGCACGACCGGCTGCATCATCCTCGCAACCCATCTCACGAAAATGACCAAGAAGGAGCTCGGCCTCCCTGCCTGGGACAAGGCCACCGAACGGCAGCGCCGCGACGGCATGGCCTGGAAGGAGAGCGGGGAGCTCTACAACGGCGGCAAACCTTTCAAGATCTGCGCCCGCGACGAGCGGGGCGTGATAGTTTCCGTCATCGCGGACAACTACTTCGGCTACTCCAAGAAAGAGATCAAGGCCCACATCTCGTATTCCGCCAATCTCCTCGGGCTCGCCGAGGAGGAACATGCCGGGGGAGCCCTGGTGTTCCCCGCCTACAATCTCGGCACCCGCTTCGTGCCGGACACGAACCTGCGCAGCCGGGGTCACAGTCTCGACGGAGTCGTCGAGCTCATGAAGGACCGGATCGAGCTCAAGAACGAGGGCTACGCCGTCGACCGAAGCTTCCCTCAAATCGTCTATCTCCCCGAGGACGCGGTGATCTCGCTCGAAGACCAGACGGCGCGCTGGACCTGGGCCGGCGTGCCGCGCAGCCTGCGCATCCTGCCCGACGAGATCTACGTCCACCCGACCGGTTACCGCGTCCACATGGAGCGGCATGCGGCATCCGGGGCTTGGCGCCTCATCGGCACCTCCGCCGAGGGACTCCTCTGCCACAAGCCCTGCACCGTCTCCGGCGGCGGCAAGTCCGAGATTGCCAAACCCATTGTCGACGCGGTCTATTACTCTCCCCTGACGATTGCGGACTATGTCTCGGATATGGCCGCGGTGAAACAGATAATCGAGCGGGATTACAGCGGCCGCTTCAAGGACGGACTGGGCCCCGCCGAACCCGACCGGCGCAGCATCCTCTCCGGGCAGCGCTCCCTGGGCTCGGTCATCAAGCTCCTCTCGCCCTCGCCCCTGTACGGCGACGAGTACAACACCTGGCTTCGTTCCATCCCCGAACGCGTCAAAGCCCTCGTATTCTTCGTGAAGCGCTTCTACCGACCCGACTGGGGCGAGGACTGGGAGTCCCATTTTTCCGTGGACGCGGTCAACGGCACGACCGGGAACATCTTCAAGTTCGAGGGTCGGCCGGTGCAGGGTTCCTATTTGCGGGTGGGGAGGGACGCGACCGGCATGCGTCGGACCTTCAAGCTCCGGCAGGATTTCATGCCGGCAGCCAAGATCCAGTGGGAGGACGACATCACCGCCAGCGTGGTCGCGCCGGCATCCCGGCTCGTCGGTCTTCCCGCCTGGGTCGATCAGTCCGACAGCGTCAAGTTCTGCGTCAATGTCGAGGCGCGGTTCTTCCAGCGCCCGGATGACGCGGTGCATCGCGGCTACGACAAGCAGGCGGAGCACGATCTTTCAGGCAGCGACAATTTCATTTCGAACTTCGAGCCCCTGCCCCGGGCGGAAGCGGCGGCCATGGCCGAGAAGATCGTGCGCCTGTCCGAGTATACGGAATCCATGCGCTCGTTCATCGAGGCCGCGGCCACCGATGAAAACTGCGAGTGGCTGGTCGCCTCGGACCGGCCCCGGATGGTCGACGGGGCGCCGTCCAAGAACCCCCGCTATCTCCAGCTCGACCCGAGCCTCGTGAACCCGCTCTCCCGCTATCTCTCCGATCTCGGTCCGCGTCTCTACCGCAAGCTCAGCGTGGACCGCATGCTGCTCCATCCCGTCGGCGCCGTGCTTCCCGGCCGGCGCAACAACCCCGCCGATCCCGCCGCCGGCATCAGGCCCCTGGCCGTGTACGGACCCATCCACTACCAGGACCTTCCCGAGCTTTTCATGGACCTCGTCTGTTCCCTCACCGGCAAAAGCCCCTCGACCACCGGTGCGGGCAGCGAGGGAGCCCTGACAAAGGGCCCCTTCAATTGCCTCGTCCCCACGGCCGATCTCGGCAACGCCCTGCTTGCCTTCATCCTCACGGACTGCGGCGGCTTCACCTCGGCGGCGGGACACATAGGTCGCGCGTATCGGGTCGACCACGACGTGTCGCTCCTCATGCCCGAACTCTGGTCCAGGATGGGCCCCGAGGAGCGGGATCCCGATTTCCTGAAACGCGGCGGCTACCTGGAGCGCGTCGAGGACTTCGAGTTCCAGGGACGGCACTACGCCGCAAGCAGACTGGGGTGGCGCATAACGCCCCTATTCGCGACCCATTTCCTCGGAAGGATCTTCGACACGCCCTCCGCCGTTTTCTCGGATGACATGCTCCGGCCGGAGCTCCAGTCCATGGAGGATTTCGCGGACGGAATCGCGAATATCGTGGAGGCCCAGGCCAAGGCTGCGGCCCAGTACCTCGAGGACGGCTCGGCCGATGAAGCCATCCCCCCGCTCCGCGCCATCCTTCATGTGATGGCGGAGGGCAGCTTTGAAGGCCGCAGCATCCATGACCCCGAACTGCGAAGGCTCTTCGAGCGGGACTACGTACTCGGCTCGGACTGGTATCGCGCCCGCCTCGAGCGCTACCGCGATCACGAGCAGTCCTTCCTCGAGCGTTCGATGGATTATCTGCGGTGCTTCCTCGCCGAGCGGGCCGAGTCGGGCTCGACCGCGGCACGGCGGGCCCAAGCCGAGCTGGGTCGGGCCCAGGAGCGGCTCACCGCCCTTCGGTCCGCCCCGTATATCGAACGCATCCACGGAAGCATCGGCCTCGATCCGATATTCGGCTCCGGACGCCCCGAGACTCGCTGACGAGTCCATGCTATCCTCGGGCGGTGGCCGGGGGCATCCTGAGGACGCCCCCGGCCCCGGGACGATCCGCGCTGCCGCAGGGCAAGGCCCGGCGCCCGGACCCGCTGACACACAGCACAGGTGGAGGAAGACATGGCTGGCGACATTCTCGTGACCAACATCGGCGAGCTTTCCACGCCGCTGGGTACCACGGCCCGAACGGGCTCGCAGATGGCCGACATCAGAGTCGTGGAGAACGCGGCAGTCCTGGTCAAGGACGGAATCATCGTCTATGCCGGTCCCGGTACGGA
>DATJQN010000232.1:0-15261 GCA_035505775.1 Rectinemataceae bacterium | reverse complement strand
CCCGGAACCGATAGATCGACTGCTTGTCATCACCGACGAAGAAGAGCTTGCCCGGGGCGAGATCGGCGGCCTTCGGAACGCCCGCGCTCTCCGCGCCTTCGCGCTCGCCGAGCAGGTACAGGAGGTCGCGCTGCAGCTCGTCGTCGTCCTGGAACTCGTCGATCATGACGTAGCGGAACCGTCCCTTCCAGTGCCTCCGGATCTCGGGTCTCCGCGTGAGGAGGTCGACGGCGCAGACCGCCGCGTCGCGGAAGCTCATGAGACCCGACCGGCGTTTCGCGGCGCGGAAGCGCTCGCCGAACTCGCCGAGGAGCCGGAGCAGGGCTTCGTTGAGGGGCTCCACTCCCCTCGCCTCCGCGAGTCGGCCGAGCATGAGGGCGAGCTCCCGGGCTTCCTTCATCGCCGCCTTTATCTCCGCGTCCTCCTCCGACCGCCCGAAGCCGACGAGCGTGAAATCGGCGAGGGGAGCGACGAGCTCCGAAACTGCGGCAAGGTCGGCCTCCGCGAGGGGCACCGTCTCCAGCCCCTCGAGCGCGCCGCGGCAAAGCGTCCGGGCCGCCTCTGCCTTCGAGCCCAGGGTCCCGGTCGCCAGGTCGGCCGCCGCCAGCACGCGGTGCATCGCCGAGCGGCAGGACTCGAGCCGCAGCCCCGCCAGACGGTCCAGCTCGACCTTCGCCCGCTGCGCCATCGCGGCGAAGTCGGAGGGGAAGCCTCCCGCAGGCGAGCAGTGACGATGGGCGACATCGGCGAACAGCTCCTTCCACGCCCGCTCGAACCCGAGCCGCGCAAGCACTTCGGCCAGCGATTGTTCGTCACGGCGCTCGAGGAGGAAGGCGAGGGCCTCGGACTCGGCCAGATCCCGGGCGGCCGTATCGTCGACGGCGAAGTCGGGAGCGTAGCCGTAGTCCTGCGCCGAGCTGCGGAGGATCTGCGAGCAGAAGGAATCGATGGTGGAGATCGCGGCGTCGGCGAAGCGCTCGATCTGTTCGCGCGCGCGGCGCTCACCTGATGCCTGGAGCTCGCGGTAGATGCGCTCGCGCATCTCCGCCGCGGCCTTCCTCGTGAAGGTGAGGCAGAGCACCGAGCGGACGTCCGCAGCCTCTTCGAGCACCAGCCTGAGGTAGCGGGCCGCGAGCACGGTCGTCTTTCCCGACCCCGCCCCGGCCGAGACTGCCGCATTTTCCCGGATGGCGACTGCCCGCAGCTGCTCGGGGTCGAGGGTGTCGAATATGCCGCTCATCCCGTCACTCCGTCGCGTAGCGGCATCGGCAGATCGCGGCCCAGCCGCAGGTATCGCCTCCGGCGGCGCAAGCCTCGCCCGAACCGAGCCGGAAGTCCCCCGCCGCCAGGCCCTTCGCGACGACCGCCAGGGAGCGCTCGAAGGCGAGCAGTTCGGCGGCGTAGTCTTCGCGGCTCCTGAGGCCGTCCTCGCCGACGACCACGAGCCGCTTGGCATCCTCGATGGACCAGTAGGCCGCGCGTTCCACCCGGCCGCCTCCGGCCTCGGCGAGCGTCACGTAGGCGGCTATCTGGAGGGCTGCGAGGCCGCCCCCGCCCTCCGGATCGGGGTCGATCACGAGATCGGCTTTCCGGGGGAGTTTGCGTTTCTTGTAGTCGATGATGGCGATCTCATCGCCGCGTTGCGCGACACGGTCGGCCCTGCCCTGCAGCAGCGCGCCGAGCTCCGGATAGTCCCGTTCGAAACTGGCTTCGAACTCTCCCGCCTCCCATCCCTCCATCCAGCTTTCCGCCGCAAGCAGGCGTCTCAGCCGGTCGGCGAGGAGGGGGCGGTAGGCGGAGAACATCGGGACGAGGAAGGGGCCCTTCTCCGCCTCGAAGCGGCGCAGCGCCTCATTGAGAACAGCCGGAATCAGGGCTTCGTACCGGGCACGTTGCGCGGAGACGAAGGGACCCGAAGCGGCTATCTCCTGAAAGAGCGCCCGGATGGCGGCATGGGCCATCTCTCCCGCAAGGCGGGCATCGAAGAAACCCACCCCCGAAGGCTCCTCCTCGAGGCCGAGACCGCGGGCCAGCAGCCAGCCGAAGGGGCAGGCGAGGTACTCCTCGAGCTGGGTCGCCGACAGCCTGAGGAGGCCGGCCGCCGTCAGCCGTGGCGCGAGAACGGCCACGCGGGCCCTGCTCGAGGCGAGCGTTCCGCTGCTGCCGTAGTCGCTTCCCTTCGCGGCGAGGCTCGGTGCCGCCCGGAGGGCAGCCTCCTTCTGCATCGGCAGCAGCGCCGCGGGCAGGCCGGCCGCCGTCGACCAGGCCCTCGCTTCGGCCGCCAGCGGGTCGTTCAGGATGAGCCGTTCGTGTTCCCCGGCGGAGGGCGGTGCGGAGGGGAAACGGGGGGCCGGAGCGCTCCAGCCGCCTATGCCCTGCTCGGCATAGCTCGGGCGGCAGCCGGAATCGAGTGCGTAGGCCGCGGAAAAATCCCCGCTCGCGTCCCGGTCCGCCAGGCCGAGCCGTTCCTTCTGATCCTCCCGAAGGTAGGGCAGGGCCGCGTAGCGGACGCTCGTTCCGTCCTGGCTGCAGCCCAGCACGAAGTGATGCCGGACGCACAGGAGGGCCGAGACGCGGTACGGATATACCGGCACCGCCACCTCGCCCCCGCGCGGGACGTAGCGCGTCTCGCCGAGGAGGCGGAGGAAGAGGGCGAAGGGCTCCGGCAGGCCGCCGGCGAGCCCAAGCTCCTCCTCGGAGCGGACGAGGGAGCCGAGTTCGACCATCGCGCGCTGCACCCTCATCACCTCGGCTTCGTCCCACCCGCTTTCATCGAGGAAGGCGGAGCGGAAGGCGGCGATCTCCCGGAGCAGGTCGCGGAAACTGCCCGCCGTGGCGATCCCGCGCAGGGCGCGTTTCAGGTCCCGATAGAAGGCCCGGAGGTCGGAGAATCGCCCCCCTCCCGAGGTCTCGAAGCTCTCCTCCCAGACGTCGACCTTTCTGCCGGAGTCCGTGTAGGGAGCGTAGGCATGGTACTCGATGCCGAACTGGATGAGATCCCGGGCCGCCTCCGCCCGGCTCCCTTTCCAGGCGAGGAAGCGGTCGAGAAGAAGATCGCGCATCGCGTCGAAGGCGAAGCCCCGGCGGACGCAGGCGTCGATCCCGGAGAGCGCCCGTCCGAAGGGAGTGGAGGACAGGAGCTCGCCTTCGCGGAGCGCGATGGGCACGCCGGCCCGCTCGGCGGCGGCGCGGACATAGGGCGCGGCGGCATCGAGGGAGGGCAGGGTAACGGCGACGTCCTCCGGCCGGCATCCCTCGTCGAGGAGCCGGGCTATCTGCAGAAAGGTCCAGCGCAGCTCCTCGAAGAGGCTCGGGAACCGCAGCATGGTCGGCAGCTCCGGGGCGGGGAGCCGGCAGAGCATGATGTCCCTCCGGCCCTCGAGCGCGGAGGAGTACCGGTCGTAGTCCTCCATGAGTTCGGGGGCGATGATGAAAAAGCGCTCGCCCTCCTCGGGCTCGGGCAGGCTTTCCCAGCCGGGCTCGAAGAGCGCCTTCGTCGCGAGGAACTCCGCATAGTCCGCCCGCAGCCGGCCCAGATCCCGGAGCAGCTCGTCCTCCAGGCCCTCGGGGACCTTCCCGACCAATGCCAGGGAGGGAGGTATTCTTGCGAGGAAGGCGGTGAAGGCCTCGGAGGGAGGGAAGGGGCCCAGGATTTTCCTGAGAAACGGAGAGCGGGCCTGCCGGGCCACCACGGTGGCGGCCCACATCATCCTCGCGACGCGATCCGCGGGCCGGAGATCCGAACGTCGCGAGAGCCGCTCCTCCTTGAACCGGTCCCAGCCCATGAAGCGGGCGGTTTCCACGGCGGCCAGACCGAAGAGAGCCGGGGCCCGCCGCGACCAGGAATCAGCCGCGGCCTGGCTCGGGAACACGAAACGGGTCGCCCCGTCGGCGACGGCACCGGCGAGGAGCTCCCTGATCCAGTCAATCATGCCCCGAAGCGTCCTTCGGCGAGCGCCAGGTGCGGGCAGCGAAGTCGCTCATCGTGCCCCGTCTCTCTTCGCGCGTTTCGCGCCGGTCGGCGCGGCTCCGAGCAGCTCGACGAGACGGTCGAGACGATAGCCCGACTCGCCGGCGGCGGCGAGATGGAGCAGGGCGCTCCGCTCGCTGCGCCCTGCCCTCGCGGCGACCGCTGCCGCCTCGGCGCCCTCGGCGTCCTCCCCCTCCGGGCCGGGCGTGAGCGCATGGACCAGGGAGGCGAATCGGACCGCTTCCTCGAAGCGTTCCTTGTTGAACCAGGTGGCGCCGTCGAACAGGTTCACGCCGATCACCGACCTCAGTTCCTCGTCGGCTTCCAGATCGCCCAGGAAATCGCCGATCGACGCTCCTGGGCCGCGCGGCGGGGCGGAGACCGGACCGGACCGGGCCAGGAAGACCTTGGCCAGGACCATGCCATGAAAGGCCTGATCGCCGTGAATCCCGGCTGCTCTCAGGGCCTCCCGGAGTTTCCGGTCAAGGCAGAGACGGTCGCTCAGCCTGCGGGCTTCCTCGCCGCTCGCACGTGAGCCGGTCAGGGAGCGCAGCGCGTCCAGGACGATGAAGCAGATCATGGTTTCGGCCCGTCCCGGCTCCGCTAGCTCCGTGCGGAGGCTCCATCGCTCGGCGGGAGCGCGGGCCTTCCCCGTCGCAACCGATCGGGCCAGGGAATCGAATGCCGCGAGGCCTTCCATGCAGCGCGATGTCGCAGCCGCGACCGCGGCCTTGTCCGCTGCGGCCAGTTGCTTGCGATAGGCCGCGAGGCTCGTTTCGGACCCGGCGGGCTCCCGCGAAGCTCCGGGCTTGGCTGTCCGCGCGGCAGCGCCGGCGCGGGCGGCCGCAGCACGGGGAGGCGCGGACCGTGGGGCAGGATCACCGGGAAGTCCTTCCTCGGCCGCCTCCTCGCGGAGCATGGATCGGAGGATCCTGTAGAACTCCTGCGCGGCCTTGGCGCTGCCCTTCGGAACGGCATGCGCGGTCGGCTCCGGTTTGGGCGCGGCCGTGCGGCCGGCCCTGCCCGACGCGCCGCCTTCCGCGGCGGCGGGCCGGGCCAGCCCTGCGGCCCAGGCGAGCAGCTCGGGACTGACCAGGGTGCTCAGGGCGGCGTAGAGTTCCTTCAGGGCGACATCCTGCAGGGCGGCGGCCAGATCGGGGCAGCCGGCCCCCGCGAGCGCGTCGAACACCTGGCGGTAGAGCGCCTTCGCGTCGTCTTCGACTTCGAAAATGTCGAGGAAAACCTGGGACTGATAGCCGTCGAGCATGACGTGCAGTCCCGACGAGCCGAGCTCGGCCGACCGGCGCAGGTACCAGAGATCGGAACGCTGCTCGTGCAGCACGGCGAAGCGCTCGCGCGCCCCGTGCCCGGAGCCGAGGCCGAGCGCGGCGGCGATCGATTTCCGTGCGGGGTGTTTGGAACCGTCCGGCTGCTTGTCAGCATAGCTGCAGGACTCGCGGATCCAGCCTTCCGCCCGGGCGAAGGCGTTGTTGTACAGCACGAGCGCGCGCTCGCCGCCCGAGCCGTTGGAATAGGCGAAGACATTCTCGTTGACCGAGCCGTTGGGCGCCACCAGGTCGAAAAGGAGAAAGTGCTCCACGCCCGAGAACAGGTGACGTCGCTTGAGGAGGGGGAAGATCTCCCGCTCGTGGCGCCCGATGAGCGAGCCGTCGGGAATCTCGTCGCGATACGCGCGGCGGTATTCCATGCCGTACTTCTCCTCGAAGCCCTCGAGCTGCCCGTGACCGAACATCGGCAGGCCCGGCATCGTCGCCATCATGGTGCAGACGCCGATGTACTTGTCGCCCTTGCCGAACTGCGCGACCGCGGTCTCCTCGTCCGGATTGTTCATGAAGTTGACGAAGCGCTTGAGGATGTCCTTGTCGAACTCCTGCGTGTTCTTGATGGTGTCCCGGTACTTGGAGTTCTCCTCGCGCTTGAGCATGTTCATGAAGGCCGAGTTGTACACCCGATGCATCCCCAGGGTGCGGACGAAGTACCCCTCCATCATCCAGAAGGCCTCGGCCAGGAGCAGTGTGTCGGGCGCCTCGGCCGCGCACATGTCCACGACCTCTCTCCAGAACTCCTCGGGCATCGCCGCATCGAAGTCCCGGGCGGAAATGGCGCGGTCCGAACGGGAGGGAATGTCCCCGCCCTGCCCGGGCTCCGGGTACCAGAGCCTGCGGAAGTGCTTCCTGGCCATGATCATGGCCGCGTCGAAGCGGATGATCGAGAAGTTGCGCGCCACATGGAGAATCCTCTCCTTGACCGCCTCCCTCGCATCGGGTTTCAGGAAGTCTA
This sequence comes from Rectinemataceae bacterium, assembly GCA_035505775.1. Taxonomy (GTDB): domain Bacteria; phylum Spirochaetota; class Spirochaetia; order Treponematales; family Rectinemataceae; genus JAJXZP01. The sequence goes on along the minus strand of DATJQN010000232.1, from coordinate 8,990 downwards.
TCTGCGCCGTGTCGCTCCAGGGCAGGCCCGTGCCGTCGTTGCCGTGGTAGATATAGCTCGTCCGTCCGCTCGATCGGTCCAGCCGCTTGAAGACCACGGCGGCGTCGCTCCGGTCGTAGTAGTGGTCCTCGAGCCAGATGCCGATCCGGCCGTCCCCCGACAGATCGCCGCCGTTGAAGCTGTAGCCGGGGAAGGGGCACCAGTCCGACTGGATGAAGAGATCGGGGCGGTCCCGGACCCAGGCGGAATCTATGCCCGTATGGTTGGGCACCATGTCCGCGGCCAGGCGGATCCCCCGCCAGCCGCACTTCTCGCGGAGCCGTTCCAGGGCGCCCCAGCCGCCGAGCTCGCCCGCGATCTCGTAGTCGAAGAGCGAGTAGGCGCTGGCGGCGGCCTCTGGATTTCCGCAGCGGCGCTTGATCTCCGCGCTGGCCGGGCTGCGCTCCCACAGGCCGATGAGCCAGAGCGCGTTGAAACCCCGCGACGCGAGGAGGTCGAGCTCCTCGTCCGGGATCGCGTCGAGAGTCCTGATCTCCCGCCCGTACCACACCGAGAGCTGGTGGAGCCAGACCAGGACGCTCTTGGCCATCATCACGACATTGGGCATCCAGTCTCGGTCCTCGGTGAAACGCTCGTATTCCCGCTCCATGCCGGAGTACACGTAGGCGCGCGTGGGACCCGGGCCGGGAAAGCGGGGCTTTTCCTCCTCATGGATCAGATCGAGGGCCCCGAGGAGCTTCAGCAGGAGGTCGCCGAGCAGAAGGCCCCAGCGGGTGCGGATATAGTCGAGCTGGCCGGGCAGGGAATAGGGCGCAGCGGCCGCGGGGCTCCGCAGCATGGTGAAGAGGTCCTGGTCGTCGGGGCCGAACCGGGGCAGCTCGCGGAAGGCGGTCTCCATGGAGCGGACCGCCTTCTCGTAGTCCGCCGCGACATCCGCACCCCGCCCGGCAATAAGGGCCTCGTCGAAGAGAAAGCGGAAGGGCTCGAAGGCGGGGTTCTCGTTGGCCAGCCTGAGGAGGAGGAGTTCCTCCACCGCCAGTTCCCGGTTGCTGACTGCAGCGGCCGCCGCTGCACCATCGCGTCCCGCGGCGCGTCCCGCGGCGCGGAACGCGGCCGCGCCGGGCTCTCCCTGCGCGCCGCTCGAGCCGGCGAGCCAGGCGGAGGCCTCAATCTCCCCCATGTACACCGACCGCGGGGGGTAGAGCTCGACAAAGGACAGGAGGAGCCGGTCGAGCGCGGGGGCGCCCAGATCCTCTTCCATGCGCGCGAGCAGGGTCGGCAGCGCGTTCGAGGCGGCCCGCTCCCTGAACAGACGGGCCACGTCGTGGAGGATCTCGTCGATGAGAGCCATGGCGTTGAGCCGGCCGGCCCGGACCGTGCGCTCGGGGAGGAGGGCTGCGTCCACGCGCTCGTTGATGCGGCGCGCCAGAAGTCGCGCGGAGCGGAAGTCGGGGAGGATCAGGTTGCCCGTGGAGCGGAACAGGGTGGCGTCCACGTCGAGCTGCTCGCGTGCCTGACGAGAAATATGGAATTCCATGACGCGGTCGCCCGGTTGCGGCACGAGCGCACCCGGCCCCTCGATTGCGACGAGACGGATGACGAGCGCCTTCTGTGCAGCGAGCATGAAACCTCCCCCGGCGCATGCGCCCTGGTTCGATAGTAGCCCAGCGGGGGAGGGGCCGCAAGCCGAAGCCCCGCCGCGCCTGATCGGCCGGGCCCGATTTCCCGGCCGAAACCCCTCAAAGCCCGCGAAGACGCTTCACGAAGCCCGCTCCATTCTGTATAATTACAGAGCGACGGGGGTGGTAAACGTGTCAATCACGGTCGAGCACGAGAAACGCAAGCGCGAGATTCTGGAAAAGGCGCTCGACGTTTTCGTCGACGAGGGCTACGAGGACACGACCTTCCAGAAGATAGCCGAGCGCTGCGGGATCACCCGTACCATCCTCTACCTCTACTTCAAGAACAAGCGCGAGATCTTCTCCTTCAGCATCAAGCTCTTCACGGAAAAGCTCGAAGCCGAGCTCCGCCGCATCGCCGAGGACTCGGGCAGGAACCAGACCGACAAGCTGGCTTCGGTCGTCTCCATGGTTATCGATGCCTGCGTGAAGAACGGACGGCTCCTGGCGGTGGTCATGGACTACCTGGCCCATCTCCGGGCCTCCGGGGGAAACCCGGACGAGCGCGTGCGCCGCCGGACCATCCGCATGCGGCACATACTCTCGGGCATGATCATCGAAGGTCAGCGCTCCGGGGAATTCGCCCGCTTCCCCGTCAAGGCCGCGGGCGATCTGCTGTACGCCCTCATCGAGTCGGCCATCTTCCGCGTCGCGGTCCTCGGCAAGCAGGAAGCCTCCGGTCTGGAGCAGGCCGTGGCGCTTTTTGCCTCCCGGCTCGGTCCTGCCGCGCCGAGAACTCCTGCCGAGCGCCCCGCCCCGCCGGCCGCCGACCCGGCGGCTGCCAGGCCGCGCGCTGCAAGCCCGCGAAAGGCCGCGCGTGAACTCAAAGTGGATGCGTCCCCTGCAACCCGCGGCGGAGGCGAGCAGGCCCGGCCGTGAGCGAGTCCTCCCCGGCGATTCACCGCAAACCCGACTGGCTCAAAGTCAAGATCCCCACCGGCGAGAACTGGCGCCGGGTATCCGATCTCCTGTCCGCCCGCGGCCTCGCCACCGTCTGCGACTCCGCCCGCTGCCCCAACAAGGCAGAGTGCTGGGGGGCATCGACGGCGACCTTCATGGTGCTCGGTGCCGTGTGCACCCGCGGCTGCACCTTCTGTGCCGTCTCCCGCGCCTCGCGGGGGGAGGCGCTGAAGTCCGAAGAGCCCGCGGAGCTCGCCGAGGCGATCTTCGAGCTCGGGCTCAAATATGCGGTGATCACGAGCGTCGACCGCGACGATCTGCCGGATCGGGGATCGGGGCACTTCGCGGCCTGCCTCCGCGCCGTCAGGGCCCGCAATCCCGGTGTCCGCGTGGAGCTCCTCATCCCCGACTACCGCGAGGGAGAGATCGAGGCGCTGCTCGAGGCCGCGCCCGATGTCCTGGCGCACAACGTGGAGACCGTTCGGCGCCTCCAGCGAGTGCGCGACCCGCGCGCCTCCTACGAATCGAGTCTCGCGACGCTCCGGCTGGCTGCCGCGTGGCGGCGGGACCACGCCGGCTCCCCGGTCGTCAAGTCCAGTCTCCTCCTCGGCCTCGGCGAGAGCCGGGAGGAGGTCCTGGAGGCGATGGACGATTTGCGCCGGGCGGGCTGCACGAGTCTCGTGCTCGGCCAGTATCTCCAGCCGACGCCGGCCCAGATTCCCGTGAGCGCCTTTGTCACGCCCCAGGAGTTTGAGGAGTACGCCGAGGCGGCGCGTCAGCGGGGCTTCCGCACTGTCGTGGCCGCGCCCCTGGCCCGGACGAGCTACCACGCCCGTCAGGGCTTCGAATCCGGCTCCGGAGGATCCGACTCGCCCGAGGATCCCTGTCAGGACTGAGCGGGGAGGATCCGCATGGGTGCCGCACGCGAATATCGGCTCGACTACAAAGTGCCGGGCGGAAAGCTGATCAGGATCAGGATCGAGCTCGAGTCGGGAAGGGTCCGGCTGCTTCGCGTTTCCGGAGACTTCTTCGCCCACCCTGAAGCTCTGTTCGAAGCGGCGGAGGCGAGCCTCGTGGACTGCTCCGTCGAGGGGCTCCCTGCGGCTGCCGAGGCCGCCTTCGGCAGCGGCGGGCTCACGCTCTTTGGCGCCGCCCCCCGGGATATCGCGAAGGCCCTTGAGCTGGCCGTTGCCGGAGGCGCTCCGTGACCATCAGGTTCGTCGATACGGGCTATTCGCCGGGAAGCCTCAACATGGGCATCGACGAGGCGGTGCTGCACGCCGTCTCCGAGGGCCGCTCCCCGCCCACGCTCCGCTTCTACGGCTGGAAGCCCGAGTGCGTGACCGTCGGATACTTCCAGTCCATGGATGACGAGGTGGATCGGGCAGCCTGCGCCGCCGCCGGCGTCGACGCCGTGCGCCGCATGACCGGCGGCGGGGCCGTATACCATGCCGAGGAGATCACCTATTCGCTGGTGCTGCCCGAGGGACATGTTCTGGCCCCCGCGGACATACTTGAGTCCTACCGGCGCATCTGTGCCGGGCTCGTGGCGGGGCTCGGCATTCTGGGGCTCGACGCCTCGTTCGCGCCGATCAACGACATCGTGCTCGGTCGGGGCGAGGGCGCCCGCAAGGTTTCGGGGAACGCCCAGACCCGGAAGCTGGGCTGCCTCCTCCAGCACGGAACCGTGCTGCTCGGTGTCGAGCCCGAGCGGATGTTCTCCCTGCTCAAGGTGCCCTCGGAAAAGCTCAAGGGAAAGCTCATCCAGGACGTGAAGGCCCGCGTGGTGGGCTTGCGGGAGGCCTGCGGGCGCGACATCGGCTACGACGAGGCGGCCGCCGCCCTCCGTGAGGGCTTTTCCGAACACTGGAACAGTAGCTACGGTCTCGCCATCGCCGCAGGGAGCCTGGGCGAGGACGAGTGGGCCGCCGGCAGGCGCGCCGCCGAAGCCACGTACTCGCGCAGCGAGTGGAATCTCCGCCGCTAGGCCGAGAAGCGCAACACCGGGAGGCGCGGGGCCGCCGCGCGACCCTGCCGCCCGGCCCAGCCGAGTCCGGTCGGGGCCGGATCAGTCCCGAACCGGAACTGCGGCCATACCCATCGTGAGACTGTTACCCAGGGCCCGTCGGATGGATGGAAGGGACGCCACCTTGGCATCGAAGAGGGTCCGGATGTTGTCCTCGTACTTGAGGATTCTGGAAACGTAGTCCAGGGTCCTCCGCGGCGTGACACCGTGATCCACACTGGTCCTGCCCGCGTTGTACATCGCCAGCGCCGCAACCTCGTTCCCCCCGGTGTTCAGGCAGTAGTGCAGGTGGGCCAGGCCGTACTGCGCATTGATCTCGGGATCGTAGAACTGGGCGGTGCTCAGATCGGGAAAGCTGCGTGAGTTGAGCTGGAAGAGCCCCCGGTCGACGGAATTGCCGTTGTGGTTGAGCGCGTCGGCGTGGAAGCGGCTCTCCTCGAAGGCGAGGGCAAAGGCCAAGGTGGCCGGCACCTCGTAGCGAAGCGAATTTTCGAGTATGGCGTGGGCGATCGTGTCCGAGCCGGTCAAGGCGGAGAAAAAGTCCAGACAGGCCGCCTTCGTCTCCTGGTTCCGATAGAGCGGAGCCACGGGATCCTCCGACTCGATGCTTACGATGTAGTCCGGGAAATCCGCCGCATCCACGGCGGACAGGCGAAGCATCGAAGACTGGATGGGGGACTCGGACGAGAGGTGGGAGCAGGAGAGCGTCAGGGAGAGGAGTATCGAACTAATGAAGAAAATAGTGGAACTTCTACGGAACCTGTGCTTCATGCAGTAAACTCGCTCCTTTGGTAAGGAATTCTGAAAAACGAAAAGTAGAGGGCTATTCTAACGACCTCGGAGAAAGCGTCAAGCCCCAAATCCCGGATTCTGTCGATCGTTTCACATAATGAAACGCCTCCCGGGAGCCCCAGCTTGCTGAAAGCACCGGGCCGGTGCATACTCCCGCCATGGATCCGAAGCCCATTCGCGTCATTGTCACCGGCGGAACCTTTGACAAGCACTATGACGAAATTAGAGGTGAACTCACCTTCAAGGAAAGCCATCTTCCGGAGATTCTCCGGCTTACGAGGGTGACGGTTCCGGTGGAAATCGAGCTCAACCAGCTGATCGACAGCCTGCAGATGCAGGAAGCGAACCGCAGAAGCGTGCTCGACTCCTGCGCCTCCGCGGCCGAGGAGCGGATCATCGTCACGCACGGCACGGACACCATGGCCGAAACCGCCAAGCTCCTGGGGCCTGCGGGCCTTCCCAAGACCATCGTGCTCACCGGTGCCATGATCCCCTACAAGGTCCAGGGCTCCGACGCCCTCTTCAACTTCGGCACGGCCTTTTCGGCGGTCCAGCTCCTGCCGCAGGGCGTCTACATCGTCATGAATGGCCGCGCTTTCCGCTGGGATCAGGTCCGCAAGGACCGCGAAAAGGGCATTTTCGTCGCCCTTTGAGGCCCGTGCCATGGCTCGCGAAAAGGACGAGGGCAAACGGCAGGCCATCCTCGGTGCGGCCAAGCGCCTGTTCGCGGCCCAGGGATTCAACGGCACATCCATCTCGGACCTCGCCCGAGAGACCGGGCTTCCCGTCGGATCCATCTATACCTATTTCGAGAACAAGGACGCCCTCGCGAGGGCGGTGATCGAGGAGGGCTGGGAGCTCTTCTTCTCCACCCTCAGCAGCGCACTGGCCGCGGAAAGTCCGGAACGCGGCCTGTCCCTCATAGTTCGCCGTTTCCTGCCGGAGCTGTTCCGGGATGTCGACCTGATCGCCCTCATCGTCTCCGAAGGGTGGCGGCTCAACGGAGGCTATGAGTCGGTCGGTCTCGCCCAGAAGCTGGATCGGCTCGCCGCTTTGGTGGGACGGCTCGTAACCGCCCTCGCCGCGGAGCGGGGGCTTCGGTTCGACTTTCCGCCCCGCCGGGCCATGGCGGCGCTCTCCCTCTATTTCCTGGGAGCCCTGGACTCGATCCGTCTCTCGAGAAGCGCATCCCTCGGCTTCTCCGAGGAGGACATACTCGACTTCATCGAGCTTTCCATAGAGAGCGCCTTCGGCCTGCCGCTGCGGCTTTCGCTCCCCGCCGAGGACGGGCCTCAGGCGTCTGCCGCGGCGAGGTAGGGACTTCCGGCCAGGAGCCGCGCGCGGAAGATCGGGGCTCCCATGCGGGCGACCAGCCTGAGCCAGCGGGCCTCCTCCCGGACTTCCGCGTAGTACTGTTCGAGACCCTTCCGGCGGAAATGAAGGAGCTGCTCGGCCTCCTCGGAGTCCGCGTACCAGCCGCAATGGAAGCCCGAGGCCGCGAAGGCGCGTTCGGGCAGCCATGATGCGCCGCCGAGTCCGAAGAGCGAGAACATCCGGTCGAGGTAGTCGCGGTAGGTGGTTCGGCATCGCGGTCCGCCGCCTATGTCGAGCGTCGCCCCGCGTACCCCCTCAGAAACGCAGGCGGCCGCGAAGGCTCGGCCGACATCCTCGGTGTGGCAGACTTCGATCCTGGTAGCCAGGGGCATGTGGAAAAGGAGGGGATCCGGATCGAGCTTCTTCCTCCAAACGACGTAACTCAGGCGGAGCATCGTGAAGGGGAGGCCGCTTTCGCGGACCAGGCGCTCCGCCTCGACCTTGCTGGCGGCGTAGACGTCGCCCGGGCTCGGCTTCAGCGGGTCACCGCTCCGTATCCAGTAGTCGCCCAGCCGGTCTCCGTATATGGCGATGCTGGAGGCCAATACGAAGCGGGGAGGCGCAGCCCGGCGACCGGCCCCCCTGGAGATGCAGGCCCGAATGAGGTTCGCCGTGCCCTGGATGTTGACCGAACTCGCGAGCGCGGGGTCGCGGTCGGCCAGGGGAGGGATCACGGCAGCCAGGTGGACCACCGCTTCGATGCCGCTGACGGCATCGGCCACGATAGCCTCCTCGCGGACATCGCCGAAAAGAATCGCCTCGAGCCTTCCCCGGCCCAAGGCCCTCCAGCGTCTGCAGAGCGCCGGAGCCAGATACCGGTTTCTCCGCGTATCGGCTTCCAGTATCCGGACGCGGTGACCCGCAGCGAGCAGAGCGGAGACAGTGCTTCGTCCGACATTGCCACATGCACCTGTGACCAGTACCAGCGCCATATGAGCCCCTCAATAAATGAATGAGCATTCGTTCAAAATATAGCACATCACGGGTATTTGGAAAGTCCTTTTCATGGCGCGGATGCAGGAGAAGGGCTGCGGATCGTGTCGGCCAGGGGCGCCGGCACCGTGCCGGCCAGAGGCGCGGACCGTGTCGGCCGGGGGCGTCGGCACCGGGGCCGGCTGGCGACAGTCCTCCGGCCGGCCGCTGGCCTCGCGGCGCGCGGACTGGTAAATTCTACAGGAGTGGAGAGAATATGCCGCCGGGGCGGGTGCGATCCTGGTTCATGTAGGCTATAATCGATCCGAGAATAGAGATGGAGCTACGATGGCATCTCGCAAGCGCGACTATCGAGACCTGATTTTCAAGATTGATTCCGAGCTCAGCAAGATACAGGATGCTGACATGCTCCTCGAACGCATCCTGCTGGAGGCCCGGCACGTCGTCAATGCGGATGCGGGCACGATCTACGAGAAGGACGGCGACCAGCTCGTCTTCAAATACAGCCAGAACGCCACCTTCGAGCACCGACTCCCGCCCGGAGAGAAGCTTCCCTACTCGAACCAGCGCATTCCCATCGACGAATCCCGGATCGCCGGCTACTCGGCCAAGAACATGGTGGTCGTGCGGATCGATGACGCCTATGCGATTCCCGCGGACCGTCCCTACAAGTTCAGCCCCTCCTTCGACAAGGCCAACAACTACAAGACCACCTCGATCCTGGCCGTGCCCCTCGTCGCGAGCTCGGGCAGCCTCCTCGGCGTCATCCAGGTGATCAACGCCATCGGAGCCGAGGGGAAGGTGATCCCCTTCACCAAGGAAGATGAGGCCATCGTCGGTCACTTCGCAACGAGCGCCACCAACGCCCTCATGCGCGCCTACATGACCCGCGCCCTCGTGCTCAGGATGATCCAGACCGCCGAGCTCCGCGACTCCCACGAGACGGCGGCCCACGTCTACCGCGTCTCGGGATATGCGGCCGAGATCTACGAGCGCTGGGCCTTCAAGCACGACATCAGCGAGAAGGAGCGGGACCGCACCAAGGACACGCTCAAGATGGCGGCGATGCTCCATGACATAGGGAAGGTCGCCATCTCCGATCTCATTCTCAAGAAGGCCGCCCGCTTCACGGATGAGGAATACAAGGTGATGCAGGCCCACACCTACTGCGGCGCCCGCCTCTTCAAGAATCCGGAATCGGACTTCGACCATATGGCGGCCGAGATCACCCTCACCCACCATGAGAACTGGGACGGGACCGGTTACCCGGGGCGCGTGGATGCCGC
>DATJQN010000231.1:0-3601 GCA_035505775.1 Rectinemataceae bacterium | reverse complement strand
GTAGGCTTCGAACATCGCCCGCCAGCTCTCGTACTGGATGAGCCTCGCCTTGCGACAGTAATCCCGGAGATCGACCGGGGCGCCGTACCTGAGCTCGACGGCCCGGTCGGTCAAGGCCGTGGTCGAGAAGACGCCGACACCGAGGTGGAGGTTCCAGCCCTCGCTGCCCACGAAGCGTTCCTTCCCGGGGAGCATGCGTTCGAGACTCTCGTAGGCCATGATCGAGGCGTCAGGTCCGGTTTCGGTGTTGAAGCCGGCGGCGAAGCCCGGAAGTTCCTCGCGATACCAGTATGAGGGAGGGACGTAGGCATAGGGCCCCGACATCTTCACTCCCGTCGGCCCGGAGACCGGGGAGCGGGCCCCAGTGGCCGAGGAAAGGGCAACCACGTCGGGAGCAAGCTCCGCCAGCGCCGCGCGATAGTCCCGCTCGAGAAACTCCGGAGGGCAGCGATCGCTTCCGTAGAGCCAGGCAGCGAGGCTGGGATGGTTCCGGAGCCGCAGCAGCTGGTCGCGCAGCGAGCGAAGCGCCAGCTCGAAGTCCTCCGCTTTCCAGAAATTCCAGCGCTCCCAATAGGAACAGCATATCCATCCGGTTAGTACCAGGATTCCCTCGCGGTCGCAGATCTCGAAGAAGCGGTCATCGGCCATGTTGCCTTCGAGCCGGACGGCATTGAGCCCCATGTTCTTGAGATAGGCAAGATCGGTCTCGTCGCGCTCATCCGATTGCCTGAGCATGAGATCGGGGGCCCAGCCCGCACCCCTGACCAGCAGATCGAGACCGTTGACGCTGAACTGGAGCGACCCCTCCGCATTGATGCGGGACTCGATCGTCCTGATCCCGAAGACAAGACGTTGCCGATCGCTCGTCTCTCCTTCCACCTCGACCCAGGTCTCGGCCTCGTAGAGTTCGCTCGACCCGAGCTGGTAGGGCCACCAGAGCCGGGGCTCCGTGATGACGAGCTCGGATTCCCGGGAGGCATCGAAGCCGACGATTCTCTTTTCGTAGGGAGCAAGTTGAATCTCCCGACGGAGCTGCCTGCCCTCGATGGCAAGGCAGAAGGTCGCGTGCTGCGCCCTGTCGGAGCGGTTCCCGAGCTCCGCCGAAAATTCCAGTCGCGCCCGCCGCATGTCGTCGTCAAGGCTGCAACGGATCCCTGCGTCCCTGAGTGTCACGTCCCCGGAAAAGCAGAGGCTGACCGGCTGCCAGATCCCCATGCACTTGTCCGGAGGCATGGGATTCCAGTCCGCGAAGGTGAAGGCGAGATCGTCCGGCTCGGGCGGAAAGATCTCCAGGGCGATCGCGTTGCGCGACGCGAGGGCTGCCTGCGGCAGTTCCAGCTCGTAGCGGCGCTGGACGGATCCGATCAGCCCGGGCCCGGCGAGCCGACGGCCGTTGAACCAGACATGGGCGGCGTAGTTGAGGCCGTCGAGGCGGAGGTGTATCCTCCCCGCGCGCTCGGTCGCCGACAGATCAAACTCGCGGCGGTACCACCAGGAGTCCCGAAAGGGACTGTCGTCGGGGAGGGGCACGTCGGAAAAATTATGCAGCTCCTCCTGATAGGTGACCGCGTTCTGTGTCACGGCCCGATAGCCCGGAAGCCGCTTGAAGGCCAGTCCCTCGTAGGGTTCGGGCAGGACCGAGTTCCGGACAAGTCCGTCGAGCACGGTGCAGGGAAGGCTCACGGGGTACCAGGTCCCGACGGGGTGCCCCGGACGCGAGATGCGGTCGCCGTGGCTGCCGAAGTCGCGGGAGCTGTGGAGAAACCAGTCCTCTTTGAGGCTGCGGGGCGGGAGGGAAGTGGCCATCGTAATGTCCTCTGGGCACGGGCTTCGACGCTGGCCATCGGGGCCGGACGGAGCGGCGCGCCCCGCTGCTCCGTCCGCCCGACTCCGAAGAGACAGGTCGAGGCCCTGCGGGTCGATCCCGCAGGGCCACCTGAAATCTAGCATCCTCCCGTCCGGCGCGCAAGCGGAAGCGCTGAACCGTCCTCCGAGGAGATCGGCCGCGGGGCATTGACTCCGGCGGAACCATGTCCGCATTATTGACGCTTCGATGAAAGGAATGCCGATGAACTCCACCATGGATCTCATCAAATCGCGGCGCTCGGTGCGCGCCTTCGAGGACCGGCCGATCTCGCCCGAACTCAAATCGGAACTGCTCGATGCGATCCTGAGATCGCCGACCGCGGGCAACATGATGCTCTACAGCGTCATCGACGTGACCGATCCGGAGAAGAAGAAGGCTCTTTCGCAGAGCTGCGACGAACAGCCCTTCATAGCCCGCGCCCCCCTGGTGCTCGTCTTTCTCGCCGACTTCCAGCGGTGGATGGATTACTTCGCCTTCTCGGGAGCCTTGCAGCAGGGTGGACCCACACCACGCGAGTCGGATCTCCTCCTCGCCTTCTCCGACGCCCTGATAGCGGCCCAGACCGCGGTGCTCGCCGCAGAGTCCCATGGACTCGGCTCCTGCTATATCGGCGATATCATGGAACGCTACGAGTACCACCGTGACCTGCTGGGGCTGCCGCCCTACGCGTTCCCCGCGACCATGCTCGTGATCGGCTACCCGACAGCCCAGCAGAGGACCCGCACGCTGACCGAGCGACTCGATCGGCGCTATGTCGTTTACGAGAACAGGTACAGGAGCCTGGAGCGCGGCGAGCTCGCGGCACTTTACGGAAATGCAGGGGATGACAGGCACTCCACGGCCGGCGACGGCGCTCCGGCAGCCCCTGAAACGGCACAAGACCCGGCGCAGCCTTCCACCAACTACGGTCAGCAGATCTACAGACGCAAGTTTGCCGCCGACTACAGCGCCGAGATGCGCCGCTCGGTCGCCCTCGCCCTGGAAAACTGGCGCTGAGGGCCGGCCCTCGCGGAGCCCAGGCGGCGCGACGCGGCGCAGGGCCAAAGGCGCGGACTGGTCAGCGCGGCGCGGACTGGGAAACACCGGTCCCGGCCGGATCAGTCTGCCGCGGCGAAGGCTTTCTGGAAATAGGCGGCGGTCAGGGGCGCCGAGCCCTCGTAATGGTTGTTTATGTTGATGATCACCCTCCCGCCCTTGAGGGTGATCTTCCTGCTCATGTCCACAATGGCTGCCTTGTCGGGCTTGGGATCGACGATCGCGTCCCATCGTTCCGCCGTGGCCTTCTCGATTGCCGCGCGATCGCCGCCGAGCAGGCGGATGACCGCGTTGCCCGATACAAGCGTGCCGAAACTCGCGTACACGTCGTACGCGTGTGGCATGTAGAGCTTCTCCGAGAAGACATGGATCCAGCCCTTCTCGCCCAGGAACCTGAAGTAGTCGCCCGTCAGGAAGTTCTTGTTCCTGGGCTCGACGGCCAGGGGAAGACCTGCCGGCACCGAGCGGGAAAAGCGATCGAGGGCGTCCAGAAAAGCGGTCGGCGACGGCATCTTCTCCCGGTTGAGATATTCGAACTCGAGCATGATCGCGTCGAGCTGGGGGAGCATGGGCTCGATCCTCTCCAGATAGCGCGCGAAGAGCTCAGTGGAGAGAAAGCCCGGATTGGCGACGAGCTCCTTGGAGGCCGGTCGGCTGCGCTTGTGGGTGAGGCTGATCTCCTCCGACACTTTGCAGGTA
>DATJQN010000230.1:0-2619 GCA_035505775.1 Rectinemataceae bacterium | reverse complement strand
ACGAACTCTTCCCTGAGGCGCTCGAATGCCGAGCGCAGGCGGCGGAAAGAGGCCCGGATGAAGGCTTCGTTGTCGGTCAGCGGCGCCATGGTCATCAGGCCGCGGAGATTAATGGAGCGAGCACCCATGACCGCCTCGACGCCCGCGGCAAGGGCATCCGCGTCCCGGAAGCCCTGCTTGGATTCCTCCCCCGTGTGCAGCTCGAGGAGGATGTCCACGCGACGGCCCGCGGTCGCGGCACGGGCCGCCAGCGTCTCGATGAGTTCCAGGCTGTCGACGGACTCGATCATGTCGAACAGTTCCACCGCTTTCTTCGCCTTGTTGCCCTGCAGGTGCCCGATGAGGTCCAATCGCAGCCCGGGATGCGCGGCCCGCGCCGCGGCATACTTGGTCTCGGCTTCCTGGACACGGCTTTCCCCGAAACTGCGCAGTCCCGCCTCCCAGGCCAACTCGACCGCCTCGAGGGGGTGGAACTTGGACACGGCGAGAATCTCCACGTCGCCCGCGGCGCGGCCCGATCGGGCGCAGGCCGAGGCCACCCGCGCACGGACCACCTCCACGTTGTGCGCAATATGCCCGTAACCGGCCATCGTTCTAGAAGAAGTCCCTGAGCGATTCGTCGATGCCCTTGCGCATCTCGAACCAGAACGAGAGGGCCGCCTCCTCGGGATTCGAATCGAAGGCCTCGATCCAGGTCTGCAGTTCGGGGCTGGGGTCGGACTCGACATCGCGCCGCCTGACCAGGAAGGAGCGGATGAACTGGAGATTCCGCGCGCTCTCCCAGTACACCGCCGCATTGCGGCTGTTGATGCGGCTTGCGGCGATGGCGATGGACTGGACATAGCGATCCTTGAGGCCGTACACGGAGCCGATGGCTTCTATCATCATCTCTTCGCCCCAGGCGCGGTGGAAGCGGCAGAGCCCCGCGTTGTCCATGCCGAGTTCCTTGCGCAGGCGCTCGGCGCAGGTCTTGCCCAGCTGCCGCGGCGGAATGAACTCGTTGCCGTAGTGCATGTAGTACTTGCCCATGATCGCCATGGGCGCGAGTACGCCGGGCGTCCAGTACTGGTTCGGGACCATCCAGCCCCTGCGGCCGTTGGCGGTGTACACGAAACGGTCGAGTATGCGGACGCCGCGCTCGCGCCTGATGCTCCGGCCCCATTTGCGCGGGCCCTCCGAGAGATCCAGGACGCCCCGCTTTCCCAGTATCGAGTCGACCAGCTCGATGCCGAGCTCGGCATTGTGCTGCGAGTCGCCCACCACGTCAAAGCCCTCGCGATTCCAGCGCGGCAGCCTGGTGACGGCCAGGTCTTCCCGGCTCAGCTCTCCGGCATCCAGGCATTCCATCAGCCAGGCGAGAACCCCGCCGAGGGAGATGGCGTCAAAGCCCCCGGCATCCGAAGCGTGGTTGAGCCGCTCGGCCGCGCGCTGGTCGAAGATGCCGCAGAGGGGACCGAGGGCCTGGTAGGGCTCGTAGTCCTTCTTGAAATCCCCCCGCAGCTTCTTGCAGACCGCCGAGCAGGGTTCGCCGCAGGTGGCCTGGCTCTTCGTGGCTATGGTCTCCTCGTTGAACTGCTTGAGGTAGTGACCCAGCACGAGGCGCTTGTGAAGCTCGGTGCGCTCCTCCTCGCTCCACTCCATGCTGCGGTAGTTGAAGGCGATCATGCGCCCGCCGATCGAGGCGTAGTTCACTCCGAAGGTGCCGCCGGTCTCGAACTTGGGATCGAAGCGATACTTGGTCGTGGCCTCGAAATCTTTCACGGCGAGCTTCTGCTTGTACTTCGCCTCGAACCATTCGTCGGCGACCTTCCGGTCGCGGAAGTCCTCGTCCACGACAGTGCCGCCGTAGATCACCGCGGCGATGCCGTGTTCCTGCAGCATCTTGGATCCGAGGCCGCCCCGCCCCGCCCAGGTGTCCACGCTCGTGGCAGCCCCTCCGGAGATCGGCGCGGAGAGAATGGCCCCGAAGTCGGTGGCCTCGGAGGCCGGCCCCACGGCAAAGGCCCGGAAGTCGCCGGCAAAGCGCGAACCGTAGCGCGCTATCACCGTATCGAGCAGCCCGTAGACGCCCACGCGCCGGAAGGTCTCAGCCGTCGGATCGACGGAGTCGCCGGCCGTCGCGGGGGGGCCGTCTCCGCAGCCCTCCCCGGCGGGCCCGGCCCATGCCGCATGCAGATCTATCGGCTGGACTTCGACCTCGATCTCCTCGCCGTGGAACCGGTTGAGATAGAGCACCGAAGGGAGGGGGGCCTTGCCGACCAGACTCACGAGATTGATGCCGAGGTTATCGAAGACGAGCCCGGCCCCGCCCATGCTCGAGACGTAGAACCCCCTCCATGACGGCGAGAAGCCGGTGAACATGAGGCGGTTGGAGCCGGGAAAGATCGAGCCCGCGAAAAGCCCCACGCCGAAGTTGAGACTCATGAGCCGTCCCGAGATGTGGAGGCCGAGGTCGACGGGGCCGAAGTAGTCGCCGACCTTGTAGCGGCGGACCCGATAGAATCCGGTGGACGCGTCGATGTAAAGGGCTTTCTGGGTTGTCTCCATGCGAACCTCCTGGCCTGGCGGGTCTCGCTATTCAGTATCGTCCCGAGCGGGCCCCAAAGCGAGCACCGCCGT
>DATJQN010000229.1:0-4030 GCA_035505775.1 Rectinemataceae bacterium | reverse complement strand
ACACCCGCTACGGCCCGTGACGATCTACCGATTCCAGTTCATCGGTGCCGCCTTCATCCTGGCAATCTTCGTGCTGGCGACAGTCGGGGACGTGCTGTTTTTCGCGGCCAAGTAACAAAAGGAGGATGCGATGCGTACGGTCACCTGTATCTGTGAATTCAGTTTCGATGCCGATCTGCCGGATGAAATCGATCTCGATGCCGAGCCTCAGCGCCTGAAGCAGATCCTCGACCGGAGCTTCTTCACCCTCACCTGCCCTTCCTGCGGCACGAGGCTCGAGCCGGAACTCAAAGTCCGCCTGCTCTCCCGTTCCAGGGATTTGGATGTGGTGGTGCTGCCCGAACTCGAGCGCATGTCCTTCTATCGCGGCAAAGTTGCGCTCCCCAAGTCCTCGACCGTACTCGTGGGATTTCCCGAGCTCCGCGAACGCGCGCGCATGTACAGCGACGGTCTTGATCCTGACAGCGTAGAGATCATCAAGTATTTTCTTCTCGTTCAGGCGGAGGAGCGCTCGCCGGAGGCTGAGATCAGCCTGAGCTATGGCGGAAAATCGGAGGAGAGCCTCGATTTCCATGCCTCGGGCATCAAGACCGGCGAGACCGCGGTCCTCCACGTCAACCGCACGCTCTACGAGCAGACGCGGACGGACAAGGCCAGGACCATGCGCTCAGAGCCCTTCGACCGCATATTCGGCGGGCCTTACCGCTCGCTCCGCGCGCTCGAGATCGAAGAAGAATAGCCGTCGCTCCTCTTCTCCGATGCTCACGGAAACCGGGATCATGGCCGCGCGCGGGGGGACTCCCTAGCGCTGCGCGGGAAGCCGCCCTCGCGGCTGAATCCCGCCACGGACCGCCGACTCTACTCAATCATGAGACGGGTTCGCGTGCACTTTGGAGATGCCGGCGTCCACGGCTTTGCGCACATCCTCCGCGTAGCTTCCGTCATCCATGGCATGGGCGTACATGGTTCCGAGCAGGGATACCCGATACACGGGCTTGAGCGTGTTCAGCGCGAAGGCGGCCATGTCCAGAACACAGTCCTGACAGACGCAGATGCCGGGATCGTCGAGTTCGGCGAGGCGCCGTTCGAGTTCGTCGACCACCATGCGCTCGGCTTCATTGACCAGCACACCGAAGTCATAGCTGTCACGGAAAGCCATCTGTCGACCTCCATCCGTAGGGTCAGTATAGGCTCAGCCCCGTCGCTTTTCAATCGATTCAAAGCGCGTGTATTTCGGGATGAAGGCTATGGAGACCTTGCCGACCGGGCCGTTGCGCTGCTTGGAGATGATCAGGTCAGTCTCCACGACGGGCGACCGCTCATCCCTGGTCTTGTCCTGCTCGCGGTCACGGTGAAGGAAGAGGATCAGGTCGGCGTCCTGCTCGATGGAGCCGGACTCGCGCAGGTCCGCGAGCGTGGGCTGCTTGCCCTCGGCCTCGCGCTTGAGCTGCGAAAGCGCCACCACCGGGATCCGGAGTTCGCGGGCCAGAGCCTTGAGGGAGCGGGATATGCTCGCGATCTGCTCCCATCGCGGAAGGTCGGCGTTTTCGTGGGTGACGAGCGTGAGGTAGTCGATGAAGATGATCTTGACGTCGCGCTCCGAGCGGAGCCGCCGGGCCATGGTCCTGAGCTCCAGGAGCTTCATGTTGGGCATGTCGATGATATACAGCGGGGCCTCGTAGATCCGACCTGCGGCTTCCATGAGGGCGTTGAAATCCGAGGGCTTGATGAGCCCGGAGCGGATCATCTCGCTCGATATCCGGGCTTCGCTGGAGATCAGGCGCTGCATGATGGCCATGTCGGCCATCTCGAGCGAGAAGAAGGCGCAGGGGATGCGTTCGCGCACCGAGATGTGGGCCGCCATGCTCATCGCCAGGGCGGTCTTACCCACCGAGGGCCGAGCTCCGATGACGATGAACTCGGAATCCTGGAAACCCGAGGTCATCGAATCCAGATCCGGCAGACCCGAGGGAATGCCGGTATAGGCGCTCTTGTTCTTGAACAGGCGCTCGATCGTCTTGATAGTCTCGGGGAGGAGCTCCTTGACGCTTTTGTAGCTCACCGCCTGACGGTTCTGGGCTATCTCGAAGATGCGGGCCTGCGCTTCGTCGAGCACCTGTCCCGATTCGGTCGAGTCGTCGTAGGCCTTGGAGCTGATATCCGCTGAGAGATGGAGGAGGTTCCTGCGGATGGAACTCTCCTGGACAATCTTGGCGTAGTACTCGACGTTGGCGGCCGAGGGAGTCACCGAAGTCAGATTGGCCACGTAGCCGGGCCCGCCCGCTCGATCGAGCGTGCCCAGGAGCCGCAGCTCGTCGGTGAGGGTGATGAGGTCGGCCTTCTGGCCCTTCTCATACAGCGAGATAATGGCCGCGAAGACTTCCTTGTTGGCGTTTACATAGAAATCCTCGGGCCCCAGGAAGCGCAGGACATTCTGGACGGCGTCGGGATCGAGGAGGACCGCGCCCAGGCAGGCCTGCTCCGCCTCGGCGTTGTGCGGGGGAACCTTGTCCTTGAGCTCGGCGGGTATCATGCGCAGGCCTCATGGCCGAAGGGCCCGCGCCTTCCCGTGAAAGCGCAGGCTCTTCGATGCCGGATCAGCGCTCCTCGCGTCGAGGGCGTCGCTGCGGGCGCGGCGGGGCATTGACTGCCGCCTCGAAAGCGGCGGCCTGGGCCGCGATGTCCTCTTCGGGAGTGAGCTGCGGACGCTCGTGCTCGCCCTCTTCGCTTCTCCGGCGGCGCTGCGGCCGGGGCGTCTCCTCCCGGGCTTCCGACTTGACCTCGGAGCCGAGCACGACCAGCCGGAGGCTTGCCTCCTCCTTGTCGTACAGGTGGACGAGCACTTTGTAAGTTCCGACATTCTTGATCGATCGTCCGGGAACCTCGATCTTCTTGCGGTCGACCTCGATCCCCTTCTTGAGGAGCTCGTCGGCGACCGTGTGACCCGTCACCGCGCCGTAGAGCTTGCCATTCGCTCCGGCGGGCACGGTCACGCTGATCTCCTCCGCTTCGAGACGCTCCTTCAGACTGGATGAGGCCATTCTCTTGGCGGCTTTTAGATCCTCGATCTCGGTCTTGCGACGCTCGAACAGCTGAGCGGTCTTGTGATTGAAGGCGTAGGCCAGATTCCGGGGGAAGAGGAAATTCCGGGCGTAGCCGGGTGCCACGTCCCGAACGTCTCCCAACTCACCGAGGTTGGGAACGTCGTTGTTGAGTATGACTTTCATGCTCCGACTCCTTTGGGGTTTCGGTATGGGATCCATACCTCGGTCACGCCGAGGAGAGGAATGAGGATCGCGATGATGACGCCAACAGTCGGCGTGGCTATCGTGATGATCACGGCCAGCAGGATCGCGAATCGCAGGGTCCTCGGCATATGCCAGCGAGTGAAGATATGCGACGCAATCCCCAGACCCTGGGCTGCATAGCCCATGCTGAGGAGTAGCGCCAGGTTCCAGGCCACTGCCTGATAGAGGTCGGCGGCCTTGAGCAGAATCGAGGCGGCCACCCCCGCCCAGGCGATCAGGAACGGCCAGAGGAAAACGTAAGGCAGTCTGTATTCTGCAAGCGGCGGAGAGGCTTTCCTGCCTTCTGCTGCCCGCCCCGAGATCCTGTTGCCCAGCCATCTGCTTCCGCCCAGCATGAGCAGAATCAGGGTGGCGTAGCAGGAACTCAAGATATGGAGGGCAGATTCGGCGAGCAGCTTGGGATCCAGACTCGCTGCAAGTGCAGAGGCGTCGTAGCCGCTTGTCGTGGACTCCGCCTTGAGCGGCGCAATGAACGACGCGATTCGCTCCTCGAAGTAGCCCATGATGGCCTTGTCATGCATGAGCGAGGCAAAGCCAGGGGCCGCGATCAAAGAGACCATGCCAGCCACGATGAAAGCCCGGTAGGGGCCCATCCCTCGCTCCCAGAACGGGGCGTTTAGCAGCATGAGGGCCGACACGAGCACGAGCGGCGGGAGGAGGACGGCGATGACAGCCGAGACACCCAGTGCAGCCTCACCCGCGAGGCGGACGAGCTGGACGGC
>DATJQN010000228.1:0-2340 GCA_035505775.1 Rectinemataceae bacterium | reverse complement strand
TCTCGTTGGAGCACCACTGCGCGACGATGCCGCCCGTGCGGGAGGCGTAGTCCTGGTAGTACTCCATGATCTCTGTCGAGGGTGTGCCGGGATAGGCGAAGGCCGCCGACAGCCCTGCGTGGATGGCGCCGAGGGCGATGGCCTCGTCTCCCATCAGTGTCTCGAATCCCATCTGTACCTCCCGATGTCTAAAAATCGTCTATCGTCAACTTCAACATTCAGTATCATCCGCGGCGGGGCCGCCTGACTTCCGCAAGCCTCGCTCGGTCCTCGGCGTTCGTACACGAACGCCTGCGGAATCGCTCGGCCTGCGTCCGTCGGCGCCCCCGCGGCGCCGGAGGCTGTGCAGATCCCGCCGCCCCGAAACCTGCCCCAACCGGGCGGCGGGGCGTTGCGGGGCGGAACGCGCTGTGGCCGCGCCCCGCTCGAGGGGGCAGGGCGAGACCCCCCGGACGCGCCGGCGAGGCGCGGCTGGGGAGGCTCGACCGAGGGGGAGACTTCCCCCCCCCTGGAATCCTGATGCTTCCCATCCCTGACGTCATTGTGGACGTTTTTTCTGCGCTTCTGCGATATCGCTGCGGTCAATCCCCGCCCGCCGGTCAGAAGTACAGCTCGTACTCCTGCGGGACCGGCGCGTTGTAGACGTACTCGGCTTCCTTTTCCTTGAGCGCGATCCAGCCGTCGATGAGTTCCTGCGGAAAGACGGGAAGCAGGTACTCGCAGTCCTTCCTGAGGCCGCGGAGGACGTGATACAGCCCCGTGGGGAAGGTGTTCTTGGGCGTTTCCTTCGAGACGTTGTAGCCCTTGGCGACGGGGTCGAGTCCCCGGCCGATCCCGTCGAGGCCGGCGAGCAGCATGGCGGCCAGGAAGTAGTACACGTTGGCCGTCGCATCGCCGGTGCGGAACTCGATGCGGGCCTCGCCCTTCTTGAGGTAGCCGGGAATGCGGACGGCGGCGGCGCGCGAACCCTGGGCGAAGGTGGCGCTGACCGGGGCCTCGTAGCCGGGCACGAGGCGGCGGTAGGAGTTGGTGCTCGGGTTGGACCAGGCGAGAAGCGAGCCTGAGAGGGCGTGCTCGAGGATGCCCGCCGTGTAGGAGAGGCCCGCGCTCGAGAGACCGTAGAGGCCCTCGCCCGGGAAGATCGATGCGCCGCCCTTTTCCACGAACTGGTGCACGTGCATGCCGGAGCCCGCGATGCGGTACATGGGCTTGGGCATGAAGGTCACGAAGAGACCGAGTTCGTCGGCGCAGGTCTTGATGATCCACTTGGAAAGGGCGACCGCGTCCGCGGCGCCGGGCAGGGAGATGAAGTTGAGCTCGATCTCGAGCTGGGCCGCGGCGACTTCGTGGTGATGGTACTTGACCGGGATGCCGGCGGCCTCCATGGCCTGGACGGCCTTGTTGCGCAGGAGGTTGTAGCGGTCGTCCGGGCCGAGGCGGTGGTAGCCCTTGGAGAGGCCGAAGCGGGGCGTGTCCTCGTATTCCTCGCCGATGCCTTCCGAGCTCTCGACGAAGTAGTAGGAGTGGCCGACGGTGGTCGAGTAGCGCACATCGTCGAAGACGTAGAACTCGAGCTCGACGAGCATCTTGGCCTCGTCGCCGACGCCGCTGGACTTGAGTTTCTCGAGGGCCCTGCGCGCCACCGTGCGGGGGTACTGATCGAAGGGTGTGCCGCCGGTCGTCCACACGTCGCAGAAGGCGTGGAGTATCCTGAAGCCGTCCTTCTCCTCGACGAAGGCGGTGGTGAGGTCGGGGATGGCCACCATGTCGCTCGCGTGGACCTGCGCGAAGCCGAAGTTGGAGGCGTCGAAGCCGATGCCGTTCTTGAGCACCTTGTCGGTCACGTAGCTTCTGGGCAGAGAAACGGAATGGACCTGGCCGACGAAATCGACGACGAGAAGGCTCAGGTAGTCGACGGAGGACAGATCGCCCGAGTACCTGGACAGCTGCATGGTGTCTCCTTATCTGCGTTGTGGTTGTAATTGAGGAAGTGGAGTCATACTAACCCGATTCCTGCCAGCTCGCAAGATGCGAAACGACGGTTTCAACCGGCGGAACGACGCGTGCACAGTGTGACGCGCTTGCGAAGGGCCGTTTCAGCCTTTCCGCGGCCGGTTCCCCGTCCCGCCACGTGGTGCGGAGGGAGAGCGAACGTATCATGGAAGGACGATGAACCGCCCATCCCGGTCCCGGCGCAGTCCCCGGCCCGCCCCGCTGGCCGCCGGCCTTCTCGCGCTGGCTGCCGCTGCTCTCGCGATGCCGATGCGCCTGTCCGCCAACCCCGGCCTCCTCACCGGACAGAGCGTGCTCTTGCTGTTCACCGAGCTATATGCGGAGTCC
>DATJQN010000227.1:0-4444 GCA_035505775.1 Rectinemataceae bacterium | reverse complement strand
CGGGTTTCTGGCTGTCGCTCCTGGCTGCCTTTGCCGGTTACGAGCTGCAGCGGCCGCGCCTGCGCATGCCCCCCGCCTTCGGCGCCCTCTGTGCCGTCTCGATCGTGGCGCTTGCCGCGTCGCTCCTGGCGGGCGGCTTTCTGTCCAGCCTCGCGCTCCTGCGCGAGTGGAGCGCGCAGCGGGCGGTCTTCGCGCTGCAGCTGCACCGACATGTTGTCCTCTCCGCCTCCGCCCTGCTCGCGGGCGGCCTTATCGGCGCAGGCATCGGATTCGGCGCGGCCAGGTCCAGGGCGCTGCGATCGGCGGGCTTTCTCGTGCTCAACGTCATCCAGACCCTGCCGAGCCTCGCGCTCTTCGGCTTCCTCATCATTCCCCTGGCCGCCCTGGCAGCCCGCCATCCCTCGCTGCGCGCCCTGGGCATCAGCGGGATCGGCGCCACGCCCGCCCTCATCGCCCTCAGCCTCTACGCTGCGCTGCCCGTCGCGAGAAACTGCCTCGCGGCCCTGGAAGGCATTCCCGCCGCCGCCAGGGATGCGGGCCGCGGCATGGGCATGAGCGCCCTGCAGCTCTTCCTGCGCGTGGAACTCCCCCTGGCCCTGCCGCTCGCGGTCGCGGGGCTCCGCGTCGCGGCGGTGCAGGTGATCGGCAACACCGCGGTCGCGGCCCTGATCGGCGCCGGAGGCCTCGGCGTCTTCATCTTCCAGGGACTCGGCCAGTATGCCATGGACATGGTGCTCCTCGGAGCCCTGCCCATAATCGGCCTGGCGCTCTGCGCCGACGCACTGATGGGCGTCCTGGGCTGGGCGCTCTCGCCCCGTGGCGGGACTGCGGTCCCGAGGCAGAGCGGAGTCCGGGCGCCGCAGGGGAACGCGGCATGATCAGGTTCGAAGGCGTGGGCAAAAGCTACGGGACGGTCAGGGCGGTCGAGTCCCTCGACATGGAAGTCCGGGAACGCGAGCTCTGCGTCCTCGTGGGCCCCTCCGGCTCCGGCAAGTCCACGATCCTGCGCATGGTTAACCGCCTCGTCGAGCCCAGCGAGGGCCGCGTGTTCGTCGAAGGCCGGGATCTGCGCGGGCGCGATCCGGAGGAACTCCGGCGCCGCATCGGCTACGTCATCCAAGGCGTGGGACTCTTTCCCCATCTGACGGTGTCGGCCAACGTGGCCGTGGTGCCGTCACTGCTCAAGTGGCGCAAGTCCCGGATCGCCGAGCGCGTGACCGAGATGCTCGGTCTCGTCGGTCTCGATCCGGCGCGCTACGGCGCCCGCTACCCCGCGGAGCTCTCCGGCGGCGAGGCGCAGCGCGTCGGGGTGGCCCGGGCCCTCGCCTCCGATCCTCCCATCCTCCTCATGGACGAGCCCTTCAGCGCCGTGGACCCCCTGGGCAGGGCCCGCCTCCAGAAGGAGTTCCTCTCGATCCAGAGAAGGCTGCGCAAGACGGTGGTCTTCGTCACCCACGACGTCGACGAGGCCATCCGCCTCGCCGATCGCCTCGCGGTCGTGAAGTCGGGCCGCCTCGTGCAGTTCGACGCGCCGGAGGAGCTGCTCGAACGGCCCGCCGACGCCTTCGTCGCGGGCTTTGTCGGGTCGGATCGCGCCCTCAAGCGCCTCTCGCGCTTTCCGGTGCGGGAGTGGATGCGATCCGCCCAGGCCCTCGACCGGGGCGGCGACCTGGCTGCGGAGCTCTGCGGCTCCGACGGCTACCGCTGGGTAACCGGGGAGGGCGGGAGACTGGTGGGCTGCATCGACAGAAGTCTCGCGGCCTGCGGCGACGACCCCGAGTCCGTGCTGGCCCAGCAGCACGTCGAGGAGATGGCGATCGACCGGGAGGCCAGCCTCAAGGAGGCCCTGTCGGCCATGCTGGGCTCGAGCTCCCGCAACCTCGCCGTCGTGGACGAGTGCTTCAGACTGGTCGGCGAGATCGGCCTCTCCGATATCGAGCGGGCAGCGGAGGCGGGGGCGAGACAGCCATGAGGGAGACGCGGCTCCTGGGCCGGTGGACAGTGCCCATCATCCTGGCCGCGGCCCTCGCCACCCTGTGTTTCTGGCCGGGCGCCCTCCCCTTCCTCCTCCACCTCGCCTTCCCGGAGGAAATCGAGCTCCTCTATCCCCGGGCTGCCCTGGCGTTCCTGGTGGGCGAGCACCTCGCCCTCACCCTCGTGTCGAGCGCTCTGGCGGCGATCGTCGGGATCGGACTGGCCATAGCGGCGACCCGCCGGCGGGGCGGCCCCCTGGCTTCGCTGGCCGACCGGCTCGCGGCGATGGCGCAGACCTTTCCTCCCGCGGCGGTGCTGGCCCTCTCCGTGCCCGCGCTCGGTTTCGGCTTCAAGCCGACGGTGGCCGCCCTCTTCCTGTACAGCGTTCTGCCCATCCTGCGCAACGGCATGGAGGGCCTCGCCGGCGTGCCGGCCGAGGCTATGGATGCGGCCCGGGGCATGGGCATGGGAGGGCGCGAGCGCCTCCTGAAGGTGGAGCTGCCCCTGGCCGCGCCGGCCATCCTGGCGGGGCTGCGCACGGCGATCGTCGTGAACATCGGTACCGCGACGATCGGGGCCACGATAGGCGCGGGAGGGCTCGGCTCTCCCATCATCTCGGGGCTCGTGACGCAGCGCCCTTCCTATCTCGCCGAGGGAGCGCTGGCAGTGGCCCTCCTGGCCCTTGCGGCGGACGGCCTGTTCGCCGCCCTCATTCCGGCGAAGCCCGACCTCCCTCGCGATCCGGCCCCCGCCCGAGGATGAGAACCGCGGCCAGGGAGCTCGCCAGGGCGAGGGCGGAACAGATGAGCATCACGACGCGGAAGGCTCCGGCGAAGGAAGAGGCCACGGCCCTTCTCGCCGATTCCGCGGCCCCGCTCGTCAGCCCGGGCGGCGGACGTGTCGCGCCGAGGTCGCGCGCCGAGGCGAGAAGCTCCGCACGCGCGCCGGCATCGAGCCCCGACGAAGCCACAGCGAGGGCGAGTTCGTGCGAAAAGACCAGGAGCGCCACCGAACCCAGCACCGCGATGGCGAGGGCTCCGGCGGCCCGCGACACGGCGTTGTTGACACCCGAGGCAGTCCCCGAGAGACGCCGCGGAAGGGCCCCCATGACCGTGGAGCTCAGCGGCGCCACCGTCAGTCCCATTCCCGCTCCGAAGAGCAGAATCCCCGGCAGGAAGGAGCGCCAGTAGTTCCCCGGTCCCGCGCTCGGATCGGCCATGGAGATCAGGAAGAAGCCCGCGCCGGTCAGCGCCGGCCCCAGTCCGAGCAGAAGACGGGGACCGCGACGGTCGGCCAGCGCGCCGGCCCAGCGCGAAAGCAGGGTCAGGAGAATCGCGAAGGGGAGGAAGGCCAGCCCCGCCTGGGTCTTCGAATAGCCATGGACCTGGACGAGATCGAGCGACATGAACAGGGTGACTGCGCTCAGGGCGCCGTACAGGAAGAACGTGAGCACGTTGGCGCCGCTGAAATCCCTCGACGCGAAAACCGAAAGCGGAAGCATGGGCGCGGCGCTTTGGCGTTCCACCGCGATGAACAGGAAGAGGGCGAGGAGCCCGACGGCCAGACTCACGACGATCCGCGGATCGGCGAAGCCGAAACTCGGCGCCGAGATGAAACCGTAGGCGAGGGCAGCGAGCGAGAGACTCGCGAGGAGGGCCCCCGCCACGTCGATCCCGCCTGTGGCTTCGGCGTCTCGGCTCTCGGACAATCCCGTGGTCAGGAAGGCGGCGGCGATGCCGAGCGGAAGGTTGATGAGGAAGACGAGGCGCCAGAGACCGAGATCCGAGAGCACGCCGCCCAGGGCAGGTCCGACGATCGTGACCAGCGTGGTGGCCGCGGACCAGGTGCCTATGGCGCGCCCGCGACGCTCGGCCGCGACGCTCGCCGAGATGATCGAGAGACTGCCGGGGATCATCAGCGCCCCGCCGAATCCCTGGACGGTCCGGGCGGCGATCAGAAAGCGGATCGAGGGCGAAAGGCCGCAGGCCGAGGAGGCCAGCGTGAAGAGCACGATGCCGGCGAGAAAGATCCGTTTCCGTCCGAGCCTATCGCCGAGGCTGCCGCCCACGAGGATGAAGGCGGCGAGCACGAGGAGGTAGACGTTGGCCACCCAGAGCAGTTCGGCCCCGGAGGCGGAGAGGGAGGTCTGGATGACCGGCATGGCCACGTTGAGCGCACTGCCGTCGATGAACGCCATGCTCGACGCCAGGATCGTGGCCGCGAGCACCCGGGACTCGTCCCGCGGGAAGACTGCCATCCGCTTCGGGCCTCAGAGCACGCGGACCAGTTCGTCGTCCTCCAGGCCGAACACCGAAGCGAACTGCATCATGACCTTCTCGTAGCCCGCGTCATTCCACAGGGCGAGTGCGAATTTCTCCTCGTCGGCGAGGGAATCGAAGGCGGCCACGAATCGGTACTCGTCCTGACGCCCGGCGATATTGCCCCAGACTTCCACGCGCTTCACCTGAGC
>DATJQN010000226.1:0-16459 GCA_035505775.1 Rectinemataceae bacterium | reverse complement strand
TGGGTGAACGAGCGCCTCTCCTCCAACCGCGCCGCCAACGTGTTCAACGTCGTCCAGATCCAGAATATCATCTCGCCCGACAGAATCCTCTTTCTCAACTATGCCAAGAAGCGCGACGCCCTCGTGGCCATGGCCGAAAATCTCGCGGGAGCTCCCCAGATCAAGAGCCGCCAGGAGCTCGTGGCCGAGATTCTGCGCCGCGAAGACCTGATGAGCACCGCCATCGGGCGGGGGATCGCCATACCCCACGTCCGACTCTCCTCCGTAACGGATCTGGTCGTCGCGGTCGGCGTCAGCCAGTGCGACATCATGGACTTCCAGTCCCTGGACGACGTGCCGGTCCGCCTCCTGTTCATGATCGCCGCGGCCTACAACCAGCACGCCTACTATCTGCAGACCCTCTCATTCTTCAGCTCCCGGCTCAAGAACAACGAGCTTCGCACGTCGCTGGCCTCCGCAAAGACGCCTCAGGACGTCTACGCGCTGCTCGCGAGCCAGGACGAGCAATAGCCTTCGATTCACGGCTGTTCCCCATTTTCCCCCGGCCGCCCCGCATTGCTGCGCCGGGCTGAGCCGTCGCGGGCCGGGAGTCCTCCGGCCTTGCGAATAGCTCCGATCGCGTGCTACAGTTTCCGCAAGGCCCCGGCCATATGAGGACCACAGCGTGTTTCTAAAAAGTCTCGAGATCTTCGGCTTCAAGTCCTTCGCCGACCGCACTCGCATCGAATTCTCCGACGGCATCTCCGCCCTCCTCGGCCCCAACGGATGCGGCAAGTCCAACGTGGTCGACGCCATCAAGTGGGTCGTCGGGGAGCAGTCCGCCCGCAGCCTCCGGGCGGAATCCATGGAAGACATCATCTTCAACGGCACGGAGACCCGGAAGGCGCTTTCGGTGGCGGAAGTCACGATCACCATTTCCAACGAGTCCGGTCTCCTCATGCTGGACGCCGCGGAAATAGCCATAAAGCGGCGGCTCTACCGTTCCGGCGAGGCCGAGTACTACATCAACGACAAGCTCTCCAAGCTCAAGGAGATCCGCGAGCTGTTCTGGGACACCGGCATCGGGAAGTCCGCGTACTCGGTCATGGAGCAGGGCAAGATAGACCAGATCCTCTCGTCCAAGCCCGAGGACCGCCGCTACCTGTTCGAGGAAGCGGCAGGGATCACCAAGCACAAAGTCCGGTCCCGCGAGGCGGAGCTCAAGCTCGAGCGCACGGAAGAGAACATGCGCCAGATATCGGGCATCCTCGGCGAGGTCAAGCGCAGCCACGACACCCTCAAGCATCAGGCCGAGAAGACCCTCAAATACCGGGCCCTCCGCGACGAGATCTTCGCCGCCGAACTCGACCTCCACCTGCTCAGACTCAGGCAGTTCGTCCAGGAAAAGGACCGGCGTGACGAAGAGCTCGCCCAGAAGACCAGGGAGCGCGACAAGGTCAAGTCGGAGATCGACTCGATCAACCTCTCCCTCGAGGAGAACCTCGACATAGTCAACGGGATGGAGGCCTCGCTCGTCGAGCACCAGAAGACAGTGTACGGCCTCGCCGTCGAGCGCGTGGGCAAGGAGAAGCAGCGCGCCCTCCTCACCGAGCGCGTCACCGAGGCCCGGGGCAAGATCGACCAGTCGCGCGTGCGGCTCAAGGGCCTGCGCGACAAGCTCGAGACGCTGCGCGACGACGAGTCCGACAAGCAGGACGAGCTCGCCTCGCTGCGCACGCGCCTGCACGAGGTCGAGAAGAACATCTCCGATTTCGAAGCCAACATCAGGACCGCCGAGCTGAGCGTCCGCGACAACGAGGCCTCCGCGGCCAGGGCCGACTCGGAGATAGCCGCCCTCGAAGCGAGCCGGGCCGACGCCCGGACCCGGCTCGACGCGATCACCGAGGACATCGTCGCGCAGCTCGACGCGCGGCTCAAGGAATCGGGCTATTCGGCCCAGGAACGGCGGGCGGCGGAGGAAGCGATCGAGTCGCTGATCGCCGCGATCCAGACCCGGCTCTCCGGCAAGGGAGCCATTCTCGAGGATCTCGGCCGCCTCCAGGCCTCGGAGGAGGGTGGGCGCGGAGCCGCGCAGAGCGGCGCGGACCCGGGCGGGCAGAAGAAGGGACTTGCGGCCGGCCTCATCGCGAAGACCGCGGCGGATCTTGTGGAGACGGCCGCCAAGGCCGAGGAGCTCAAGCGCCGCTACGAGGACTACAAGAAGACCACGCCGAGCTTCATCGACGAGTTCCTCTCTCCCGAGGGGATCATCACGCGCAAGCGGGAGATCGATCGCGAAATCGCGGGCTGCGATGAGGGAGTCGCCGCGCGCCGGTCCCGAATCGCGGCCCTGCGCGACGACAACCGCCTGCTCGGCGAGAAGGTCGAGGAGTACCGCCGCACCCTGGAAGAACTTCGCGGCAACCGGATACGGATGCAGACTCAGGGCTCGGCCGCCGAAGAGGCGCTCGGCCTTCTTCGCCGCGAGATCGCGAGTCAGGAAGGCTACCTCAAGGAGCTGGAAAACGAAGTCTATCTCGAGGAGAAGCGTCTCGGCGAGGCCGAGGAGGAGCTCGGCGACATAGACGGCGAGATAGCCGACATCGAAAAGCGGGGACGCGAGCTGACGGCTGAGCTCGAGCGACTCGAGCGGGAGATCGCCGTCAAGAACTCCGATCTCTCCAAGCGGCAGGACGATCTCAAGCGCAAGATGGAGCGGCTCGGGACGCTTCAATCGGAGCTCGAGCGGCTGCATCTCGGCCTCGCCCAGACCGAGACCGAGATCCGGAACGTCAAGGAGAACTTCTCGGAGCAGTACTCCCGCGATCTCATGGAATTCGAGACGCGGATGTTCGAAATCCGGACTCCCGTGACCGAGCTGCGCGAGGGACTGTCGGCGCTCAAGCAGAAGCTCAAGGACCTCGGCTCCGTCAACCTCATGGCGCCCGAGGAGTTTGCGGAGGTCAAGGAGCGCTATGATTTCCTTTCCGGCCAGCTCGCCGATCTGGAAAAGGCCAAGACCGACCTGAAGCGCATAACGGACGAGATTCGCGACGAGAGCGCCGCGCTCTTCCTGGACACCTACAACCGGATCAAGAAGAACTTCCACAACATGTTCCGGCGCCTCTTCGGCGGCGGCCGGGGCGAGCTCAGGCTCGTGGACCCGAACCACGTGCTGGAATCGGGCATCGAGATCTACGCCCAGCCCCCGGGGAAGAAACTCGAGGCCATATCCCTGCTTTCCGGCGGAGAGAAAACCCTCACGGCGATAGCGCTCCTCTTCGCGACCTACATGGTCCGGCCCTCGCCCTTCTGCTTTCTCGACGAGATCGACGCGGCCCTGGACGAGCAGAACGTCGTCCGATTCGTCAATCTGCTCCGGGAGTTCGGTCGGTCCAGCCAGTTCGTCGTCATCACGCACAACAAGAAGACGGTCACCGGAGCCGACGCCCTCCTGGGAGTCACCATGGAGGAGTCGGGCGTGACCAAGGTCATTGCCGTCCGGCTCGAACGTTCCGACGGCAAGCCCATAGTCCCTCCCGAACCACTGGTGGACATGGTGGAGGAGGAGGTCGAGTACGAAGAGGGCACGGAACTCCCTCCGGAAAAACCGGCTCCCGTTCCGCCGGAGCCCGTCCCCGCCGCGGAGGCGGGCGGCTAGATGGCCGGACCTTCGGTTGTGGAGTCGATCAAGGCGGCGCTGGGTCGCCTGCTCGAGGCGCTTCCCTTCGCGAAGAGAAAGCTGCCCTCGGCTCCGGAGCCCTTCAGCTCGATCGAGGACTCGAGCCCGAACGCCGATCTGCTGATGTCGGCCAACGCGGCCCCGGGCCTCGCCGGCCGGCAGTCGGCGAAACCGGACTTCCGCGCGGCCTTCGAGGCCCTGTCTCACCGGAAAGGCGTGCTCCTCGGCGTGGCCGTGGTCCTTGGCTTCGTGCTGGTTCTCGCAATCACCGCCATAATCGTCGGCGCACCCCCACCCCCGCCCGCGGCCGCTCCGCACTTCGACCGGGAGGGCGAAGCCCTTGTCAGACAGTGGCTGGTGCCCCCGGGCTCGGCCCTGGAGCCGCGCATGGAAATGGAACGGGAGACAATGCCTCACTATTCGGCGAAGGAAGCCTTCACGCTCGGGGTCGACCCCGCGGAGGCGGACGTGACCGGGCTCCAGGAGTCCAACGACGCCCGCTTGAACGAACTGTTCAGGACCGTACGATGAGCGGGCGCAGCACCGCGAGGCCGGCCGGGTCATTGTCGCGGCCAGGCCTTCCTTGGCTGGCCTGCTCGCTCGTCTGTCTCCTGGCCCTGGGCTGCCAGACGCCGGCAGCGAAGCCGAACTCCCCCGAGCCGGGGAAGGCCTCGGGAGCGGCGCCGTCAGCGGCGCCGCCGACCCAGGCTTCAGCCGCCCTTCCGGCCGGCGCTCCGCCCGCAGCCTCCTCGACGGAAACGGGTTCGACCTCCCTGCCGGCGGGGCCGGCTGCCGCTCCCGCCACCTCCGGAGCCACCGTGGCCACGGTCTCCGATATCTCCTTCCCCCACCGGAGGCCGCTCCCGCTCTCGCTGCTCATTCCCTCTCTGGCCGAGCCAATGGCCCGGCCTCCGGTTTTGCCGGCACTGACGCCGACTGCCCCGGCCCCGGCCACCCCTTCCGTTCCGCTCGCCGCGACGCCGGCGCCTGCGGCAGCGGTGGCGACCCAGGTTCCTCCGAAGGCTCCAGCCTCCGCTGCGACACCGGCGCAGAAACCGGCAGTCGCCCCGAAGAAGCCCGCGGCGCCGGCGCCCGCAAAGCCCCCGGTGGCTGCTCCGGTCATTCCCCTGGCACCGCCATCGACCGAGGAACTCGAAGTGCCCTCGGCCGATCGCAATCCGGGAATTTCGCGCAACGTGAGTGCCTACGTCGGAGAGCGCATCGAAATTCCCTTCGACGGCAGTGGATGGACCTATCTCGGCGAGAAGGACGGCAAGGACGGGGTGACCTATGAGACCCGCCGATTCGAGGGCCAGGGAGTGGTCTTTGTCATGCTCGCTTCCAGGGCCGGAAGCTACGCGCTGCGATTCCAGCGCCAGGACTCCCTTCGCGGCACGACTTCGACGGAGTTCATCGGCGCGCAGGTCAACAACCGTCCGGCCGTACTCGCCCCGCCATCGGGAGCCGTGCCTACGGCGGGTGGCGAGATCCGGTCGCCCTCGACCGGAGGTGGGACAGGGGTAACGACCGGCGGCACGGCGGTCGCCTCCGGCGGCGCGCCCGGCGTTCCCTCTGGCGGTGCGTCCGGCAGCGCCGCTGGAAGCACGTCCGCAAGTCCAGCCGGCGGCGCACTTACAAGCCCCTCTGGCGCCGCCTCTGGCGCTGCCTCTGGCGCCGCCCCTGGCGCCGCCTCTGGCGCCGCCCCTGGCGCTGCCTCTGGCGCTGCCTCTGGCGCTGCCGGCAGCGCGCCGGGAACCGGGGCAACAGGTTCTCCCCAGGATGCATCTGCGACGGCTCAGCCGAGCGCGCCGCCTCCCGACCCCAATTCCCCCGAAGGCATGCTGCTCGCCGCGAAGAACGAGCTTGCGGCCGGAAGGGTCCAGAGTGCCCTCGCCGATCTGGACAAGCTCCTCGCCGCCTATCCCTCCGGAACGGACGAGGTCTTCTTTCTCTACGGCCTCGCCCTCGAGCAGAACGGTCCTTTCAAGGACATCAGGCGTGCGTACCAATACTACAAGAAGGTGCGGGATGACTTTCCGGAGAGCCCTTACTGGGACAAGGCCAACGACCGCATCTCGTACATCGAGCGTCATTACTTCGAGATCCGATAGGAACGCCACCAGCCACGAGCGATGCGGGCTCGAGCGGCCTCAGAAGAGCTGCCCGATCAGGGCCATGTAGAGCGGGATCGTCACGAGACTGGCGACCGTGGTGATCGAAGTCAGGAGCCCGGCGTACTCCGCATCGGCACCGTAGGCGCGCGCCACGATCGAGGACTGGGTCATCGCCGGCATCGAGGCCTGGATCAGGAAGACCCGTTTCATCAGCGAGGGCAGATCGCTCCACTTCACGGCGAGCACCAGCAGCAGCGGCGAAATGACGAATCGGCCCACCAGCAGAAGAACGGCATCCATGCCGGGTCGCGCCGATTTCCAGTCGATCGCCGCGATGGTGATCCCTATGAAGATCATCGAGAGTGGAGTCGTCATGTTGCCCACGGTCCGCGCGATGCCGAGGAGAAAATCGGGGAGTCGTAGCCCGGCCATGATCAGGACCGTGGTGACCAGGAAGGCCACGAGGGGCGGCGAGAGCACGCGGCGGAGGCTGTCCTTGGAGAGCACGCGCGGCGCGGGACCCCCGCTGCGGATCGCCCCGTCCCGCGCAATGCCATACACGCCGATGGTCCAGAAGAGGGTGGTGTTGGCGATGTAGTACAGCAGGACGTAGGGGAGACTGACGTCCCCGAACAGGACGAGATTCACGGGAAGGCCGATGAAGATGGTATTCGAGAGCGCGAACATGGATACGAAGCTTCCGCGGCGCGAGGCGGGTATTCTGGCTGCCGCGGCGATCAGCTGTCCAAGGGCGAATCCCGCGAGCATGACCAGAAAGGGCACCGGGAGGCCGGGGAGCATGGCGATGATCTTGGCGCGGTCGTAGCCGCTCATGAGGTTGGCGACCATGTACGCCGGGAGGGCTATGGAGACCACGAGCCTCGACAGAAGGGAAGCGGCCTCCGCACCGATCCTTCCGCGCCGGGCCAGGAAGAAGCCGAGGCCGATCATCACCAGGACGGCGAGTACGCTTTCGAGAGCTTTCAGCATGCTGACACTCTGTTCCTTGCGGCGGATCGGGGCTCTCCGCGCCGCCCCGAATACCATGATCTAGTCCGAAGCGCTTTCTCGGTGCCTCATACGGAGGTACGAATAGGTCTGCCGTGCCGACAGGAGGATCAGGGCGGCGACCAGGAGCTCGTCGAGGATGTCGCGCCTCTTGGCAAAGAGAAACACGACGAGCGCGACGAGCGCGGTGATGAGCCATGAGCCGGCCACCCACATGAACTCGGCCCTGACCTTTCCCATGCTGTCCTTCCTTTCGAGAGCCGATGCAAGGGCACGGAACGGTACGCGGCGGCGCCAGCCCTTGCAAGGCTCGTGCATCGGACTCCCATTCTAGTCCCTTGGGCGCGGGAAGCTCAAGCGGACAATTGCCCACCGAGGCGAGGCGAGGCTACTATCGGTCCATGTCCGACACAATTCGCCTCTATTACCTCGAGCCCGGACTCACGGAAGCCGAGGCCACCCTTGTTGAAGTGATCCAGTCGCGGCCCCATCCCCTCCTCGTGCTCGATCGCAGCCTCTTCTACCCCGAGGGCGGAGGGCAGCCCAGCGATCTGGGCACGATCGCTGGCGTTCCGCTCTCCGAAGTCACCGAGGAGGGCGGTCGTGTCCTGCACCGCATGGGAGGGGACTTCGAAGGCAGGCCGGGGCAGCGGCTTCGTCTCGTGCTCGACGCGGACCGCCGGAGGGATCACCGCGAGCAGCACTCGGCCCAGCACCTGCTTTCGGCGCTGCTCCTGCGCCTGTACGAAGCGCCGACGCTCTCCTTCCATCTCGGCGCAGAGCATTCGACGATCGACATCGATCTGCCATCGCTCGGCGCGGAGGATGTCGCCGAAGTCGAGCGACGCATCGACGAGGCCATCGAGGATGACTATCCCGTCACCACCCATCTCTGCCCCCCGGAGGACGTCGCTTCCTTTCCGCTGCGCAAGCGGCCTCCCGAGGATGAGTCAGAGCTGCGCATAGTGGAGATCGACGGCATCGACTTTTCTCCCTGCTGCGGAACTCATGTGGGGTCGACGGGGGAGCTCCGGGCCATCAAGATTGTCGGTGTGGAACGGTACAAGGGGATGACCAGGCTTTCCTTCGTCGCGGGACGCCGTGCAGTGCGTGACTATGCCCGAGTATCGCGCATCGCGCAGGCGGGGGCGGGAGCCTTCGGATGCGCACTCGACGAGCTTCCCGAGAAGGCCCGGCGGAGCGTGGAGCGGCTCAAGAAGCTGGAATCATCCGCCGGCGCTCTCATCAGGGAGCGGGCGGCGCTCGAGGCCAGGCTTGCGGCAGCGGGGGAGGGGGGACTCTCCGCCCTGACCGTGCTCCGCTTTGTCGACCGGGACGCGCAGGCCGCCCAGGAATCGGCGCGGGCCTTCGCGGCCCGGGGCAGCCTCACGATCGCGATTTCGCTTCCCGAGCTGACGGTAAGCGTCGCTGGTCCTGAGTACCAAAGTAGCGTCGAGCTCGGCAGGGTTCTCAAGCCCCTTGCCGAAGCGCAGGGCGGGCGTGGCGGGGGCGGCAGGAATTCCTTCCGTGCGAGTTTCCCCGGCGTGGAAGCCCTGGATGCCTTTGTGGAGGCCGCACGCGCCGAGCTTGGGCGATCGCCCTAGTCCTTTACGCCGGCGGTCATGCAGCGCAGGTGCCATCGGCGCCGCCGACCGCTGCGACGCCGCGACTGTCAGAACTCGAGGGGTCGTCGGTTGTCCGCAAGACGGCGTGCCAGGTACTCGCGATCGAGCCCGAGGTCCCGGGCGATGCTCCGCAGCTGATCGGCGGAAAGCAGGTTCTGTTCGGCGTAGAGATAGACGAGGGCCCGCTCGGCGATGCAGGGTACGCGCAGTGATGCGAGCATCTCCTCGCAGGGTTCGTCGCATTCGATATGTCTCGTGCGCAGACTCGAGGCGAGCCGCGATGCTCCGCCGCCGGCCACCGCGCCCAATTCGGCGAGGAGGGGCTTGAGCTCGCCTCGGGCCGCAGCCTCGCCGAGCGGCTTGAGCGTGAAGTACGTGTACTCCTTGCCCGGCAGGTAGTGATGGGTGTCGCAGCGCGTGCAGTAGTTGGGCTCCCTGCCGTCTTCCTTCATGCGGTCCCCGCCGATGATGATCAGGGGATCGAAGTAGAGGGCGGGACACTCGACGCCGTCGACCAGGTAGTAACGGTAGGTGTAGAGCGAGTCGGCAAGGCAGTCATGGTGCTCACAGTACGCGGTCAGGGGGAAGACATCGGTGGCGTTCTCGAGGAGGAGACGCGCCGTCTGGTTGAAGATCTCCCGTCTGAAGTTGAGGACGAGCGTGGGACAGACGAAGACCAGTCCCCGTCTCCGCGCCTCGTCCTTCATCAGGTAGGCCACCCGCTCGTCGAAGAAGGCGGCTTCGTCCACGATCCAGGTGCCGAGCCCGTGGTTCTCCGCGAGGAGATTCTCGAGCGCAAAGGAATCGCGGGCCTGACCGATGCGGTCACCGCAGCGCTCGTAACCCCCGCGGTAGGCCAGGGCGTCTTCGGGGTAGTCCGGGAAGCGGGACGCGTCCAGGCTGGAGCGGACGACGAAGATGTCGCGGCGGTCGGCTCCGTCCGTACTCGTTTCCCGCCGGGCTATGCCTCCCTTCTTCCGGGCCACGAGGCTGTCCCGCCACATTTTCGCCGAGAACTCCGTCTTCCCCGAACCCATGGGGCCGATCACGAGAATCAACCGGGCCGGCTTGGTGAAGTCGAAATGGTTGAAGGGATGGTGTACCGTCACCAGCGGAAAGCCGAGGTTCCTGAGGAAGTTGTCGGTATCGTTCAACGTGTCGCCTGCATTCACGTTTCGGGATCTCCGAAAGCCGGGCTGCCTATTCGATCTCGCGCGGCTCGGCGATGCGGCGGAAGGACAGGCTCAGTCCGCCCAGGCTGGCGCCTACGAGACCGGCGATGAGCAGACCCCTGGCCGCCGGCGCAAGTGCCGAGGCGATGAAAGCGAGGAGGGCCGGCACCTGCCGGAGATCGGGGAAGGTGTCGGAGGAAGCCGGCAGGATTCCGAGGTGGGCGAATCCGCCCGGGAGCATGATCAGAATGCCGCCCGCCACCGCCACGAGGGAGGGTATGAAAAGCATGACCGCGGCTCGCTTGAGGCGCGCTCCGGCGCTCCGGCCCCCAAGATAGGCGAGTCCCGAAATGAGGAGCACCGAGAGTGCCGACAGGAGAAAAGCGCTGCGGGTGAGGGCGGCGGGGGAGATATCGGACATGCTCAGGAGCTTCCCCCGGTTCGGAGACTCGGGCGGGGCGGCCTGGTCGGGAATCCGATCCACCGCCGCGCCCAGGACCTGCGCCATCAGGGCGCGTTCCGAGGCCGGCGGCACGCTCTCCGGCCGCCACGTGAAGTCCCCCTCGACCCCCGCGTCCGGCCGGGCCGGCAGGGCGGCAACGTAGTCACCGGCGATCGCGGGGCTTCTCTGGCGCAGCGCCGCCTTGAGCGCCCTGAGGTCGACCGCCCCGCCCAGGGGCTCCCCTGCGGCGACGCGGGCGAAGGCGGCGTCCACGACCGATTCGCCCGTGCCTTTCAGCGCAGCCACGGGGAGGTTCCTCTGGACGGCTGCAACCAGGCCGTGCCCGTCGAACCGGGCCGCGCCCAGTTCGATGGTCTGCGGGGCGGCCTTGGCCATCTCGGGCGCGGCGATGGCGGCGTAGAGGCGATCGTCATCCACAATGTGGCGATAGAAATCCCTGTTCCCTGCCCAGGGCGCCGCCGCGAAAAGCAGCAAGGCGGAAAAGGCGAGGGGGAGCCCGACTACGAGGTAGACGACAGCGGCGAAGAATCGTTTCATGGTGAGCTCCACGTGTCCAGACTGGCCACGGACCCGGTCGGGATCGGCGCGATGATCACGTTGGGTCGGGCCTTCCTGGTCCCGAAGGCCAGGTATTTGAAGGGATGAATGTCGAGGGGATTCGTGTACCAGCCCTGGATGTAATTGGTGTCGATTATGTTGACGGCGATGCTGTGGAAGATGGGGAGGACCGCGGCGCCTGAGAGGAGATGACTCTCGGCATCGCCCAGGGCTGCGAGGCGGTCGTCGCCTTCCTTGCCCGCTGCGGTCGTGAGCATGGTATCGAACTCCGGATCCCTGAGCCGGGCGTCGTTCAAATTCGAATCGCTCGTCCACATCTGCAGGAAGGCGATGGGGTCGGCGAAGTCGCCGATCCAGGTGGTCAGCCCGAGCGTGTAGGCCGAGGTTCCGGCTCCGTTGCGAAGCGCCTCAAAATAGGTCGCCGCCGGGACAAGCTGAACCGTCACCGAAACGCCGGGGAGTTTCTCCCAGCTGCTCTTCATGATCCCGGCGATGCGCTTGGCGTCGTCGCCGTCCGGGGTGAGCAATACGATCGGCGGCAGGCCGGCGCCGTGGGTAAAACCGGCCTTGGCGAGCAGCGAGGCGGCTTCCGTCTCGTTCAGCTCGGCGATGCCTTTGACGCTTTCGTAGCCCTGAAAGGGGAGCACGAGGGTATCCGCGGGGATGAGATAGCTGTCCTTCGAGCGGATGTCCTTCCAGGGGAGGAGGAGCGCGAGGGCCCGGCGGAGATCGGGATTGTCCCAGGGCTTCTGCGCGCAGTTGAAGAACCAGTAGTGCGTGCCGAACATCGGGTTGGCCTGGATCGAGGCGCGATCCACGAGAG
Source organism: Rectinemataceae bacterium (assembly GCA_035505775.1). GTDB lineage: Bacteria > Spirochaetota > Spirochaetia > Treponematales > Rectinemataceae > JAJXZP01. The sequence goes on along the minus strand of DATJQN010000226.1, from coordinate 5,035 downwards.
CGTCGAGGTCCATGGGACCCGCGAGCCAGTTGAGCTCACCGCCGTCGTAGCGGCGGGTCGCGTCGGCGTCGTCGTCGCTGAACAGCATGCGTATCCGGGGAATCGCCACCGACGAGGCGTCCCAGTACTTCTCGTTCTTGACGAGTATGAGCTCGTTCGCCGTCCTCGACTCGAAGCGATAGGCCCCGTCCACGGGGAAGGGGAAGTGGGCGCTCCAGTCGCGCACGGCCAGCATCGAGGGGTGGATGGGAGCGAAGGAATGGTGACAGAGAAGCCGCGTGAAGTAGTCGGCGCGGGAGGTGAGCTTGACCTGCAGGATCTTGTCGGAGATCACCGTGATGCCCACGGTGGAGGGGTCCTGCGTCGCGCCGCTGCGGAAGTCCCGAGCCCCCGCGATGATGTCGAAGAAGGAGGCGTAGTCGGCCTTCTGGGACGGCGTGATCGCCCTGAGCCAGGCATTGCGGAAGTCGCTGGCGACCAGGGGGCTGCCGTCCGACCACCGGGCGTCGTCCCGGATATAGAAGGTGTAGGTTCGGCCGTCCTGGGACCGGTTGAAGGTCCGGCAGGCGGCCTTTACCGGCTCGAGGCTGCTCGGGTTGTAGGCGAAGAGTCCCTCGTAGGTTGCGGTGAAAATCTGCGCTTCGGCCGAGTAGATGGAATGGTGGGGATCGAACTGGACATCCAGCTGATTGAAGGCGACCACGAATTCGTCGGGCTTGGCCGCATCGGGGGAGCCGCCCCCCTGGTCCTGCGCGAAGCCGACCGATGCGGTGGCCATCAGCGCCAACAGGACGGAAAGCAGGGTGTATCGACCTGGTCTCATGGTGACTCCTTCCTGGGGGAGAGGTGGATTCGATGTCGCACGCTCTCCGCTATGCCGAATACCGCGACGAGCCCGCCAGGCGTGCGGGACTTGGCGAGAAGGACGGCAGCAGGGATCCGAAGGCTGCCGTTTCGCCGAACCGACAGTCGTCGCAGCGACTGGTCAACTGCTGCTGCGAATGCCCAGGCGGCGCATCTGCTCCTGCTCCTCGCGTTGGGCGACATACTCATGCTTCTTCTGATTGGCCTTGATCACGGCCCCCTTGATGGTCGTGAGCTCGGTCTTTATGCTTCGGACCCTCCCCCGGTCCGCTGGCTCGACGGCGGAGCGGAAATATTCGTCCAGCGCGGCCAGCGTCCGCAATATCTTCTGAAGCTCCTCGATGTTGCGTTCAAGGAATTTGTAGGCCTGGTCTTCGGGCATGCTCTCCATGCGCCGGTAGGTGGCGCCGTTGCGCTGGATGAGGGAAGAGAGCAGTTTGGCCCGTTTCCCCGTCTCCTCGACAAAGCGCGCGAAGGCCAGATCCTCCCGGCGGCGCTGGGAACTCAGGGGATCCACGTACTCGATTTCGTAGATCAGCCCCCGGTCCTCGGGCGAGAATATCTTCTTGATCATCCGCCGCAGTTTTGCCCCGAGGCTCTGGTTGCGGGCCTCGAGGAGTGCAGAGTTCTCCCCGAGCTTGGCCAGAGCGTCATCGAGCGGATAGCCCGCCCCAGAAAGCACCCGGGCGCCGTCCAGAATGACCGCCTTGAAGGACTTCTCCTGGCTCTTCTCGACCTTCTTCTCCTCCACCGTCTCGAAGCGTTTGAGCACGGCGTCCCGCAGGGCCTGGCCGTCGGAGCTGTAGTCCTCCAGAAGAATCTCCTCGACCAGCTCGGCATAGAAAGGACGCTCTCCGGCCACCTCCGAAAACTTCCGCCTGATCTGCTTGACCGCGTCCTCCCGATGGGTGATCACGAAGGTCTGATCGAGTTCCAGGCCGGGCATGACGAGCTGGCGCAGATCGAGCTTGTAGCGCTCCTTGTGGTACGAGGTCAGATCCTTCAGGATCGACAGTATATCGCGGGTCGCCCGATCCAGCTGGCCGAGGCTCTCGGCGATCAGCCCGGAGGACAGCTGATCCGAACCCTTCTTGACCATGCCCGCCAGCTCCGCCAGGGCCCTCGTGTTCTGGCTGGTGCTCGTTTCGGAGAATTGCGTGAAATTGAAGTACCGAGTCAGGCCGAGGAGCCGCTTGATCCGCCCCATCGTCAGGAACTCGGTGCTGAACTGGTAGTAGTTGTTGAGAAAATCGAGGTAGGAGTCGAGCTGCGAAACCCGGACGCTCATCTGGTCGACCTTCTCCGACTCGGTGAAGGGACCTTCCGGCGGTGTGGTCACCTCGGATATCTTGAGGTCGAACTTGTAAGGGTCGTCGTGGATGATTCCCTTCTTGTTCAGCACCTGCTGGATGCCCTGGAATGCAGACTGGAACAACTTGAAGGCCTCTTTCAGGCGGACGAGGTCGTTCCGGTCCAATCTGTCCCGTCTCGCGTCGAGCCGCTCCTCCAGAATCTTGGCGTACGTCTGCGAGTCTTCCATACGTAGGCAGAGTATGATTTAAATGAGGATGGAAGACAAGGTCGCAGCATGGGAACCGCGCAGCACTTCGAACCCGCCCGCCTCCTCATCGCGCTGCTCTACCCCGCGGAGACCCACGACCTGCGGCCCTCGGATCCGCTCCGGAAGGCAATCGAGGCCCGTCTCGGGGAGGCCGACGTGGTGCAGGCAGGCATGGCCTTCACCTGGACCGGCTATTACGCGACAGAACTTGGAGACGGCATCGAGCGGGCCTTTCTCTCGTTTCCCCGGCTGGTCGACCCCTCCCGACTCGCCGAACTCAAGCGCTGGACCAACTCGCTCGAGGCCGAAGCCGCGATCGACGGGCGCCGGAGCTTCAATCTTGACCCCGGAATTCTCTCGCTCGGCGCCGTGGTGCTTGCCACCACGAAGAACCGTGCTCACCGTATCGCGCTTTCCGGGGGGATCTACGGCGAGCTGACACTCATCTACCATGACGGCGCCTACAGACCTCTGCCCTGGACCTACGCCGACTGGCGAAGCGAGGACTACGGGGCGGTTCTGCTGGAGCTCCGCGGCAGGCTGAAGCGCGCCCTCGCGGAAGCGTCTCTCCGGTCCGGCGCGGGCGGCGGCTGAGGCAGGAGCGGTATTGAAGCGCGATCGGGCGAACCGCGCGTCGTTGTGCTGATGCTCGCTCACCGAGGAAGGACCCGTCAGCACCGCACACTTGAGGCTATCGCCGTCTCGCTTGTTGCAGCCCTCTGCATGACGACCTGCGATCTATCCTCGCCGTATGGTGCCATGGGCGTGCACTGTCTCCACCTCCGGCTGCCCGGGATTCCTGACTCCTGGGCGGTGCTCTCTCCGCTGTGCTTCCGGCTGTCCTGGCGTGGGCCATCCGGGACCGTGCAGCGCCAGAGTGCCATGCCGGGATCCACCCTTGATCTTGTCCTGCCCCGGGGGCGCTTCCAGGCCCTCCTTGCCGAGCCCTTGTGCCGCGGTCGTGCCCTGCGACCGGCGGGGGCCCTCTACCCCCTGGACCTCGATTCCGGCAGCCTCGATGTTCCTGCAGGAGGCGCGGAAACCCTGCGGCTCAGCTGGCTCGGCGGATACCTTGCATCGGTCGCGCGAGAACTCGAAGCTTCCGGCCTCGATCCGGCTGCCTTCAATTTGACCCGACTGAAGACGGAGGTGGAACGCAGGATCGCGGATCCGTGGTCCCTGCCGGCCACCGAGGTGGCGCGCCGCCTCGCCGAGGGCAGCTTCCGGGCGGACGCACTCCGCGATCCGAAGCTCTTTCCCGTGGAGCTGCCGGGCCCCGGGCCCTGGGCAGCGGAGAGCCCCTTCGCCCGGGCCCCCGCGCTTCTGGATGCAGGGGCCGGGAGCCCCGGCGCCCTGTATGGCGCGAGTCTCCCGGCAGGCATCAGCCTTTTCCTGAGCCGCGACCTGGACCTGATGGTGTTCGTCGACGAGGCAGGGGCGGCCCGCTGGGTCCGGCTCTTTGCTCAGTCGCCCGGACCCTGATCCGCCGGGGAGGGCGCCGCTCGGGCGACGTCCCGGCGGGTCATCGAAACACTCGAAGCAGTGAAACACCCGGCTAGGCGTGCTGCGCGGTGTCGGCAGTATCGGGCGGCGCGGGTCTCAAGGGAATGCTCATCGTGAACAGGGAGCCCTCGCCCTCCCAGCTTTCCACCGAGACAGTTCCGCCGTGGGCGCGGGCCACATGCCGGACGATGGCGAGGCCGAGGCCCGTCCCTCCCAGCTCGCGCGAACGGGCCTTGTCCACCCGGTAGAATCGCTCGAATATGCGCGGCAGGTCCTTGGCGGGTATCCCCGTTCCCTGGTCCCGCACGCTGAGCACGAGCTGCGGCTCGACCTCTCCCTCCCCGACGGCAGGACTGGGTTGGCCCTGCCCTGACGGTCGCGGAGGCCGGTCACCGGGCACCGGGCCGTCCCGGTCGCCCCCGGCCTCCACCCGCGCGCTCACCAGGATTCGCCCGCCCTCCGGGGAGTACTTCACCGCATTGTCGATCAGATTGAGCATGGCCTGCTCGAGCAGCCCCGCGTTGGTCAGGGCGTGAAGAGCCTCCGGACAGGAGAGTTCCACGATTATGCCCTTCAGCTCGGCCTTGGGGGCGATGGCCGCGATGGCATCCGCCAGCGTCGCCCCGACAATGGTATCTCCGAACACCAGCCAGTCGGAACCCTCCTGCTCGAGCCGTGCGAGCGTCAGCAGATCGTGGATCAGGCTGTCCATGCGTCCCGCGTTCCGTTCGATGATCTCCAGAAAGCGTTTCTGCTGATCGGGGCTGTCGCTCTCCCGCAGGGTTTCGGAGAAGCCCTTGATGAGCTGCACGGGAGTGCGCAGCTCATGCGAGACGTTTGCGACGAAATCGCGGCGGACGCGCTCGAGTCTCCGGAGCTCGGTGATGTCGTTGAGGACGAGGACCACACCTGTCGCCCGACCGGTGCCGCCTCTCGCGTCGAAGGCCGTCCCCGCGGTCCCGGTTTCGTCTGCCGCGCCAAGAGGGGCGGCCAAGGCCTGGTACCAGCGTTCCCCGCCCTGATAGAGGGCCAGTTCCCGCTCGCGCTGCTCCCCCGATCCCAGGCAGTCGTCCACGAGATCGCTGAGCTCCACCGAGCGCGTGGACT
>DATJQN010000225.1:0-3622 GCA_035505775.1 Rectinemataceae bacterium | reverse complement strand
TCTCCCTGCAAACTGAATCGGTTCTCATTTCAGATACGCCTCTTTTCCCGATCCGTCAAGCGGAAAAGCGAGGTGGATGGTGGCTTTGGCACTGACATGGGTCCAAAATTCGCCAAGTTCGGCATTTTCCATACTGGGTTGCTCCTTTGCGCTTGCCGTCTCGGCAATCAGGGGCTATACTGCGACGGTCGAGCGAATCAGGTCTCATTAGTGAACCTCGAGATCCCGAAAGTGAGGACCGGGTGGCAAGCAGGACTCGGGAGCATCCGACAACCGAGAAACGCCTCATCTCCGCCGCAGTCGAGCTGTTTTCCGGCAAATGGTACGGAATCGTTTCGGTGGCGGAGATATGCCGCCGCGCGGGGCTGTCCAATGGAGTCTTCTACCGCTACTTCGACAGCAAGGAGAGTCTGTTCAAGCTCCTCCTCGGCCAGGTCTCCGACATGATTCGATCGGCTCTCGATGGCGTCCAGGGCTCGGACCGGGCCCAGCGCCTCCGCTCGTTCACGGAGATCATCATCCGCTTTTCCGAGAGTCACCGCGATCTCGTCTCGGTCTTTCGCGAGGGGCAGTACCGCTTTTTCGAGTACGAACGAAGGCTCGTATCGGTCTATTCGAAGAGCCTCGGCAGCGTTCTCGGACGAGAGGCCGGCATGGCCGAATACCTCTTCGCCCTGGGCGGGCTCAGATTCTGCGCGATTCGCCGCGCCTTCCATGGGGCGGCGGTCCACAGCGAGGCGGTCTATGGAATCCTTGCCCAGGGGCTCTTTCGCGGCATGGGTTTTGATGCCGCCAGGGTCTTCGGCGGCAGCGCCAGCGCCCTGCCGCTTCCGCTCCAGGAATCGGCGCGGGAACGGCTGCTTCGCGCCGGGCGCAAGCTCTTCGGGGAGCGGGGCTTTTTCGAGACGAATATTCACGAAGTCACCGATTCGGCGGGGCTCTCGGTAGGCGCGTTCTACACCTACTTCGAGTCCAAGGAGGCCTTCTACGCCGAGCTTATCGCACGCGTGGGGCACGATGTGCGCGCCTTCATCTCCAGCAATCTCGCGTCGAGCGGGACCGGAGGCATGAACGCCCTCGAACTCGAGCTTCGGGGACTGTGGCTCTGGCTCGTCTATCTGTCGATGGATATCTACTGCTACAACATCGTCCGGGAGGCCGAGTTCGTGCTCCCCTCCGCGGTGCGCGGCTACTATGACGCCTTCGCAGCGGGATATCGCAAGCGGCCCGCGGAGCTCAAGGTCAACTGCGCCGCGCGCGGAATCGACGAGACGAGCGCCATCGAGTACCTGATGGGCATCGCGCACTATCTGGGCATCGAGGCCGCCTTCGACGAGTCGCCGGCGAACGCCCGCTCCTTGGTGGAAGCCATCGGGGGCTATCTCGCCGGCGGCTTTTCGGAGTACCTGAACTAGGAGGCAGCATGGCCAAGGCCAGGATTGTCGCGACCGGGCTGTACGCTCCCGGCGCTCCCATCGACAACGACGAGCTCAGACGCCTCACCGGAGTGGAGTTCGATGTCGAGCGCCACGAGGCTAAGATCGGCATCAAGCGCCGCCATATTGCGAGGCTCCGCGGCCTGGACGAGAGTTCGGCCGATTTCGCGGAGCGCGCGGCCCGGGAAGCCCTGGCCGAGGCGGGCGTGGCGCCCGGGGAGGTGGGGCTCTTCATCGTGGGGACCGACACTCCGGAGTATGTCTCGCCGGCCACCGCCATTCTGCTGCAGGGTCGCCTTCAGGGCGGAGAGGCCGCCTCGGCCGCCTTCGATGTCGGTTCCTCCTGCGCGAGCTTTGTGACCGCCCTGGACATCGCCGCGCGGATGCTCGCCACCGACGCCTGGCTGCGCTATGCCCTTGTCGTCGGGCTTTACAACATGCCGGCCCACATCCGGCCCGGCGACGCCTTCGGCTGGTCCATCTTCGCCGACGGCGCCGCTGCGGTCCTGCTTGAGCGCGTCGGCGACGAGGAACGGTCGGGCTACGTCGAGGGGGCGTTCCGGGCGGACGGCACCCAATGGGACTTCGTGGGCGTCTACGCGGGCGGCACGCGCAAGCCGGTCACGCATGAGCTGCTCGACGCGGGAGCCTACGGCCTCGAGCTCCTGCAGCGGCTTCCGGGTGACCGCAACCTGAAGCTCTGGCCGCCTCTGGTCCGGGCCCTCCTCAAGAAGGCGGGCTGGGAGCTTTCGGAAGTCAGGCACCTCTTCTTCACGCAGATCAACAGGTCGGTGATCGCCGAGGTCATGGCCGAGCTCGGCCGTCCGATGTCGGACACCACCTGCATCATGGACAGGTACGGCTATACGGGGTCGGCCTGCGTGCCCATGGCCCTGCACACGGCGCTCCGCGAGGGGCGTGTGCGGCGTGGCGACCCCGTGCTGCTGGTAGCAAGCGGCGCGGGCTTCGCCGTTGGAGCCAACCTGGTCGTCTTATAAGGAGAGGTCATGAATCACCTGGATGTTTACCGGAGCAAAGTCATCTCGGTCGAGGAGGCGGTGCGCCATATCGGCAGCGATCAGGATGTCATCGTCGCGATGTGCGCTTCCGAGCCCCAGCTCTGCATGTCCGGTTTCCACCAGGCCGCCGACCGGGTCCGGGACGTGCGGGTTTTCTCCTGCCTTACCCTGAAGCCCTACGATTTCTACATGAAGCGCGAGATGGCGGGCCACTTCGAGCTCGCGAGCTGGTTCCATGCGCCGGGATCGCGCGAGGCGCTGAAGGCCGGCACGGGAACCGTCACCTTCGTTCCGAACATGCTTCATCGGTCGGCTACCGATCGCATCCACGCCCGCAAGCCCGACCTGTTCTTCGGCACCTGCACGCCGCCCGACCGGCACGGCTACGTTTCGCTTTCCCTCGGGATCACCTACGAAAAGGACGTCATCGAGGCCGCGGATCTCGTCGTTCTCGAAGTGAACCCCCATCTTCCCCGCACCTTCGGGGACACCCAGCTCCCGGTCTCCGCCGTGGATTACTTCGTGGAGAGCGACCTGGAGGTTCCCACCCTTCCGGCCCCCGAGCCTTCCGCGACCGACCTCGCGATAGGAGCGCATATCGCGGACCTTGTCGATGACGGCTCGACGATCCAACTCGGCATCGGCGGCATTCCCAACGCCGCCGCCCTGGCCCTCAGGGGCAAGCGGGATCTCGGCGTACACACGGAGATGCTCGTCGATTCCATGATGGAACTCGCCGAGATGGGCGTCATCACGAACGAGCGGAAGAGCCTGAAGCCGGGGAAATTCGTCGCCACCTTCGCCATGGGCTCGCGCAAGCTTTACGACTGGCTGGACGACAACGTCGCGGTCGAGTTCCAGCGCGGGAAGTGGGTGAACAACCCCGCCGTGGTGGCCCAGAATTCCCGCATGGTGTCGATCAACACCTGCATCTCGGTCGACCTGACGGGCCAGATTGCCAGCGAATCCATCGGAAGCGCGCAGTACTCCGGCACCGGCGGGCAGTCGGACACCGCCCAGGGGGCCGTGGCGGGCAGCGACGGTCTCGGAAAAAGCATAATTGCCTGCTACAGCACCGCCAGGAACGGGACCCTGTCCACCATCGTGCCGATGCTCGCCGAAGGATCCGCGGTGACCCTGCACCGGGCCCTCGTGGATCATGTGGTC
>DATJQN010000224.1:0-12158 GCA_035505775.1 Rectinemataceae bacterium | reverse complement strand
TGGTCTCCTTAAGGCCGCCCGGGGAAGAAAAGAGCACCGCTCGTTCCGCGGGCGGGGTCTGGAACTGGAGCTCGGGAAAGGCCGTGAGGTTGACCGACCGCGCGCTCATGACGCGGGCGAGGGCCTCCAGCGTGACGTTGTAGTCACCTATTCCCGTGGCGTCGAACTCGCGACGCTTAGCCACACAGGGCGAGATCACGGCGACCTTCCTGTCCTTCCACTCGGGGTGGAAGGTCCGCACCATTTTCATGGCGTGGAGCATGGGACTGTCCGCCGGCGCGAGGTAGGGCAGAAGCTCGGGCTGATAGATCTCGATATAGGAGACGATGGCAGGACAGGGCTGGGCGATGACCAGGGGAGGAGCGGCGGCATCGATGTGCCGCAGGTAGGACTCCACGGTCAGTTCGGCTCCGAAGGCCACGTCGAAGAAGGCCTCCACCCCGAGACTCGCAAGCCAGCCATTCAGCCGAAGGTAGTTCTCCGGGAAGCGCGCCGCGACTGCCGGGGCCACGAAGGCGATCATCCGCTGCCCACCGGCGAGATCGGCCAGGAATGCCTCCGTATCGTCTATGCCCGAGCGCGCCTCGTGGGAGCAGGCCTCGATGCAGGAGCCGCAGCCGATGCAGAGCTCATGACGGACTTTCACCTTGTCGCCCGAGCCGTCGATGCAGTACTTCACCGGACAGGCTGCGATGCAGGCGTGACAGTTGACGCACTTTTCCTCGTCGACACGGATGACCTGGCTCAGTTTTTTCCCCATATGTTTACCTCGCGGATGTGACGCCGATCCATCGGGGACACCGAAGCGACCCGGCGTCGTTTTTTGATCTCGTCGACAAGTGTAGTCCGGTCCTCCCCGGTTCTCAAGTTCCAAAGCGGCCGGAATCTTGACGTCGCCAATCGTCGCAGGTATAGTCAGAGTGCATCGCAGCGGATGGTGTCGCGACAGCGACACACGAGACCAGCGACCGTCGTATGACGACGGTGGAACGAGGAAGGCGCCGTCGGCAAACGACGGTTACCTATAGATGGTGTCGCGACAGCGACAGACGAGACTAGCGACCGTCGTATACCGGTATTACCCGAGCTTCCCAAGCTCGTGAAGCGGGTTCGACTCCCGTCGGTCGCTCGACAGCGAAAGGCCCGGCTTTCTGCCGGGCCTTTTTTGTTGACAGGGCATCGGCGGGAGGAGAAGCCCCAGAGCGACGGCACGACAGGCGAGTCGTTGTGCGTGACAGGCCGGAGAGCGGCATGCACCGGGGGCGAGCGAGGACCCCGGCCCGAGCCACCGAGGCTGGATGGCGGGCCACGAAGGCGCTCCGATTTTCATGGCGCTCTTCCCCGGCGGAGCATATACTTCAGATCGATCTCCCCAGAGTCGCCGAGGGTTTTCTGTAGTTCAGACGCTTCCGTGCTGCACAACGCGCGCCGGCTTCCGGCCGGCTACGGAGCATCCATGAGCCGATTCCCTTGTTTTCTGGCGGTGTTGTTCTTTGGCGTCGTCTCGTTGTGGGCGGCTCCCCAGCTGCCGCGCGTGGCCATCGGGGACTTCGCAGTCACCAGCGACAATCCGAAGCTCAAGTACATCGGCAAGGGTCTTGCCGAAATGATCGCGACCGATCTCTACGCTTCAAAGGGCCTGGTTCTCATCGACCGCGACCGACGGGACGCGATCCTCGGGGAGATGGAGTTCGCGCTGAGCGCGGCCGCGGACCCGAGCGAACAGATGCAGGCCGGCAAGCTCCTCGCGGCGGACTATCTGCTGTTCGGCGCGATCGTGGATATGGACACCGTGGTTCTGGTTTCCTGCCGGATGATAAGTGTGGAGACAGGCGCCGTGGTCTGGACGGACGAGCGTCTCGGGCCCCTCTCGGACTACGACAAGATGAGCCGAACTCTCGCCGCCTCGGCGCTCAAGGGACTCAAGCAGGTAAGACCCTCGGTGGCTGTCCTTCCGCCGAGCGCCGCGGCCCCCGCGGCCACGCCGGCCGCGCCAGCCACGCCGGCGCAGAGGGAAGAGGCGATCGTGGCTTTCTCGAAGGCCATAGACTCGTATGACAAGCGCGATATGGCGGATGCCAAGAAGCAGTTGAAGCGGGCGAAGGCCATCGACCCCACCAACGCGGCCGTCCAAGCCTACCTCGACAAGCTGACCTTCGTGACCGCCAAGTTCAAGGCCATGAGCGAGCAATACCTGCCGAGCGAGAATCCCGCCTATCTCGGCATCATAGATACCGACCAGATCACGCTCTCGTCGGTCTTCGTCAACATGAACGAGGCGGAAACGCGCTTCCAATCGAACGGCATACCGATAGGCCTCGTGGAACAGGACGTCCGCCAGTTCCTGGGCTACCGGTTCCCGCTGGGGAAAAACTGGGGCGTCGGTGTGGAGGGCTTCGCCTACCACTACAAGAACCAGATCACCGGCTATGCCCCCTTGGGTACCAAGTCCGCGCTGACCAATCCGAACGCCTACGGGGGGATTCTGACCGTTGGCAACGAGGTTGTGCCTGGGCTGTCCCTCGGAGTCGGCATGACCGTCTACGATCAGGCCCGGCAGCTCGCCTCCGAGGTGGGAGGCAATGGCGCAGCGAGCAATGATCCGACCCACAATTACCTCTGCATGGCACCGAGCCTCGGACTCGTCCTTAGAAACCGGGACTCGTCGATCGTATTCGACAGTTTCGGCGGCTGGTCGACCGAGAAAACCGTCCGCATCAGTACGGTCACTTTCCAGGCCCTCGATACGGTGGACGCACCCCTGTTCATCGAGAACACCCTCAGCTTCGCCTTCGCTCAGCGACGGATCTTCGCGGTGCTGAAGCAGGACAACAACGTCGGAATCGATCATGCGCTGTACGCAGGGACGATCGCCCCCTCCCTGGAAGCCTGGCTGTTCGAGTGGCTGGCGATCCGCGCCTCGGTCGAGGGTGATTTCACCCTCATGGGGAGTGCGACCAGTCTGGGGCTGGGCGGCACCGGCGGACTCACGCTGCGAATCCGGCCCTGGAATCTGGACATCGATCTCAACATGACCTATCGCCAGCGACCCTCACGGACCGTGGAGGGACAGACCCTGAACGAGCTGGTGCCCTTCGTGATCATCCGCAAGACGAACAGCTTCATCACTCGACAATAGCCGACGCGTCTGAAGCGCTGCCGGCTGGGCGGGAGTTCCCCCTGCCGAGTCGGGGGCGCTGGCGAGGTCTCGGAGCGGACCATTTGTGGCGCCTGGCGCACCTCAGTATATTCATGCCTGACAAAGAGGAGCATACATCGACATGAAGCTGCTGCATCGCTGGCCGTTCGCAGCACTGTCCCTCGTGGTGGGGACAGTGCTGCCTCTTCTCGGGGACGCGGCGCTCGCCTTTCCCTCGATACAGGGCACGAACCTTGAGGGGCAGACGGTCAGCCTGCCGGGCGATTTCGGGGCGCCGGCAGCCCTGGTTTTCGTGGCCTTCCAGCGCCGGCAGCAGCGTGAAGTGGAGGCCTGGAAGCCGGAAATCGTCCGCTTGCGTACCAAGTTCCCGGGCCTGAAGGTCTGGGAGCTGCCGACGGTGGGGGCTGGCTACAAATTCATGAGAGGGGTAATCGACGGTGGCATGCGATCGGGAATTCCCGATGCGGTCACCCGGGCGGCCACGGTGACGCTGTATATCGACGTCGAGCCGTTCGCGATGGCCGTGGGAGCCAGGGATCGATCCACCATCTCCGCCTTGGTCGTCGCTCCCGACGGACGGATCATGGCTCGAGCCGCGGGAATCCCGAACGAAACGAGTGTCACGATTGTCGAGGATGCTCTGGCCTCGGTCTTCGGGAAGGCGGCTTCCCCATGAGGAACAAGCGGCTTCATGTCCGGCTCGCGGTGCGCTAGGATGGACAGCAGCGGACGCGCAGGGGACGGAGGCAGAGTGAACGAGCTTGATGGACATCATCTCTACGGAGCGTTTCGCGAAGGTGCCAAGAGCCTGCGCGATGCGCAGGACGAACTCAACAGAATCAACGTCTTCCCGGTGCCGGACGGAGACACCGGCACCAACATGGCGGTCACGCTCACGCATGCAGTCGAGACGATCGAAGCCTCCGATTCCGCCTCGGCCACGATGGCATCGATGGCGGATGCCGCACTTGCGGGCGCTCGCGGCAACTCGGGAGTGATTTTCGCGCAGTTTCTGAGTGGCCTCAAGGATGCGGTTGCCGGAGCGACGACGGTCAGCCTCTCCCGCTTCGTCCACGGTATAGAGCACGCCTACGAGAGCGCCAGGAAGGCGATAACCGAGCCCGTGGAAGGTACGATCCTCTCGGTAATACATGATTGGGCCCTGGCGCTCCGACATGAACTTTCCGGCGCCGAGAACTTTCGCGAACTGTTTCATGCGACCCTTCCCGCCCTGCGAAGGTCGCTCGAGGCGACCAGAAACCAGCTCGAAGTGCTCAGGCGGGCGGGCGTGGTCGACGCGGGGGCGAGCGGCTTCGTGGCCTTCGTGCATGGGGCACGCAACTACCTCGAGCGCGGCTCCAGCGCCGATTCAGGCCCCGGTGCACCACGCGACCCGAAGGCTGTCGATTCGACAATGCCCGGGCACTTCTCCGGGGCAGCGCCGTCGGCCATGGCACAGCCGGGGGGAGCAGGGCCGGTCCCGACCCCCCTGGCCGAGGGGACAGAGCTGGAGCATGGCTCTCCCGAGGGGCCGCGGTATTGCGCGGAGTTCCTGGTATCAGGTGGACGGATCGACACTGATGCGCTCAGGGCGGAACTTGCCGGGCTTGGGGACAGCCTGATCGTCGCCGGTTCAGGGCGGATCGGGCGGGTGCACATCCACACGGACCGGCCCACAGCGGTACACGATGTCGTGGCGAGGATGGGAACGCTCGTCGAGCAGAAAGTGGACGACATGAGGCGCCAGCGCGAAGACGCCGAGGCCGCGCAGCGTGGCGACCGGATCGCCCTGGTCACGGATTCGACCTGCGATCTTCCCGCCGAGCTCATGGACCGATATCACATCCACGTCATTCCGCTCTTTCTGCGTTTTGGCGAGGACGAGTACCTGGATCGTCTGACCCTTGACCCGGCGACATTCTATGACCGTGCGGAGGCATCGACCGTCTACCCTGTTTCCTCGCAGCCCGCTGCGACGGGCATCGAGCGCCTGTACCGAACTTTGCTCAGCCACTACGGCCATGTCGTGGCCCTGCACGTGGCCGCCCCCCTGTCGGGAACTTTCGAGGCGAGCCTCAGAGCTGCGCAGGCGGTGGATCCCGAGCGCATCAGGGTCTTTGATTCCAGACAGCTGTCGGGGTCGCTCGGACTCGTCGTGCTGCGGGCGGCAACCTTCCTCGAGGAGGGACAGAGCTTCACTGAGCTCTGCGAGAGACTTCCCGAATGGTTTGGGAAAGCGGAGATTCTGGTCAGCGTTCGGAGGCTGGATTCGATGGTCCGGGGCGGCCGGGTGAGCGCATTCGGAGGCGCGCTGGGCTCGGCCCTCAACGTGAAGCCGATTGTGTCGCTCGACGTCGATGGACGCTCGAAACTCTACGGAGCCGCGTTCGGCGTTTCAGGCAATCTCAGGAAGATAGTCAGGATGGTGGAGGCTCGAAACAGGCGCGCCCCCCTGCGCAACTATGCCGTGGTACATGCCCATGACCCCCAGGGTGCGTGTCGGCTCGCCGGACTGATCGAGGAACGGATCGGAATGCCGGCCCTATTTCAGACCGAGATCTCCGCTGTCGTGGGAATGAACGCGGGGCGGGGCGCGCTTGCAGTGGTCATGATGAGCGAATAGGGAGGGATCAGGAAAGAGCGGCGATCGCCGACTCCAGACGGACGGATGCCTTCTTCTTCTGCGCCTCATCCATGAAGCTGGCCCGGATGCCGTTTCGGAGCAGGGCCTCGATGCCCTTGATTCCAAACCCGAGACGCTCGGCCACGGATAGGTACTCATCCTCGAGTTCGACGTCGAAGAGAACCGGGTCGTCGGTGTTGAGGGTGACGAGCAGGCCCCGGTCATAGAAGGTTTTCATCGGGTGTTCTTCGTACGTGTGCACGTATTTGCCCGTCACTACGTTGCTCGTGGGACAGATCTCGAGGGGAATCGCGCGCTCTCTTAGGAGGTCCATGAGCGACTCGTCCTGAATGGCCGAAGTTCCGTGACCGATGCGTTCCGCACCCAGTTCCACAACGGCGTCCCGGATGGACTCGGGGCCGACTTCCTCGCCCGCATGGGCGACTACGTGCAGACCCTCGTCGTGGGCCCGCTTGAAGACGGCCCTGTAGGCCAGGCAGGGATTGCCAGCTTCCTGTCCGCCCAGGCCGATGCCGAGGATTCGATCCGTGGAGCGCTTCTTGCGATATGACAGTAGCTGCTTGAGGTTGTTTTCCGCGTTTTCCCGACCGAAGGCCCGAGAAACGTCTACGAGAAGGCGTACATCGGGCCCGCCTTGGGCGAAGACGGCTGAAAAGCCCTCGACGAGCGGATCCATTATGCCGGCGAAATCGATCTCACCGCGCTTGAGCACCATGGAGGGGGCCACGAAGAGCTCGAGGTACTGGATATTGTTGCGCGCGGCATAGTCGCGGACGTCCGAAACTACATATTTGAAATCCTCCGGGGCGCGGAAGAGCGACTGAAGATAAAAAAAGTTCTTGATCATGACACCGAGGCTGTCCATCTCCAGCAATCGTCGGAAATCCGAAGGCTGCTTGAGGGAGGGGTCCGCATGGTACTTCTGATTGAGGGCAAAGTAGCTTTCGAAGCTGACGGTGGCCTCGGCGTGGATATGTATCTCGGTTTTCGGGAGCGAATGAATGACGTCCGAAATGCTGCGCGGTGCCATATGGGCTGCCCCCGAATGGTTATGCTCTACCGATTTCATTATCGGCAGAAAATATAATGCCATATACAGTAAAACGCAACGCGGGCTGGATGGGCAAAGGGACAGAGCTATGGCGAGGTCGCGGCGACGGGGACAGGGCGACGGGGACAGTGCAGCGGCCATGGGGACAGTGCTGCAACAAGCGCACGAAGGGGGACAGTGCTGGTACTCGCTGCTAGAACTCAATCGAAAACGTTGGATAAAGGCCGGACGCATCTCGTGGCTCGACGAGAACTTCGCGGATCCAGGCCCCAGGCGGGCCCTCATCTAGCCATGCCCTGAACTCTACAACCGCAGCTCTGTCCCCCTCGACCCAAAGTTCGACGGCGCCGTCGGGAAGATTGCGCACCCAGCCACGAAGATCGAGCCGGAGGGCTTCTCGTCGCGCGCTGTAGCGGAATCCCACCCCCTGAACTCGACCCGTCACGACGGCGCGAAACGCGGCCTTGGGGTCCATCGGAGGTCTCAGTCTTCGGCGATGCCGGGAGGGGGGACGCTGAGCAGGGCCCCTATCCGGGACTCGAGCTGTTCGTAATCGAAGGGTTTGTATACAACCTCGAAGGGAATATCGAAGTCCGGTCGCAGGAAGCCGGATGTAATGATGATGCGCTTATTGGCACAGTACGCGCGAAGGAATCGTATCCAGTAGTCGCCGCCGAGTATCTCCATTCGGTAATCGGAGACTATGATATCCACTTGGTAATCAAGGAGTTGCTTGATCGCACCGACGCCATCGGACGCGACGAGCACGTCATAGCCTTTCTTTGCAAGATAATCCCGAAGGGACAGCCGAATGGAGTCTTCATCCTCGACGACGAGGACGAGTCCCTTACTCGACATCACGCGCCTTGGCCTTCCCGGCGAGTTCGGATACCGACGCTGCCACGGAATCAAAGTCCAAGGGTTTGGCGAAGAAGGCATCCGCCCCCTCAGCGAGAATTGCCTGGCTCTCTTCCGGGCGGTCCAAACCGGTCATGGCTATGATGAATGGCTTGCCGAACACCGGATCTTCCTTGATTTTGCGGCAGAGCGCATGGCCGTTGACGCCCGGAAGATCGATGTCGAGCACGACGAAGCCCGGTCGCTTCTCCGCGAGCAGTCTGCCTGCCTCGAAACCGTCATAGGCCTGATGAATGGTGTACGAGCCAAGTTTTCTCTCAAACCATCGTTTGAGCAGATCGTTGAGCTCGGCATCGTCGTCCACCACAAGGATGGAGGACCAGTCCACGTCATCCTTGAACCGCTCTTCCAGTTCCGGAGGTACCCGCATCCCGCGCGAATCGAGGAAGGCCATGAGATCCTCGGCGTAGATTCGATACTGCCCGCCCGGAGTCGTGAATGCCTTGAGGTAGCCGTTCCGAATCCAATTGATCGCCGTCTGATTGACCACACCGCAGAGATTGGCGACCTCAAGCGCTGAAAAGATCCTGACCTTCTTGGCGTTCTTTGCCATGATCCATCCTAATAGAGAATCCACCTGATTATAGCAATTATATCCATAATGTCAAAGCGATCTTTTCGCTCCGTGAAATGACTCTGCCCAACGGAGTATAGCACCGACGCGAGGGGCGTACCATGCAATCAAGCACTGTCCCCGAAGCGATCATTGTCGGATCTCAAGGTTCAAGCACTGTCCCTCTATTGATCTTTGGAGCCGGATAAGCTTACCGTAGCCGCCATGGAATTGACCGAAGATCGGATCAACGGCCTGAAGATCGACGAACCGGCCATCATCGAACGAATCGCGAAGGAGCTTGGCGTCCGGCCGAGTCAGGCCTCGGCCGTGATCGACCTTGTGGCCGAGGGTTGCACCATACCTTTCATAAGCCGTTATCGAAAGGAGCGCACGGGCAGTCTCGACGAGGTCCAAGTCCGGGACTGCGCGCACAAGTTCGAGAGCTTCAGGAATCTGGAGACACGACGGCTCGAGGTCATACGCGGCGTCTTTGCCCTGGGCAAGCTGAGCGATGAACTCTACGGGAATATTCTCAAGGCTCAATCCCTGGCGGAGATCGAAGATATCTGGCTCCCCTTCAAAAAGAAGAAGAAGACCAGGGGAATGCTGGCAGAGGAGCGCGGCCTCGAGCCGCTGGCCCAGATCATGTTGGAGGGTGATGAAGCAGCGGTCGACGAGGCGGCGCCTTCCTTTATCCGAGAAGTGCCGGAACATCCTGAACTCGGCGTAGCAACCGCCCGGGAGGCCGTCCAGGGTGCCATGGACATACTGGCCGAACGGGTCGCGCAGGACCCGGACAATCGAGCTGCCATCAAGCAGGCCTACCTGTCATTCGGGCGACTTGTTGTCAAAGGCGTGGGGGATGATGAGAAGAAGGCCAAATCGACCTATCAGACCTACTGGGACTACTCCGAGCCATTGAATGTGCTTCGCCCCCATCGCATTCTGGCGATCAACCGAGGCGAGCGGGAGGGTGAGCTGGAGGTGAGTCTTTCGGTCGATGAGGATGCCGCCTCAGACCTCCTTCAGTCGCGGTGTCGGGTTGCCAATCGCTACCACCGGGAAGCGATTGACGACGGCCTTCGGAGACTGCTCAGCCCGGCAGTACTCCGCGAGATACGGGCGGACGCATCGACCGCCGCGGACGATCACGGGATTACGGTCTTTTCCGAGAATCTCAAGAATCTGCTTCTGCAGCCGCCGATCAAGGGAACCCGCGTGCTCGGCATCGATCCTGGAATACGCACCGGGACGAAATGCGCCGCGCTGGACGAAACAGGCAAGTTCCTCGACTACTTCATCATCTACCAAGAGCGGGATCCCGAGGGTGCGAAAAAGGCGATCGCGGAGGCGGTGAAGAAGCATGGGCTTCGCTTGATCGCCGTCGGCAACGGAACGGCGAGTCACGAAACGCAGCTCGTGGTCGCGGCGGCCATCGGCGAAGGTTCCCTCGAGTGCGCGTTCACCGTCGTGGACGAAGACGGCGCATCGGTCTATTCGGCGAGCGATGTTGCGCGGGAGGAGTTCCCCGAGCTCGATCTGACCATTCGCGGGGCCATCTCAATCGGCCGGCGGCTTCAGGATCCCCTCGCTGAACTTGTCAAGATCGACCCGAAGTCGATAGGCGTGGGGCTCTATCAGCACGACGTGAACCAAAAAAATCTGTCGGATTCCTTGGACGAAGTGGTCGGCTCGGTCGTGAATCGTGTTGGCGTCAACCTCAATACTGCCAGCCATTCCCTGCTCAAGTACGTGTCGGGTATCAACTCCGGGCTTGCCAAGAAAATCGTAAAATACCGCGACGAGAAGGGCGCCATCCTGAGCAGGGACAAGCTCAGGGAGATCCCCGGTCTTGGGGAAAAAACCTTTGAGCAGTGTGCGGGCTTTCTGAAGATCCCGGAGAGCGGTAATCTGCTGGACAACACCTGGGTTCATCCCGAGAACTACGCGCTTGCTCAAGAGGTCCTCGAACTCGTGCGATCCGGCGCCGAGCCCACGCGTGAGTTCAAAGAGGAACTGAAGACGCGACATCGGGTCGGCGACACGACCCTTGACGACATCGTTTCCGAGCTCAAAAAGCCGAACCGAGACCCTCGTGACGATTTTCCCCTTCCGCTGCTTCAAAAAGGAGTGGTGACCTTCGAAGACCTGGCGGAAGACATGAAGGTGACCGGCAAGGTGAAGAACGTCGTCGATTTCGGGGCCTTCGTCGATATCGGCATCAAAGAGAGCGCGCTGATCCATGTTTCGGAGATGTCCGATCGCTTTGTGAAGGATCCGATGGAAGTACTAAAGGTCGGGGATATTCGCGAATTTCGCATAATCTCCCTCGACACGGTCAGGCGGCGCATCGGGCTCTCCCTCAAGAGCGCGGGCCAAACCCACGACCGGGGGACAAGCAACCGGGGGACAGTGCTGCGAGCGAACGGGCCGAACGCTTCGAGAGGGACAGAGCAGGGTCATTCTGCGAAGACTCGCATCCGTGCGGCGGAGCTCGCGCCCTCGGGGGAGACAGCTGTCTCCGGCCGTGCAGAGGCAATCGGCACGCACGACAGGCCACGGAGGGTACTTGTTGCGCGTCGACCAGGATCGGAGCAGCCAGAACCCTCGGCCACGCGCAATGGTGATCGGCCAGCAGATTCCGGACCCGGAGTTCGGGCTCGGACTCCGGGGCATCCTGCGGTGCAGCCTTCGAGGTCGCCAAGTCATCGTGAGGAACCAGGCCGCGGTCGGACTTCTCCACCACGTGAAGACGATGGCATGACCTATAATCCCTTTGCGGAGCTGCTCAAGAACAGGAAGAAATAGCTCGCCGGACACTCTTGAGCGGTTGCGACGCAGAAGGCTGGCGCGGCATCGAAGCCCTCGCTGCCGGAGGTAGCACTGTCCCCAACGAGGCAGCCCTGGAAGCCGCAGCACTGTCCCCGCAAGAGCCCGCAGCACTGTCCCCCACAAGGGTTCCAAGTGGGTTGAAGCCCTTTCTCGTCTCTGTCGGGCAGAGTAGGATACCGAAATGCCGATCTTTGACGCATGCATCATTACCGCCCCGGACGAAAGGCAAGCCAGAGTCTTCGAACGCCTCATTGCCAGGCGAAGGGAGCATGGGCTCTACCCGAGGGAAATCAGCTTTTTGGTCTACCCAGATCCTCCACGGGGAAGAGTCGGCTCCGGCGGCGGAACACTTTGGGCGTTGTATCAATATGCGGCACAGCTCGAAGGTCTGAGATCGAGCCCTGCGGAATGGATAAGCGGCGGCGGCCCGGAGCGGGCCAGGCGGCTCCTGAAGGATAAGCGGATTCTGCTCCTCCACGCGGGAGGGGAATCACGTCGGCTTCCGGCTTACTATCCGGAGGCTAAACTCTTCGCCCCAGTCCCCGCCGCCTCGAGTTCTGTCGTACAGCCTGTCGTTCTTGACCAGGAACTTTCACTTTTCTTCCGCTATCCGTGGCGGGATGGGGAGCTGATTGTTGCTTCAGGCGATGTCATTGTCGATTTCGAAACAGAACTTCTGAGCCTCGAGAGCGCGCCGCTCTGTGGATTTGCGGCGCCTGCCCAGCTTGAGCAGGGGGCTCGGCACGGGGTCTTTGTGTTCGATCCTGCGACGGGCCGCGTCCGGGATTATCTGCAGAAGGCTGATGTCAAAACAATTGAGGACGAAGGGAGAATCGAAGGGACAGAGCTGTGCGCAATCGATCTCGGAATTGTCGCGTTTCGCGATCGCGGCCTCGACGCACTTCTCGACCTCATGGCCACAGTTGAAAACGGAGCGTCGGTACTTGAGCTCGTTTCGAAGGGCACGTTTATCTGCGATCTCTATCTCGAATTGCTA
>DATJQN010000223.1:0-4670 GCA_035505775.1 Rectinemataceae bacterium | reverse complement strand
TCATCCACGGGGATCCTGCAGGTCTCGGCCAGGAGGACTATGAAGAGGCCGAGGCCCACGAGCACGAAGGGCGCCAGCGAGCTTGCGGGGATGCCGCCGAGGGGCCCGAGCAGCATCGCGTCCAGTCTGAGCGAGCCGGCGTTCCTGGCCAGCACGAGCAGGGCGAAGAAAAGGGCCGGCTCCGAGAGAAAGGCGAAGGTCAATTCGCGGGAGACGCCCATCCCCTCGAATGCGGAACCCGTGTCGAGCGCGGCCAGGGTTGTCATGAACCGCGCGAGCGCGAACAGGTAGGCGAACAGGATGAAGTCGCCGGCAAAGCTGACCGGGGCTCCGGCCGATCCGAGCGGGATGAGGAAGCCAGCGCAGAGGACCGACAGGGCCGCGACGAGAGGGCCGGCGCGGAAAACCCAGGTCGTGCTGCCGCTCAGCACCATGCCCTTCCTCAGAAGCTTGACGATATCGAAATAGGGCTGGAGGAGGGGCGCGCCGGTCCGCCCGGCGAAGAGCGCCTTGGTCTTGTTGATCACCCCGAGAAGCAGGGGCGGGAACAGTATCAGAACGAGCAGGTGCGGAATGATTTCCATGCGGCTCTCCCTCGACTCACCGGCCCACTACGGCGGCCCAGATGTCCCGGTAGGGGATCAGCGTGCCCATGAGCACGAGGAGGGCGACGAGGACATACAGCAGGTAGGACTGGACAAGGCCCTGCTGGAATCTCCGGAACCAGCTAAACCGACGGGCCAGGAGCTCGCCGAAGGGAACGATGACGCGGTCGAGTGTCGCATCGCCGACATGACTCTCGAGGGAGGATGCCGCAGGAAAGGCTCCTTCGACCCTGGGACCTCTGTCGTGAGGCTTCAGTATCCAGGAGAACATCCGGACTATGGTGTGGGCAAGCGAGGAAGCGCTGTATTGCATCCGTGCGGTGGGCGCCGCATAGCCGCAGTCCCAGGTGGGAACGCGCGGCGCGCGGCGCGAGAGGAAACGTCCTGCCGCGAGGGACAGACCGATCAGCAGGGCGAGGACGGCGGAGGCGTAGCCGATCTGCCTGAGCGGGATCAGGTCCAGGAGGCCAGGCCGTGGCGCCCGCGCTGGCGCAAGCGCCGCCATCGGCCTTGCCGCCGGAGCGGCCGCCGGTCCCGTGCCCGTCGCATCGGGGATAATGCTCGCCGAACTCCAGCTCTGCACCGCCCTCTCCAGCGGAGGGGCAAGCGTGGCAGGTGCCAGGCCGATGAACAGGCAGAGGAGGCCCAGGGCGAGCATCGGGCCGATCATGGTCGGCGGTGATTCCTCACCCGCGTTCGGGCGCCGCGGCCGGAGGGCTGTCCGCGCCTCGCCGAGAAACACGACTCCGCTCACTTTGACGAAACAGGCCACCGCAAGAGCCCCGACCATGGCGAGAAGGGGTGCGACGACGGCCAGGGCTGTCGGCCCGATGCTCCCGTCGACGAGGGGATGCAGGGCGCCCACGTAGATCAGTACCTCGCTGACGAAGCCGTTCAGCGGGGGAAGACCGCAGATTGCGACGGCGCCCGCGATGAACAGGGCCGCCGTCCAGGGCATGCCCTTGGCCAGGGCCCCGAGACGGTCGATGCGGCCGCTTCCGCTTCGGTGAATCACCGAGCCCGCGCCAAGGAACAGGAGCGACTTGAAGAGGCCGTGATTCCAGACGTGGAGGAGGGCCCCTCCCATGCCGAGGAGCACCAGCTCCCACCGGCCTTCCGAGCGGCCCACCAGGGCGATCCCGAGTCCGAGGAAGATGATGCCGATGTTCTCGACGCTGTGATAGGCGAGCAGGCGCTTGAGATCATGCTGGGCTATCGCGAAGAGCACGCCGAACAAGGAGCTGGCGGCTCCAAGCAGGAGGATGAGCCAGCCCCACACCGGCGGGCTGTCGGTCAGCAGACCGAACACGCGCATGAGGCCGTACACGCCCATCTTGAGCATGACGCCCGATAGCAGGGCGGAAACATGGCTGGGGCCGTTCGCGTGGGCGCCCGGAAGCCAGAAATGGAGGGGCATTATGCCGGCCTTGAGGCCAAAGGCGAGGAGAGCCAGGACGAGGAGGAGTCCCACGGTGCCCGCGCCGAGGCTGCCCGGGCCGGGGGCGACGAGGGCAAAGGAACCGGTCCGGAGCCTCCAGAGCGCGAAGAAGGCGAATAGCAGGAGGGTGCCGATATGGGTGGCGATGAAATAGATCCACCCGGCCGACCTGCACTCTTCCCGCTCGTGCTCGGTGGTAATGAGGAAGAATGCCGAAAGGGCCATGATCTCCCAGCCCAGGAGGAAGGAGAGGGCGTGTCTGGAGATCAGAAGGAGGGCCATGCCGGCGGTGAGCAGGCCCCAGAAGAGCTGCAGACCGCGCGCGCTGCGGGGATTGCGGCGCTGCGGCCAGTAGCCGAGACCGTAGACGGAGCCGATGCCTCCGATGAGAAAGACGGGCACCAGGAAGAAGGCGCTCAAGGGGTCGAGCCCTATGCCGACGCTCAGGCCTTCCCCCAGCGTCGCCACGGTGGGAGGCTCGAAGGCACCACCCTGGACTACGGGCCAGGGCAGGGCAAGGCTGAAGCCCTCCGCCCCTCCGAGGGCGAACAGGGCGCCGGCAAGGCCGAGCGCGGCGGCTGCAAGCATGAGTACGGTCGCGATACGCTGCGCGACGGCGCCCCGGCGGGGAAGCAGCATGCCGGGAAGGCCGCTGACCGCGGCCAGAACCGTTGCCGGGAGGACAAGCAGCGTTGTCATGGATGGTACGGGCTCCGGGCCGGGCGGCCGGCCCGCTGCGGGGACTTCATCGCCGCCCCTCCCCCGCTCCCGACTGCGGCGGCTCGGCAATGGAGGACTCGGCAGCCGCAAGGGAGCGCATGAGCAGTTCGCGCCCGGCGCGGCTCCTCACCGCCTCCCTGAACTCGCCGTTGCGGAGCACGTAGCCGAGCCGGGAGAGCAGATGCAGATGGGATTTGACGGTGGGGCTGATGATGGCGAACAACGTGTCCACAGGCTTGTTGTCGATCGCCCTGAAGTCGATGGGTCTCGCGAGAAAGCAGAGCGTGAGAGTCGGTCGGGACACCTGCAGCACGACGGGGTTCCGCACATGGGGTATCGCTATACCGTCCCCGATTCCGGTGGAACCGAGCGTTTCCCGGGCCATGAGCACCTCGTAGAGATAGTCCCGGTCCACGTCCCCGGGAAGCTTGAGGAGGTCCACGAGGGAGCGCAGCACTTCGGCCTGGTTCTCCCCCGCGAGATCATAGGCTATGCCGCCGGCCTCGAGGGCCTGCGAGAGATCCGGCAGCGCTGCGCCGCCGCCTTCCTCTCCGGAGAAGATATCGGGCGACGGCTGGATACCCTGTTCCGTCGCCCATTCCAGGAGTTCCGACCGGTTGAAGCGGTATTCTTCGTTCACGTAATGCGAGGGCAGACTTCCCTGCTTGATCCAGCGGTAAATGGTCTTTTCCGGCACGGTGAGAAGAGCGGCTGCGTCTTTGACCGAAAGCTGCATGGAAACTGCTCCGTGAGGCTGCGATACCGAATGGCGAGCGTGGGGGAATAGTGTCGCAGAGGGTCGGCGAATGTCAATCTCCGCCGGCCCATGCCGGCGCAGCGGCGCCGACGGCAGGGCCCCGCGCATGGCCAGCGGCCGCATCTGCGGCCGCCGGCGGCTCCCCCTTGGCGGGAACCCGGCTAGAGCAGGACGTTCAGGGTCAGCACGGCGAACACGGCAAGGGGATAGAAGCAGGCCATGTTGAAAAAACGGAGGGCGGAATCCGCCGTTTGATCGCGGAGCCAGCGGGCGATGGGAACAAAGAGGAAGACGACGGCAATGATCGCCGCCCCCACGAGATACAGCCAGGCGCGGGGCATGGGTGTCACGAAGGGAAAGGCGAGACTCAGGAGCGCGATGGCCGTGACGAACGCACAGGAAATCCAGGAAGCCGCTCGCTGTCCGTAGCGCACCGGAACGGTCCTGATGCCGAGATGACGGTCCTCCTCGAAATCGCTCCAATCGTTCGGTATGTTCCTTCCGCCCACCTCCCAGGTGAAGGCCCAGGCGAAGAACACGAGCAGCATCCCGAGCCGGGGGCTCGGCGTCACCGCCCAGACGCCCGCGAGACCGCCGACCCCGACCATGAGTCCGGACAGGAGTCCCTTCCAGTGGCTGACCCGCAGGAGCTTGCAGTAGAGGGTCTCAAGAAGGACGGCAGCAAGGAGAAGTCCCGCGCAGATCGGGCGGAGGAGGAAGGCGAGCACGAGGGAGAGGAGCCCCCAGGCCACAACCCACGCGATTCCCGCACCGTAGCTGAGTCCGCCCTGGGCGAGCGGATGACGCTGGCCCATGGAATCGAGATCGAAACTCTCATGCTCCACGCGGTATTTGGCCATCTTCTCGCGGTCGACCTTCAGATCAATGACGTCGTTCAGCGCGAACACCGAGGTGTAGCCCGCGAAGGCCGCGAGCAGTCCCATGACGATGACGCGGGCAGAGGGCGCCGCACCCAGGACCACCGCGGCGAGCGCTCCTCCGACGGCCGGGTGGGCCACGTCGAGCACGGAGTGGGTCATCCGCGACAGTCCGAAGAACTGCTTGAATCCGATGGCGGGCCGCGCCGGGATATCGGCCATGATGATGCCTCCCTGTTAGCTGGATTCTCTCGCGTCCGGCGGCCGCGAAC
>DATJQN010000222.1:0-12093 GCA_035505775.1 Rectinemataceae bacterium | reverse complement strand
TCGCTTGTCCACGCGGAGTCCTACTTCAGGAACTTCTGTTGGGACTTACTGAGGCAGGGCCATGTCTCCGGAGGAACGGAGGTCGATCTCCAGGTGGAGGCCGGAGATCTCATGTTGCCGGGAAGCCTTGTGCTTACCATGGCGCAGATCCTGGGCGAACTCCTGACAAATTCCTTGAAGCATGCATTCCGGAATCGAGATTCCGGTCGCATCTCGGTCTCGCTCCGCAGCTCCCGGGAGGAGCTCAACCTCGAAGTCCTGGATGACGGCCTCGGATTCGCCGAGTTGACCGAAGGCCTGGGCCTCTGTATCGCCCGCTCCCTGACCGGACAGCTCCACGGCAGACTGTCCCTGTCCTCCGGCACCGGCACAGGTACCAGGGCGACTTTCGTCATACCCTTGTGCCCAGAATGAAGGCCGGCGCGCTAGGGTTTGATCAGCGGCAGCTCGCCCGACACCCCGGGTATCGCGCGCTCGAGGGACGCGGCATCGTGAACGCCGAGGAACTGGTCGGCGATGGAGCGGTAGATGTTCCGGTAGTCTGTCGTGTACTTCAGATCCCCCTGATCGAGATCGCTGAGGGAGGGCTGAGTACCCACGAAGCCTCCCCGTACCCGCCCACCCCAGAGGAACAGGGGCGCCGCCGTGCCGTGATCGGTACCTCCCGAGCCGTTTTCCGCGACGCGCCTGCCGAACTCCGAGTAGGTCATCACGAGGACGGCGTTCCAGGTTCCCGCCTCGATCATCGATCTGCGGAAGGCGGCCACGGCGGAGGCCAGCTCGCCGAGCAGGCGTGCCTGGCTGTCCAGCTGATCGCTGTGCGTATCGAATCCCCGGAGCGTCAGCTTGATGTAGGGCACCTTGAGGCCGGCAGCCAGAAGCTGCGCCACGAGCTTCAGCTGCCTGCCGAGAGCTGTGTCGGGATAATTCCCTGCGGGCTCGCGCATGAGGGGCTTGATCCGGGCCAGCTCGGCGGCCGCGACGGAGATGTCATCTTCGACCGCGTAGATGCGGGCAGTTCCACCTTGAGGCGGCCCCCGGTCCGTTCCAAGCTGGGAGGCCTCACGGAGAAAACCGTCCAGGTTGTCGAGAGTAATGTTGTGCATGCCGGCCCCGGCAAGCGGTCCGGGATGGGTCTCCCCCAGGATCAGCGAATCTGCGGCCAACCCCGCCGATCGCGGCTCGGACTGCGCCAGGCGGGCGAGCCAGCCGTCGTCCAGAACACGATCCGATCCGGAGGCGCTTTCCCAGATGGCGATCGACCTGAAATGGGACCGGTTGGGGTTTGGATATCCGACGCCGAGCACGATCGCCATATCCCCCGCCTTCCAGGAATCAAGGAGCGGGGCGAGTGCGGGATGCAATCCGAGCGAAGCGTTCAGCTTGAGCACGGAGTCTGCCGCAAGCGCGAGGCCGGGGCGCGCGGAGGCATACAGCGGATCCGCCCAGGGCACGACCGTGTTGAGTCCGTCGTTGCCTCCGGCGAGCTCGATCAGGACCAGGGTCCTGTTCACCTGCATAGCTCCCGCCGGCGTCGCAGCGCTGGCGGCAACTGGAGCGGCCACGCCGGCGGTAGCGGCGGCCGCGCCGGAAGTCCCTGTTTCCGCGGCAGCCCCCAACGCGATGGCCGACATCATTACAAGCAGGTACAGGATTCTCGGCGCCGGATTCCGGAGATCGCTCGCCCCGACCGGGACGCGCGCCATCCACTTCTTTGCTGTTCTTCCCGTGTTACGCATGGTACCGCTCATTCGAGATTCCCTTCAGGCGCCTGGGCCTGCGCACGCACGAGCTGACTGAGCTCGGAGAGGTCGCGACGCCGCTCGAGCAGGGTGCTCGCATCGATCCAATCTTCGCCGACGGGCCAACCCTTGACGCTGAGAGGATTGAAAAGATCCTGCCCCAGCCGGCCGAGCTCCCCGGCGATCCGACGGGGATCATAGCCGGTGATGCCCCAGCTTCGGATGAACCCGATCAGGAGCTCCGCTGGAGATTTGACCAGCACGGCGCGATTCCCGGGAGCCCAGAACGCGTCGGATGTCAGAAGCTCTCGCACAAGACCACGGATGTCATAGCCGGAGGCCTTGAAGTCCGCGGCGATTCGTTTAACCTGATCCGGGTCAGGAGCGGGTGAAATGAAGTAGGTCCACAACTCCTGCGTGATGAAGTACGCGCAGCTGTCCTGCTCGAGAATGATCCGGATGATGTCCTCGCCTTTCCAGGGGCCGGTCTGGCCGAGGAAGGTCTTCATCCCGTCGTCATGCCGGCTCGGCACGAAGCGAGCCAGGCCCTGTGCGCGATCCACAATCCATCCCGTGAAGGCCCGCGCCGCCGCCTTGATATCGTCCTCCGTGTAGTGCCCCTCCCCCACGGTGAACAGCTCGAGAAGTTCCCGCGCATAGTTCTCGTTGGGCTTCCCCTTCACGTTCGATTCGCCGTCGAGATAGATGACCATGGCCGGATCGACGCTGATCGCCCGGAGGAGATCGCCGAAATGCCCGAATGAGTATTTCCGCAGCAGGAGATCCTGCTCCAGCATGAGCTCGGCCGAGTTGGTCTTCTCGAGACTCGATGTGAAGTGGTTGTGCCAGAAGAGGAGGAGTTTGTCGGAAAGTGGCGCAGGTGAGTGAACGAGTTCATCCACGAACCACACACGCAATTCCTGTCTTCGCGCATCCTCCTCGAGCTGAAAGGCCTTCCGATCAGTCACGTCTGCCGGATGACCGGGCTTGGCGGGAGCCGTGAGATACGGTGGCTGGGCCCAGGCAGGAGGCGGAAGAGAAGGTTCCGTGCTCATGCGGCTGAGGAGGTAATCCACGGCTTGATCCCGATCAAGCGGCGCGAGCGCCATAAGTTCCGGTGGCGGGGAACCGAGGCCGGTTCGTTGGCTCAGGTGACTCGCGTCCTCGAGGCTGAGCGCCGAGCCGGCGACGGTTGATAGCGCGAGAATCAGAAGAAAGAACTCGGTCTTGGCTGACGTAATGGCCTCCCCGGTCCCGGGAGAAGGCTCGGACAGCAGCACGTCGACCTCTTCCCCGGCCGACTCTTAGTCGCCGGCGCCCGCCTCGCGGTTTCCCCGAGCGACTCCCAATTCCGGGATCAGCGACGTCACCGTCGAAAACACCAGGTACCCCGAGCCGATGAGGAGAAAGACCGGGTCGAGGTTCGGACCACCGAGGGGAATGATGACAGGGGATGAAAGCACGAAGGCGGCGACGACCGAGGTCAGAAGCGCCGAGGTGGAAAGGGCGAGGGTGATGCCTGCATTGGCCCCCGCGATGTAGAGGCCCTTGGCCCTGCCCATCTCCTGCAGTTCGAACCATGAACCGAGTACTTTGGAGATGTTGGCGTTCAGCAGCGCGGGCCCGATTCCAAGGGCAAACATCCACAGAATCAGCGAAATGAAGCCACCGCTCCCGATTCTCCCGAGGCTGCCGATCATGGCGATGATGCCCCGGATGAGAATCACCCGCTTTGCGCCGAATCGATCGGCGAGCGCCCCGACTGGAATTCCAAGAAAGGCGTTGGCCAGAAAGGGCACCGAGAGTGCCGTGGCCGGCTGTTCAGGCCCCAGGTGCAGCAGGGACATCTTGCGATTCGCGAGCCCGCCGGGCTGAAATATGAGGAAGTTGAAGCTGGTGTTCATCAGGAACATGAGGAGGAGCATGTTCCGGCGCCCTCGTCGTCGGGCGATATCGAAGGGCTCTGCCATCTGCGTCATCCCTTCGCTTGGCAACCCTGCTCGAGAATACTGACGGATCCGGGACCAAACATCGTACGCTGGCGGCTTGGCTGTGGTTCCCTGCTTTGCGCTGCACGCTCCACTGTCGTAGAATATGGCCAGTGCGGTCGGGCATTCCGGGCCGCGAAGGAGGCGCGATGACGGCGGCCGAGTATGAGACCGTGCTCGAACGCATTCGGAACGAGGAGCGTGAGCTCCAGTTCGATCACTTTTCCAACGATGATGCTCTCGCCCTCGGGCTCTCGCTCGTCGAACTCGCCCGAACGCGCGGCCTGCAGATTGCGATCGACATCAGCCGTGGTCAGCAGCAGCTGTTCCACTTCGCCTGCGCCGGCTCAAGCGCAGACAACGATGCCTGGATCATCCGCAAAAATCGCGTGGTGTCGCGCTTCGGCCGGAGCTCTCTCGCTGTCGGGACATCGCTGGCCAGGGACGGAACAGGCATCGAGTCGAAATACTACGTGAGTGCCTTCGAATACTCCCCGCATGGCGGCGCCTTCCCGATCATCCTCCGCGGCACGGGCCCCATCGGGACGGTCACCGTTTCAGGACTCCCCCAGGAGGAAGATCACGCACTCGTGGTCGAGGCGTTGCGGGCCTACCTGGCAGGGAAACGGTAGACCCAGATCGGCTTGCGCTGTCTCACCCTCACCGGAGTGAAGCTCGCCGGAGACGCGGAGCCGGGAAACTACAGCTACAGGGCCTTCAGTGCCTCGAGGACTTCGAGGGCATGTCCCTCCGGCTTCACCTTGGGAAAAACCTTCTTGATAATGCCGTCTGGGCCTATTATGAAAGTCGATCTGATGACGCCCTCGACTTCCTTGCCGAATGACATTTTCTTTCCATACGCGCCGTATGCTTTCAGGACTGAAGTGCTCTCATCCGCCAGCAGCGCGAAGGGGAGGGAGTACTTGCTCTTGAACGCCGCATGCGAACTCGGCGAGTCGGGGCTGACGCCAAAGACGAGGGCGCCTGAGGCCTCGACCCGGGCCCAGGAGTCACGGAATGAGCAGGCCTCGGTCGTGCAACCCGGCGTGTCGTCCCGGGGGTAGAAATAGAGCACGACTGTCTTCCCGCGCAGTGCGGACAGCGTGACCGTGGCGCCTTTGTCCGAAACCAGCTCGAAAGCCGGTGCTGTATCGCCTTCCTTCACCATAGTCTCCTCCTCGGCCGAGCCGCATCGCCGGCTGCGTTCGCGGCGGGCACCATGGCAGGAAACTACTCATGGGGAAGGCGCTTCGGCAATGGCGCCTAGGGTGTCGTCGGCGCCGGTGCAGCCGGGGAGGACGCCTGCGTCGGCGGCGACGCCTGTGGGGTAGCTTCCGGCGTCGCGGGCGGCGAGATGTGGTCCCTGAGCTGCTGCGCGATGGCAAAGAACTGATCTGAAGGGTCCATCACCTTCTCCATGTGGGCCACGGCTGCGTCGATGGTCGAAAGCGCAGTCTTCATGTCCGCATCCGAAGGCGTGCCCTGGACCAGGAGGATTGCGAGGTAGAACTGGAGAGTCCCGATACTTTTGTCGTCGCTGGTCGCCCCGATGCTCCGCTCCAGAAAGGCCCGGGCCGAGGCGGGATCGCCATTCGAATACCAAGTCGAGATGAGGGCCCGGACCACGCCGGGATTGGACGCGTACTTGGGCATCAGCGCGTCGGCGGCCGCGTTGGCGCCCGCCGGATTCCCATGCTCCACCGCGATCTCATGGCGAAGCACGCCAGCATTGGGAGCATCGGGACTCAGGGCGTCTGCCCGTTTCAGATAGGCCTCGGATCGGGCCGGATCGCCGGCGTCCGCGGCGGTACGGGCGGCCAGACTGAGCGTGTCAAACTGGGGCTGGGGGTCGGTGAACAGTGCGAGAGCCTTGTCAAGCTGATCCAGGGCTCCCGTCCGGTCGCCCTGACGGAGGAGGCAGATCGCGTAGTTGTATCGAGCGGTCGGGCTTCCGGGATTGAGGTCGATGGACTTCTGGAAGATCGGCGCAGCCTCGGCGGTTCTGTTCGTTCTCATGAGCAGCTCGGCCAGGTTCTGGAGGCTGTCGGCGTCGAAGACTCCGCCCGCATAGGCCGCTTGGTAGTTCTCAAGCGCTTTTGCGTAGGCGTCGTCATCGCTCATGATCCAATTCCCCGAGTACTCGATCTGGGCCGAGTAATAGTAGTCGCCCAGCACTTTGGACAGGACCGGCGGAAGACTTATGCCCGTTTTCACCAGCGCCGCGGCCAGTGTCGGCGGGTCGAAGGGAAGTGATGGGGCGTCGCTCCCGCTCTCCCGCGCCGCGTCGAGCGTCTGACCGGTCGCCAGGTCTATCAGCGTGAAGGACTGGAACTGCTCCGACTGGATGAAGCCGTCGATGCAGAGCCGTGTCTCCATGGCAAGCGCAAAGGGGTCCTTGTTGTTGGGATCAAAGGTGGCGAGCGTGTCAAAGGCGGCGCGCCACTTCCCGGCATTCCGTAGCGCCTGCGCCTTCGCGAGGACAGCGAGGCAGGCCGGGCTGGCCTTCGAGTAGGCGGCGAGGGAATCGGCGCTCTGGGCCGGAACCGCCGCCGGCGCGGCAGTTGCCCCGGCCGCCTGGGCGGCGATGCCCAGGGTCGTGAACAGAAACAGTATGCCTGACAGTGCCGCGACGAGGGGGCGTTTCATGAAGACTCCTTGATGGGGCGCTTGGCCAGATCAGGCCCCGACCTACCCTATCCGCAGGCCCGGAATGAGGTCAATCGCCCTTCGCCGCAGCGAACTCCGGGGGACCCATGCTTGTGCCGCGGGGACCGATGGATCATACTGCGCGCGAGTATCCGCGATGCAATCTCGCCCGAGCCCCTCCGATCGTCTTGCGCTGCGCCTGCCCGAATTGATCGCCCTGTGGCGCGAATTGGCCGCGTCCGACCGCCCCGCTTCGTCCCGGCCCGTTTCCCCGCTCCGCAGGCCCGAACTCGAAGTCATCTCCGCGGCACTCGTCCGACTGCAGCGGGGGCTCACCGGCGAACGGGAGCTTGCCGGGTCCGCCTACATGGATCAGGAAAGCGCGCTCGGCGCCTACCTCCTCTATTACTGGCCCGTATCGTATATGGAGACTGCCCTCCTCCTCGAGGAGATTCTCTCCGGGGAGTCCGAGCTTCCGAAACGGGTCCTCGATCTGGGCTGCGGCCCCGGCCCCATGGCCTCGGCCCTCGCCGACCTCGGTGCGTCCGAGCTCACACTGGTGGACGGGAGCGCACGCGCCCTGGCTCTTGCGGATCGACTTGCGGGCCGCAGGCATGGTCCGCCGCCGCATCCCACGACGCGGGTTCTCGTGCAGGATCTGGCCCTCGATTTCGACATCCCTGGAGGTCCCTACGATCTCGTCGTCGCCGGACACCTCCTCAACGAGCTCTGGAAGGATCACGCCGACCGCCTCGAACGGCGCCATGGCTTGCTCAGATCGGCAATCTCCACACTCTCGCCGGGGGGCCTCCTGCTGGTGGTGGAACCCGCAACCCTGCAGGCATGCCGCGAGACTCTCGAGCTTCACGACCTCCTCGTTCGGGACGGGCTGGAGATCGTGGCTCCCTGCCCCGGCACCTACCTCTGCCCCATCCTGGCGGCGGGGGCCACGAGGAGCTGCCACCTCGACACGTCCTGGGATCCCCCGGAGCCGCTGGCCTCCCTCGCCGGACTCGCCGGGCTCGATCGACAATCGGTAAAATGCAGTTGGTTTGCCGTTCGCACTCCGCTTCGTAGCGCGGGCGACAGTCCGGATCCTGAAACGGTCGCGCGATCCCCCGGTTCGGTATCGGGGGCGAGCCGGAGCCAGATCCAAAATGCCCGGCTCGTCTCCGACCCGATGCTCAACAAGGCGGGGCGTGTCCGCTATATTCTGTGTGAGGGGGGCCGCTTGCTGACTCTTTCGGCGCCCACGGGAGACAATGATGCGGCCCGGCAGGGGTTTTTCTCGCTGCGGAGAGGAGACCACATCGACGTCGCCGATCCGGAGCCGCGAACGGGCGGGCTCGGCATGGGCGCCGCTTCCCGTCTCAGGCTCCGACGGGCTGTGCCGCTGCCGGGAGGGCCGCACGATGCGCCGTGATCTCATTGCGAGCTCCATCAGGTCGGGCGCCCAGGTCGATTTCGCGCGCTCCGGAGGCCCGGGCGGCCAGAATGTCAACAAAGTAAACACGAAAGTGATACTCCGCATCCCGCTCGACCGGATCGAAGGACTCAGCGAGGAGGAGCGCGAGCGTGTGCGTGTCCGCCTGGAAGGCAGGCTGACGGTCTCGGGCGAGCTCATCGTGACGGCCGACGAGGAGCGGGAGCAGGGACGGAACCGGGAGACAGCCTACACGAGGCTGGAGCATCTCGTCGTCGGAGCCGCCCTGATTCCCAAACGGCGCCGTCCGACCCGTCCCACGAGGGCCTCCAGAGAACGGCGCCTTGGCGTCAAGCGGCTCCGGTCCGAAGTCAAGCGGTATCGGGGCAGCCCGGAGCAGCCATGAGCCGGGAAACCTGCTTCGTCTCGGTGCTGGGCTGGTCGGGGAGCGGCAAAACGACATTTGTCGTCTCTGCGCTCGAAGAGTGCCGGAGGCGGGGCCTCAGCGCCGCGGCGGTGAAGCGCGCCCGGCATGATGCCGACGTGTCGCTCGACGGCAAGGATTCCACGCTCTTCCTCGACGCCGGAGCCGTCACGAGTCTGTATGTCGGCGACTCACGGGTCGCCCGATTCTCGGTCACCCCGACCGAGCAGGACCGGGCATTCTACCTGCGCGAATGCGGAGACCTGGACTACATTTTCATGGAAGGTGCCGAGGTCGAGGGATGCATCCGTGTCGGGCTCGCGGGCTCTGCCGACAGACCCGAGGGTCTGAAGCGTCCCGCTCAGGAATGTGACCTCGTACTCAGTTCCGACGCCGGTCTCGTGAAGGCGCTCGCCGGAACAGCCTGCCTCGATCCCCACGCAATTCCCGAAATAATCGACTTTTTGGAGGCCCATCGTGCATACCGAGGTACGAGTGCTCTGTGACGGGGTCGAGCTTCCCCTGGTGCCCTTCGTGGCCGAAATTGTCGCAAATACGGTCAGGGGTCTCGTCGGCAGCCTCAAAGGGGCGGAGACGGCCCGCCAGATTACGATCGTCGTGGGGCGCGATGAGACAGCAGCCGGCTGAGATCGTCAGATCCCGTGATTCTTCGTGCATTTGATGTATATTAGAACAAGCTCCAATGGCCGCATGAGAAGGTGAGCCAATGTTTAAAAAACGATCAAAAGGCGAGCTTCAACTCGCGGATCTTCTCGACCATAACCGGAAGGCGGCGGTGCTCGGCCTGGCACGCAGGCTGTACCGGGATGCCTTCCAAGCCTCCCGCTTTTCGCCGATCGCGCACGGCTTCCGCCTCGTTCGCAGCGTTTTTGAAGGACGCTTCCCGGGCTACCGGCCCTGCTCGACCGACTACCACAACCACCTTCACACCCTCCAGGTATTCTCGGCGGCGGCTCGACTCGCAGACGGATGCATTCTCGACGGTCTGGCGCTCGGATCGGAGGACTTCGAGGATATCCTCATGGCCGCCCTGCTGCACGACATAGGCTACATCCAGGAGGAGGGGGATACCGAAGGTACCGGTGCAAAGTACACCAAGACCCACGTGGATCGCTCCGTCGCCTTTGTGCTCCGCCATGCCGGGCAGCTTCGCATCGGCACCGAACGCGCCGAGCGTATCGGCCGCATCATCCTGGGCACGGATATCGGCAGAACTTGGATCGGGCTGCATTTCGAGGACGACGTCGAGCGCCGGGCCGCCGCGATCCTGGCCTCGGCCGACCTCCTCGGCCAGATGAGCGACCGGGCCTACCTGGAGAAGCTCCTCTTCCTCTACTACGAGTTCCTCGAGGCCAGAATCGAGGGCTACGGCACGGCGTTCGACATCCTGCGCAAGACGGCCGATTTCTACGAGTCTACGCAGGCGCGTCTGGACGGCCCCCTCGGCGAGGTATCCTCCCGCTGTCGCGCCCACTTCGCCCGCCGTCACGGGATCGATCGGGATCTCTACCGCGAAGCCATCGGCAGGCAGATGGCCTACCTCAATCTCGTCCTCGCCGACAGCTCCGTCAATTTTCGGAAGAAGCTCAAGCGGCTCGATCTGGAGTCCATCGAGCGCGCCCGCCTCACGGTCAAGTAGCCGGACCGCCCGCCTCTGCATGCGACCCCGAACGCGGAGCGGCATGCCGAGGCGGGCCCGTCAGGCCTCACTTCAGGTACAGATCCCGTGCCGTATAGTGCGTATGCAGGAGCTCATGGGCCCGATGGCTGCCGGGCCTCTCCAGGAATTCGGCATAAACCTGCTTGATGAAGGGATTGTGGTGGGAGCATCGGTACTCCGACCGCTCGTCGTCGTCGTAGATGCCCCGGATGCGCTGCTTGCGGACTTCGTCGGTGCAGCCGTAGGGCTGACCGCCGCCGCCGACGCAGCCTCCCCGGCAGGCCATCACTTCGATGAAATGCCAGGGCGTTTCCCGACCCTCGGCCTTCGCCTTGCGGACCATATCGAGGACCTGGGCGATGTTGCCCATCTGGTGGGCCACGGCGACGCGGACCTCGGTACCCTTGATATGGATGCTCGCTTCCTTGATTCCGGACAGGCCGCGGACCCCGGTGAACTGGACATCCTTCAGGTCCTCGCCGGTGAGGAGGCTGTAGGCCGTGCGCAGGGCCGCCTCCATGACGCCGCCGGTCGCGCCGAAGATGACCCCGGCACCGGTGTAGGGACCCATCGGGCTGTCGGCCTCCCCGTCGGGAAGATTGAGCAGATCGATGCCCGCCTGCTTGATCATCCGGGCGAGCTCGCGGGTGGTTATGCTGACGTCGACATCCTTGAATCCCGAGGCGAACATCGTCTTGTCCCGGCTGTTCTCGAATTTCTTGGCGGTGCAGGGCATGACCGAGACGGAGTAGATCTTTGCCGCGTCGACCTGGGCCTTCTGCGCCCAGTAGGTCTTTATCATCGTGCCCATCATCTGCTGCGGACTCTTGGCGGTGGAGAAACTCGGGATCATGTCTCCGTAGTACTTCTCGAGATAGTCGACCCAGGCCGGGCAGCAGCTGGTGATCAGGGGTAGCGGACCTTCGGTGCCCGAGCCGGCCTTGGCCCCACCCACCGTCGCCGCGAAGCGCTTCACGAACTCCGTCCCCTCCTCCATGATGGTGAGGTCCGCGGCGAAATTCGTGTCGAATACGAGGTCGAAGCCCATCCGCCTCAGGGCGGTGTAGATTTTCCTGGTCAGATTCGTGCCGGCGGGAAGGCCAAAGGCCTCGCCCAGCGCCACGCGGACGGCCGGAGCGATCTGCACGACGCAGGTCTTCGCCTCGGGGCCTTCCTTCATCAGGGCCTCCCAGACCTCGCCGGTCTGGTCCTTCTCGTAGATGGCGCCGACCGGGCAGTGGGCCGAGCACTGTCCGCACTTGATGCAGGGTCCCTCGCCCAGTTTGACATCCGCGGCCGGGGCAATGCGGGTCTTCTCTCCCCGGCCCAGGAACTCGATGGCCCAGACATTCTGCATGTCCTGGCACACCTTGACGCAGCGTCCGCAGCGGATGCACTTGTCGGGGTTGAGAATGAGCGAGCCGGTGGAGTCGTCGACGGGTATGTCGCGCAGCCGCTTGGGGAAAGGCTGCTCCCTGATCCCGAACTCCGCGGCCAGCCGCTGCAGTTCGCATTCCTGGTTCCGGGGGCAGGCCAGGCAGTCATCCGGATGCGTGGAGA
This sequence comes from Rectinemataceae bacterium, assembly GCA_035505775.1. Taxonomy (GTDB): domain Bacteria; phylum Spirochaetota; class Spirochaetia; order Treponematales; family Rectinemataceae; genus JAJXZP01. The sequence goes on along the minus strand of DATJQN010000222.1, from coordinate 629 downwards.
GAATCAGCTCGATCACGGTCTTGCGGGTCTGCACGAGCTCGGCATCGTTCGTGATGATCGACATGCCTTCTTCGATGGGAGTGCAGCATGCGCGGATCATCTTGGGGTTCGTGCCATTCTTGACCACGCAAATGCCGCACGCGGCCCAAGCCTCCAGATCATCGTTGTAACAGAGCGTGGGTATGCGGACTTCCACCTTGCGCGCCGCATCCAATATGGTTGTTCCTTCGGCCACCTGAACCGGTATGCCGTTTATCTTCGCATTGACCATTGGAATTCTCCTCTACTCCGATTCAGTTCTTGACCACGGCGCCGAATTTGCAGGCCTTGTAGCACTCGCCGCACTTCACGCAGCGAGCCGCGTCGATGGCGTGAGGCTGCTTCGTGTCACCCGAGATGCAGGGCACGGGGCACTTTCTGGCGCAGATCCCGCAACCTATGCACTTGGTCGGATCAATCGAATACAGCACTAGATCCTTGCATTTGCCCGAGCGGCAATGATGATCCCGGATATGCTCCAGATATTCGTCGCGGAAGTGCTTGATCGTCGAAAGCGTGGGATTGGCCGCCGAGCCGCCGAGCATGCAGAGCGAGGCTTTCGTCATCGCCTTTCCGATCTTCTCCAGCTT
>DATJQN010000221.1:0-17060 GCA_035505775.1 Rectinemataceae bacterium | reverse complement strand
GCCGTTGATGAAATATACGAGGCTCTTTTCGAGGGTGAACATGTCCAGGAGATAGCGGTTGCCCATCGAGGCGTTCACCCGCTTTTCCAGGGAGTCCGACAGCATGTTGATGACGCGCAGGTGCCCGAGGAAATGGGCGATTATGCCGTACAGGATCTTCAGCACGACATCTCGGGCGTCCAGGACCTTCCGGACCACCCGGTCGTCGAAGAGCTCCACCGGATCGGTCGTGACCACGACCAGCTGGTCGGGGAGGAGGAAAAGGCCGATCGACGTGACCGTGAACAGGAGCTGGTCCTCCGAGCTGTAATTCCGCGGTGTCTTCAGGATGAAGACCGTCATCTCGTCGCTCACGTCGATCCGTCCCAGCTCGTCGGGGTCCAGAGCCGAGCCGAGGTCATGGGCATCGATCCCGTAGCTGCTCTGGATCGAGCGGCGCTCCTCCTCGTCCGGCGCGACATAGAACGTGATCCGGTGGTTTTCCTCGGCAGGGATGATCCTCCCGTCGACTAGCGAATAGCGCTGCACCATGTCCTGCCCCCCACCGTCGAAGTATATGGAACAGGCGCAGGGCGGCAAGCGCCTCCAGCTGCGGGATACCGGGCGCCCTTGCCCTCCGGCAGGACCCGTGCTATGGTCCGGAATCATGGTCAACCTGGCCGCGTTGCAGAAGTACTCTCTGTTCGGCGGCATCGAGCCCGAGGAGATAGAACGGATACGGCCCCTGCTCGAGGAGGCCCGGTATCCCGAGGGCTCCGCTATCATGCGGGAGGGGGAACCCAACGATCGCGTCTACTTCATCCTCGAAGGGCGCGTGAGCGTATCGAAGGCCCATGTGCCGATCGTCAAGCTGGAAGAGGGGGACACCTTCGGAGAGATGGAGCTTCTCGACGTCATGCCATCGGCGGCCACGGTGACGGCGATCAAGGCCACCAGGGTGGCCATGATCAGCAACCGTGCCCTGCACGAGATCTATCACCGCAACCTGAACACCTTCGCCCTCATCGTGATGAATCTTGCGCGCGACCTTTCCCGCCACCTGCGGCGCATGGACGACCTCATGACGGCGGGGCTGCGCTAGCGCGGATCCCCTGCCTGCCGGCCACGGCAACCCCGCCGCGGCCGCACGGCGAATCCTCGGGAGAGGCCTAAGCCCGGCCCTGCCAGGCAGGCAGCCGGGCCATCATGGCCTTGGCCGACGCGAGCGCGGCCGACGGGTCGAAGCCCTGGGTCTTGGTCAGGAAAGCCGCCATGGAGGCCGCTTTCTCGTCGTAGGACTGCATGCTCCCGTCGGGGCGGGCGCAGTGGACGCAGTAGTCCTTGGACGGATCAGCCATGGCGAAATCCGACGGCCTCTCCATGGGCATACCGCAGGCGATACACTGTTTCATGATTCTCCCCTTCCGGCCGCATGGCCGATCAAGCCGACATAGAAATCGAGCAGCTCCGGCCCCTTTTGAAGCAAAACCGACTGTCCGGGGGCGAAGCTGTCCCGATTGACGACATAGTGATGTATGAGACCGATCCAGGTATTGAACATAAGATGGAGGGCAGGCCGCGGGCCGGCCGTCGACATGGCAGCGAGCGCTTCCTCGAAATGCTGCGATATCGTGGACTGGATCATCGTGAGCGTGATTCTCGCCTGCCGGGGCAGGGTGGGGCTTTCTGAGACCAGACGAGCGTAAAAGTCCTCGTTTTCCGCCAAACCCTGGAGATGGGCCTCGAGTACCGAGCGCAGTCCCGCTCCCCGGGTGGCAAGCTCGTGCAGGCGGGCCGCGATGCGCATGCCGAAGTCCTCGATCACCGCGGCGAGCAGCTCCTCCTGGCTGCGGAAATGCAGGAAAACCGTCCCATGCGCGCAGCCGGCTTCATCGGCCACTTCGGAACTTCTCGTCGCTCCAATACCCGTGCGCGCGTAGAGTCTCAGCGCCGCCTGCAGGATGAGGGACCGAGTCTGGCTCTTCTGTTCTCTGCGACTCATGGTGCCATTATAATGACTGAAGAGTCAGTGAGTCAATAGTCATTATTCTGATTTCGGAGGCCGAGTTCCTTTCCCTCGAGTTCCATGAAGGCCAGGGTGAGACGGGCGGAGAAGACGGCCTTCTCCGCCACGCCCCAGGTGAGCATGACAGCGGCGGGCAGGTACACAGGTTCGGAAAGGCGATGGTGGAGAGGACCCAGCTCATTATGGCGACAAGTGAAGCCGCAGCGCCGACGAAGAGGCCCGTCTTTCTGTTCATCTGACAGCACTACGGCCCCGACCTTCGGCGCGCTACGTCTCGCTCGCCAGGGGCAGCGCCCACGGCGCAACCCACGGCAGAGCCGACGGCAGAGCCAAAAACCGGCTTTCAGGCGACGGTGATCGACCTGTCCAGATAGACATCCTGTATCGTATGGAGCAGCTCGACCCCGTCCTTCATGGGCTTTTGGAATGCCTTTCTTCCCGATATCAATCCCATTCCCCCGGCCCGCTTGTTGATGACGGCGGTGATCGCCGCCTCCGCCCGGTCGTTGCTCCCCGACGCTCCGCCCGAGTTGATCAGGCCGATGCGTCCCATGTAGCCGTTGGCGACCTGGTAGCGACAGAGATCGATGGGATGCTCGCTGTTGAGCTCGCTGTACATGCGTTCATCCAGTTTGCCATAGCTCGACGTTCCGCTGTTGAGCGCCTTGAACCCGCCGTTGTTCTCGGGAAGCTTCTGCTTGACTATGTCTGCCTGGATGGTGACGCCGAGATGGTTGGCCTGTCCCGTCAGGTCAGAAGCCAGATGATAATCCTTGTCCATTTTGAAGGCGGGGTTGCGCAGGTAGCACCAGAGGATCGTGCCCATGCCGAGCTCGTGGGCGGCTGCGAAGGTCTCGGCGATCTCCACGATCTGCCTGCCCGACTCCGGCGAGCCGAAGTAGATCGTCGCGCCGACCGCCGCGGCGCCCATGTCAGCGCACTCCCTGACGGTGCCGAACAGAATCTGGTCGTGCTTGTTCGGATAGGTCAGCAGCTCGTTGTGGTTCATCTTGACGATGAAGGGGATCTTGTGGGCGTAGCGCCTGGACACGATGCCCAGCACGCCGAAGGTTGAGGCGACGGCGTTGCAGCCCCCCTCCATCGCAAGACGGACAATGTTCTCCGGATCGAAATACTCGGGGTTGGCCGCGAAACTCGCCCCTGCGGAATGCTCGATGCCCTGGTCCACGGGCAGGATCGAGAGATAGCCGGTGCCGCCGAGCCGTCCCGAGCTGAAGATGCGCGAAAGATTGCCCAGTACGCGGTTGTTGCGGTCCGAGGCGCCGAAAATCCGGTCGATCCAGTCAGGCCCCGGGAGATGCAGCCGGGATGCGGCGATCTTGGGACTGGCAAAGTCCAGCAGGTACTCGGCTTTCGAGCCCAGCAGCGAGCGAATTGACGTATCCATCCGAACCTCCCCGGGCCGGAGAACCAAAGAGCCGGAAGGCTCGAGTCCTGATCGCGGCCTCACCCACAAATATAGCGAGGAGAAGCGGCTCCGTGGCTCGTTGTCGACTACAGGTGGAGCAGTTCGAGCACGCGGTACGTGACGAACAGCGGCCAGATGAAGGCTTTGAGGAGGCCGACGACCCCGCTCCAGAACCCCGTGGACAGGTGAATGAAGTAGATCGCCGCGCCGATGATCGTGAGGAAATACGCTCCACCCAGACCCTTTCCGCCGCCGCCGCCCCGGCTCTGGACGGTCCCATACGCTCTGTCCGCTGCCATGCACGCCTCCTTCGGGAATGAAGCAATAGTAACCCTTCCGCTGCGAGGCTGCCAGCCGTCCGGCCTCATGGGCATTTGGTCCGGAGCGGCCGGGGGGCCTGCGGGCGAACGGAACCGTACCGGTGCCCGCGACGCCCCTCTCAGGACTGCCGCAGGCGCAGCTCTGCGGAGCGGGCGTGGGCCTCGAGTCCCTCGATGCGCGCGAAGAGCGCGGCGTCGGCGGCCAGGGTCTGGGGCTCGTCGAGCCGGAGATAGGTTCTCGGCCTGAGAAAGTCCAGTACCGAGAGCCCGGCCGCGAAGCGCGCCGCCCCGCCCGTGGGGAGGCAATGGTTGGGCCCGGCCCCGTAGTCGCCGAGCACCTCCGCGGAGCCGGGGCCGAGAAAGACCGCCCCGGCATCCGGCACCCGCTCCGCGAAGTACTCCGGCTCCGCCACGAGCAGCTCGAGATGCTCCGGCGCGAAGCGCCGGCAGGCGGCGCAGGCTTCCTCGCGGCTCGAGGCGACGAAGGCCCAGGAACCCTGCCCGAGCGAGCGCTCCGCCACCTCCGCGTTGGGCGATGGAAGGAGGGCGAGTGCCCGCGCCAGCTCGAGCTCGACCAGCCGCACCGTTTCATCCGCGAAGGTGACGAGGGCCGCCGTGGCCTCGGGATCGTGTTCCGCCTGGGCGAGCATGTCGGCTGCCACGAGGGCCGGGTCGACCGACCCGTCCGCAACTATGAGGAGCTCCGAGGGGCCTGCGGGCGCTTCGGTCCCGACGATGCCCGAAAGGAGGCGCTTGGCCGCGGCCACGTAGCGCCCGCCCGGTCCCACGACGACGTCCCGGGGCGCAACCGGGCCGCAGCCGAAGGCGAGGGCGGCGATAGCCTGGGCGCCGCCGGCGCAGACAAAGCCGTCCGCCCCTGCGAGCGCGGCAGCCGCAAGAGTCGGCCGGGAGGGACGGGGTCCCGCGCACCAGATCGAGGAGACGCCGGCAGCCTTCGCCGGCGTGACGGTCATAAGCGCGCTCGATGGCAGCGGGTATCGCCCGCCCGGCACATAGCAGCCCGCCCGCGCGACGGGGAGGAAGCGGTGCCCCGCCCTTCCGCCCGGCAGCGGGAGATCGAGGTCGAGAAGGCAGGCGCGCTGCGCCGTAGCGAAGGCGAGCACCCGGGCGTGGCTGCGTTCGAGCAGCTCGCGCGACTCTCGATCAAGATCGCCCAACGCGTGCCTGAGCGCAGCCTCATGCAGGAACAGGGCCTCACCGGGTCCGACTTCCCCGAGTCTTTCGCAGATTCTCCTGAGTGCCGGCTCCCCGCCCTCGCGCACCTCGTCCAGTATCCGCTGTGCGACGGTCTCCGCCTCGCGGTCCGCCGCCCGCAGTCCGGCCGGCGGAATCCCGTCGAGCCCGACTCTTCTCAGTGCAAGCCGGTCCATGCGATCTCCTCGCCGTCCTGAAGGTAGGCCTGCTTGGCCGCGCCGCCGCGACGGGTGACCCTGAGTGATCGACGGTCCAGCTCGGCCTCGACCTGGGCGAGGGATGCCTTCGAGGAGGCGAGCTTGACCAGCGTGAAGTACAGAAGATCGGCGGCCTCCGAAATCGCCTCCTCCGTGTCCGCCGCCCTCGCGAGTTCGGCCGACTCCTCGCGCAGCTTCGAGCCGAGCAAGGCCGCATCCTCCAGGAGCCTGCGGGTGTAGGAGCCGGGAGGGGCGTCGACCGCGCGGGAGGCGACCGTTCGTTCGAGCCGTGCAAGGCCGCCGGCCTCCCCGAAGCAGCTGAAGCTGCCGGTGTGGCAGAAGCCGGGTCCGGTCTGTCTCACGATGAAGCGGAGGGCGTCCCGATCGCAGTCGACCTCGACCCGGAGGAGTGCCTGCACGTTGCCCGATTCCTCACCCTTCCTCCACAGGCCCCGGCTCCTGGAACGGTACACTCCCGTTCCCGAGTCGAGCGCCGTCCTGAGGCTTTCGAGATCGGACCAGACCAGGCCCAGGGATCGGCCCGACTCGTCGCACACGAGCGTGGGCCACAGTGCGTCCGGTCGGTCGGAGTGGAGGACGGCCGCGAAGGCCTCCGCGAGGCCGAGCGCGCCGGTGGCCAGGGCCGTCCCCGCCTGGACGTCAGCGCCGACGCTGTCCAGGCGCGCTATCTCCCCGGCTGTCGCCGCCCCGCCGGCGAAGGTGACTCGGAGACCGCCCGCAGCCGGGATGAGCCTTTCCGCCCGGTCAAGCGGAATGCCGCCGAGGCTGCCCTCGGACTCGATGAATGTCAGGAGGAAGCCGCCCACGTAGGGCGACAATTCCGCCATCCGCTCCTCCGCCCGCCGGCCGGTGCCGCGGGTCCAGCCCTCGACCTGGATTTCCCCGTTCAGCGTATCGAGGGCGGCGATGAGGCGCTCCCGAGGAAACCGCCCGAGAAATCCGGGTTCGGCCATCGTGCCGATCATGAGACGCCGCGCCCCGGCGTCGAGCAGCCGCTGCGCGTCCTCGCCGCTCCGGATTCCGCCGCCCACGCGGGCAGGATAGCTGCGGACGATCTTTTCGACGACCGCCCGGTTGTCGCCCGTGCCCCGCGCCGCGTCAAGATCGACGACCGCGATCTCGCCGACGCGGGATAGCCGTGCGGCGAGCTCGAGCGGGTCTCCGACGTCGAGCGTAGGATAGGATCCGCCGCGCAGCTGGACCGCACGGCCATTCTGGATGTCGATACTCGGTACTAGCATGTCCTCACTCCTCTCTTCCTCTCTTCGAGATGGCGCTTGATGTCTCCGATTCGGAGCTCGCCCCGGTGGAAGGCCCCGGCCGCGAGCAGGCCCCGCGCGCCGGCGGCCGCAGCCTCGTCGAAATGGCGCAGCCCTTCGGCGCCTCCCGCCGCTCCCCCCGAGGCGATCACCGGCAGGCCGCTCGCCGCGGCCACTGCGCCGAGCAGCTCCAGGTCGTAACCCCGACCCGTGCCGTCGCGGTCGATGGACGTGAGCAGGATCTCGCCCGCGCCGCGCAGCGCGCAGTCCGCCGCCCAAATCACGGGATCGAGACCCGTCGCGCGACGCCCGGCTTCCACGTAGACCCGCCAGGCGGGCTTCGAATCCAGACCGCCCCGTGGGTCCTGGACGGTCACGCGCGCGGCGTCGATGGCGACCACCACGCACTGCACTCCGAAGCGCGCCGCCAGCCGCTCCACGAGCGAAGGGTCCGCCACCGCCGCGCTGTTGACCGATACCCGGTCGGCTCCCGCCTCCACGGCGGCGGCCGCGTCAGCCTCGCTCCTGATGCCGCCTCCCATCACGATCGGAATGCCGATGGCCGCCCGGATCGCGCGGAGCACGGCCAGGGCCGAGGCCCTCCCTTCGACGGTGGCCGTGATATCGAGGAGCGCGAGCTCATCGGCACCCTCGGCCTCGTAGCGGAGTGCGAGTTCGAGCGGGTCACCCGAATCCACGAGTCCCTCGAAGTGCCTTCCCTTGACCACGCGCCCGTCGCGAATATCGAGGCAGGGAATGACCCTGAGCGCGCCGCTGGCCGCCGCCAGGTCGCGCGACGATGTCTGCACGGCATGCGACGACACCTCCGCAGCGCGCGGAGCGGCCTCGGGAGCCGCCCTCATCCCGAGCCAGCGCCTGATGAGGGCCAGGCCCCAGGGGCCCGAGAGCTCGGGGTGAAACTGGCAGAGGAGCAGACCGCTTGTGTGCGGCTCGCTGCCTTCGAGGGCCGCCACGAAGCGCTCGCCATAGACTGCCGTCCATGCCCTGAAGCCGGGTGGCTCCTCCGAGAGCCGGTAGCTGTTGGCAAAGTAGGCCCAGCCGGGCGCGAGGAGACCGCCATCCCCACCGGGAGACTCGATTCGGTTCCATCCGAGCTGCGGCAGCGGGAGGCTCCCTCCGAAGCGCCGGACCGCCCCCCTGACGATGCGGAGTCCTGGAATGCCCGGGCTCTCCTCGCTCTCCTCGCAGAACAGCTGCATGCCGAGGCAGATGCCGAGCGTCGGCAGGCCCGATCGCACGCGGGCGTGCAGGGCCCGGTCGAGCCCCGATTCGGCGAGCCGCATCATGGCGGGTCCAAAGGCACCCACGCCGGGGAGCACGGCGTACTCGGCACGGAGGAGCTCCGCGGGCTCGGAACTCACGAGGGGCTGGGCGCCGGCCCTCCTGAGGGCCGCGACAACCGAAGCCAGATTGGCCGCGCCCGTCCGGACCACGCAGACCCGGGGCCCTGAGCCTTCCCGCGTCGCCTTCGGTTCCTCATTCATCGTGTGCCTCCTCCATCTTCACCGGGCCCCCTGCCCGGACCGGTGGTCCCGTCGAGCCCCTCCCAGGCCCGTTCGAATGCGGAATCATCGAGCGTCTCGAGGGCCACGCTGCCCTTGGTGCTGCCTTCGCTCGCGCCGTCCGTTGGCGTGGTCGCGCGGCGCAGCGCGAGGGCCAGGGCCTTGAAGGCCGCCTCGGCCCGATGATGGTCGTTCACGCCGCGCTCGACGTCGACATGGATCGTCATGCCCGCGGCGACGGCGAAGCTCGAGAGCACATGCTCCACGTTGTCCGCTCCAAGCCCCCCGAGCCGGCCGCCGGAGAGTCCCAGCGCGATCCGGGGAAAGGGGCGCCCGGAGACGTCCACCACCGCCCGCGCGAGCGCCTCGTCGAGCGGGGCGTAGGCCCAGCCGAATCGCTCCACTGTCGGACCCGCGGCCAGGGCTCGGCACAGCGCCGCACCGAGGAGCAGGGCGCAGTCCTCGGCGCTGTGGTGGTCGTCGACGTTCAGATCGCCGCGGCAGCGCAGCTCGAGACTCCAGCCGGCGTGGAAAGCCAGCACCGAGAGCAGGTGATCGAGGAATCCTATGCCGGAGAAAACCCGTATGCGCTCCTCGCGCGTCGCAGGCGAGCGGTATCCGTCCACGTCGAGTCGGAGCAGCACGGTGGTCTCGCGGGTGCTCCTGCACAGCGAGACACACCGGCGCCCGTTCCCGCGCGGATCGACAGTGTCACTCATATGAACTCCTTCACGCTCCGGAGCGCCGTCGCGAGACGCTCGAACTCCGCATCATCCCCGGGGCAGGTTATGCGAACCAGACCGGCGCAGGAGGGCTTCTCCGGCCAGGTCCGCACGAGCACTGCGCGGGCGGCGAGCGCCCCGGCCAGTGCCCCTGCGTCGCGCACCCGGGCCGCCACGAAATTGGCCTCGCCGCGCCAGCACCGCGCCCCGAGCCCGACCAGGAGTGCACGCAGTTCGTCCCGTTGTGCCTTGACGCGGACCACGCGCCGCTCGAGATTCCCGTCGCCGCCATCGAGGACGCAGAGCGCCGCCGCGAGCGAGGTCGTCGCCACCGGATAGGGCGGGCCCGCGGCCCTGATGCGCGCTGCCATCGGAGGCGAACTGACTGCCCAGCCCACGCGCAAACCCGCAAGTCCGTAGGCCTTGGAGAAGCTGCCGAGCACCGTGCAGCCGGCAACATCGGGGGCTAGGCGGTAGACGTCCTGCTCCGTCGCAAAAGGGGAATAGACGGCGTCGAAGAGGATCGGGGTTCCCGTGTCCGCAAGCTCGAGCAGGTCGGCCGGGCCGAGCACGCCGCCGCCGGGATTGTCGGGGGAGGCGAATACCAGGAAGGCGGGCCGGCTCCGCCGGGCCTCGGCAGCGAGGGCCTGGGCCGGGAAGGGGGCCTCGGGCAACCTCGGGAGGCCGACGTATCGTCCTCCGGCCCGCTCGGTCGCGGCCGCGTAGGAATCGAAGGCGGGCTCGGTGCCCAGAGCGACCCCACCCGGCCTGAGCATGACGCGGGCATACCGTTCGATGATGTCGTCCGCGCCGGCACCCACCACGACGCGCGAGGCTTCCAGGCCGAGCCGGTCGGCGAGCGCCCGTTCCAGGGGGCGGCTGTCGGGGTAGCGCCGCGCGGCCTCCCGGTCCCGGAAGGCGGCGTACTCCGCCGGCGGCGGCTCGGGGAAGCCTTCGTTCGCGTCGAGCTTGAGCATCGCTTCCATGACGATCGCCTCAGGGCACGAGCTGGGCGAGTTCGGTGACGACGATGTCCTCTCCGCCGAGCCGCTTGATCTCGGGGATGAGGACCGCGAGGTCGGCCCGCGGGGCGGCGACCTTCACCGCGAAGGCGCTGCCTCCCTGAAGCGTGGACACGGTCGGCGCGCGGAGGCAGGGAAGATAGGCGGTCAGCCCTTCGAGCTTTTCCGCAGGCACGTTGATCTCGAGCATGACCCTGCGTCTGGCCTCGAGCACGGCCCTGAGAAGCAGGACCACGGTCTCCATGGCGGGACGCTTTCGCTCGTCGGCCCAGGCTTCCCGCGAGGCATACAGTCGCGTGGAACTCGCGAGGATCTCGTCGACGACCGCGAGCCCGTTGGCGCGCAGGGTCGCCCCCGAGGCGGTATTGTCCACGATCACGTCGGCGTCCTCGGGAGGAAACACCTCGGTGGCCCCGTAGGAGCGGACGAACTGCGCCGTCGGGGCGTTGTCCGCGATCCAGGAGCGCGCGATGTTCTCGTATTCCGAGGCCACGACGAGCCGCCGCCCGCCGGCGGCGCCGCGGGGGAGACGTCCGTCCACAAGGAGGCCGTTCGGGGCCGCCGCGACGACACGCACGGGATCGAGGCCGGTGTCGAGGAGCTCTACCAGTCCCGCCCCGAGCTCCCGCACCCAGTCGGCCCCGGCGAAGCCCAGGTCGCGGCTCCCCGCGGCGAGCATTTCGACGATGTTCTGCGGCTTGAGCACCTTGGTTTCGAAAGCGATGCCCGCGCCGTCTGCCCGGCTGCCGACCGAGGGGCGGTAGCCCCGTTCGTCGCCGCGCACGGGCAGGCCTGCGTCTCCGAGGAGGCGGTAGACGCTCTCCTCCATCCGGCCTTTCGGGAGGCCGAGCCTCAAGCTGACATTGACTTCCTGCATGGTGGACTCCTTTCGATCCCGCTGCTGCGCCGCTTCGGTGAGCGTCGCCTCGGTTTCGGAAGGGTCCTCGGGACCTGCTCCCAAAAAAAACCGGAGCGCCGGCCACCAGGGCCGGCGCTCCCGTCGCGCTGCGCGAACTGTCGCGCCTCTACGCCACGGCACCTCTCGGCCCCAGGGTTGGATGGCCGTGATGCCGATGGAGGAGGCTGGAGATGGTCGCGAACGACAGGTTCATCATGTTGGCTGTATATTCATACGGCGGGCGATCCCCTGTCAAGCATGGCTCCACCGGGGCGGGGGCCGGCCCGGCGCGGAGTCGACTCCGCACGGCAAGGAGGCTGAGATGGCAAGAGTGGTCAGGTTCCACAGGACGGGAGGCCCCGAGGTCCTCGCCCTAGAAGAGCTCGAGACGGGAGCTCCCGGACCGAACGAAGTCCTCGTCCGCCAGAAGGCGATCGGGGTCGACTTTGTCGATTGCTACCAGCGGAGCGGGCTGTATCCGCTGGCCCTGCCCAGTGGCCTTGGCGGAGAGGCCGCCGGACTGGTCGAGATGGTCGGCTCGGCAGTTCGCGCCTTCAAGCCGGGGGACCGCGTCGCCTATGGCACGGGCTCGCCGGGGGCCTATGCCGACCTTCGCATCGTGCCGGCTGAGCGCCTTCTGGCTCTGCCCAAGGAAATCTCCTTCGAGGCGGCAGCAGGCATGATGCTCAAGGGTCTCACGGCCTGGTATCTGATCAGGAAAACCTATCCGGTCAAGCCGGGGCAGACTGTCCTCTGGCATGCGGCCGCCGGAGGTGTCGGACTCATCGCGTGTCAGTGGCTGAAGTCGCTCGGCGTCACGGTCATCGGCACGGTCGGGAGCGACGAAAAGGCCCGCCTCGCGGCGAGCCATGGCTGCGCGCACACGATCGTCTACACCCGCGAGGACTTTCCGGCCCGCGTCCGCGAACTCACCGGCGGATCGGGCCTGCCCGTCGTCTTCGATTCCGTGGGCGCCGACACCTTCGCCGGCTCCATCGACTGCCTTGCGCCCCGCGGCTACATGGTCAGCTTCGGCAACGCATCCGGCCCCGTGGGCCCGGTCGATCCCCTTCTCCTGAGCCGGAAAGGTTCGCTTTATTTCACGCGGCCGACCCTTGGCAACTACACCTCGACCCGGAGCGAGCTCGAAGAGGGAGCCGCCGAACTGTTTGCGGTGGTTCGTTCCGGCGCCGTCAAGATCGAGATTTCCTCCACCTACCCGCTCGAGGAGGCGAGCCGGGCCCAGCGGGATCTCGAGGCTCGGAAAACGACCGGTTCCATCGTCCTGATTCCCTGAGCCGGCCCGCCACGGCCGGATCGGCCATCAGGAATGGGACGCCGCCCACCTTCGGTCGCCCTGGTTATTGCTGACGAATTAAGTAGTATTAACAGGCTTCCCTCGTTAAATTCCAGCCTTGAAATTCAACGCATTTGGGAGGCTGTATGAGGCGAAATGCCATCAGAGTCCTGTGGTCGTTCCTGTTGTACGCCGTGTTTGCAGGTTTGGCCGTCGCGCAGGCGATGGATTCAATCATGCTCCGAAAGGCTCCCGACGGGAGCTCGATCCTGACCGACGGCAAGGGCATGACCCTGTACTACTACACCAAGGACACGGACGGACAGAGTGCCTGCTACGACGGCTGCGAGAAGGCCTGGCCGGTGTTCTACGCCGCTTCGCCATCGGTGTCCGCCCCGCTGCAGGCCGCCGACTTCGGCACCGTCACGCGGACCGACGGCAGCAAGCAGACGACCTATCACGGCTGGCCGCTGTATTACTGGTTCAAGGACAAGAGTCCGGGAGACATGACCGGAGAGGGCGTCGGCTCGGTCTGGTACGTACTCAAGGCTCCTTCCTATACCGTGATGGTCGCAACGAGCCCCACGCTCGGGAACTACCTCGTGGACGGCCAGGGGAACGCCCTCTACTACTTCACGAAGGACAAGGTCGGTATGAGCGGCTGCAACGGCGACTGCATAAAGAACTGGCCGGCCTTCACGGCCTCGAATTTCGTCCTCCCCTCCAACCTCAAGGCCGGCGACTTCGGCACCATCACCCGTGCCGACGGCGTCGTGCAGGCCACCTACCGGGGCTATCCGCTGTATTACTGGAAGAAGGACATGAAGCGTGGCGACGCCACAGGTCAGGGAGTGGGGAGCGTGTGGTTTGTCGTTGATCCGGCCAAGTTCATGACTTCCGGCGGCTCCGGAGGCACGGGCTCCTGAGCCCGCCCCGGGCGCTCGGCCGCCCCGCGTCCGCGGCCCCGAACCGCGGCTCACCCTTCAGACCCGAGGGTGAGCCGTGGCGGCTTCCGGTCAGGGGCTCTTGGTCACGTAGCGCTCGAGCTGGCCGATTTCGAATGCCTGCTGCGAGATGAGTTTTTCCTGCTGCTCGAGCAGGGCCTTGACCACGTCGCCTATCGAGATCACGCCCACCGGCTTGCCGCCGGACAGGACCGGCAGATGCCGGATCCGCTTCTCGGTCATGAGGGTCATGCATTCTGCGATCGAGGTGGAGGGCTCCACGTACAGGACATGGGTGGTCATGACTTCCTTGACCCGAGTCGATTCCATGCTCCGTCCCTTGATCAGAATTTTCCGCACGAAGTCCCGCTCGGAGAAGATGCCCTGCACCTGGTCGTTCGAATCGATGACGAGTACCGCGCCGATGTTGCGGTCAGCCATCAGTTCCAGGGCCTCGAACAAGGTGGACTCCGGAGCGACGCTGTACACGCTCTTTCCCTTGCCGGCAATGATGTCGTTCACAGTCTCCATACGTACACCTCCTTCACGCGTCGACATGTAAATGCTAGAGCTTTCGCCGCGGGAAGGCAAGCGCGAGCTCCGATCGTTGCCGGCCTCGTGTCCGTTCTCAAAGCGTACTTTGCTTATCGATAAATTGTGCTCGCCGATCCCGGGCATCCCGAAGCGCTCCGCGCTCGGTGCGGGGGAAGCGGAGTCCGGAATCCGGATCCGGCCGTCGGGCATGCGGTCCGGTGACGCGTTGTGCGAACTACTTCTTCGGAGGCGCTGCGGCGTCGCCCGAACCTGAGTCGAGAAGACCGTGCTTCATGAATTCCAGAATCTTGGAAATCGCGGCGCGGGTATCGTCGTTGTTGACCATGTAATCGAAATTGAAGCCGCCGGTGGGAACGCCCCATACTTCCACGGGGATGGCTTTGCCCCGGAGTGCGCCCGCCCAATCGTCGATGCCGAAGAGTATCCCCTGATCCGCGTGTCCCGGCCGCACGAGGAGGATGGGCAGCTTCGTCGCGGGAAGAATATCCTTGTCCAGGGCCGCATAGTTGAACGTGGCACAGCGGAAGTTCCGGCGCAGGGCCGCGGAAGCTCCCGAAAGCACGCGCTGTAGTCCGATGCCCGTTTCTCCCATCGAGTAGAAGCCGATCTTTGTTCCATCGATTCCCAGTTCCGCGGCATGGCGCTCGAGAAAGGCCAGAAGGAGGAGGGTGGATGCGGGGGCCTTGGGGGCTTCTCCTCGACGAAGGGGTTGCTCCCTCGAGTCGTAGGTGACCGCTGCGAATCCCGAGGCGGCAAAAGCCCGGCCCCAGCTGACAAGCATGGCCAGGTCCTTGAGGGCTGCGTTGTCCACCCGCCGTATCTCATCGTCGTCGAGGCCATTCGCAAGAACGGTGACCGGCAAGGGATGGGACCTGTCCGAATCCGGAGGGTAATATATATCGAAAGCGAGATCGGGAGCGAACGTCGCGGTCGCATACTGCACGCGATCCACGCCCTCGGGCGGGAAGAGAAGGGGAACGCCCGGCGCCAGGCTGAGCTTCTCGGCCGAGGAATGGAGCACGAGGGCTCCGAGCGGGGGCGGGGCATTGTGCCGTGCGCACGAGCCGAGGAAAACCACGAAGGGCAGAACGATCAATACCGGTGCTTGTCCTTTTTTCATTTCCAGGTCCCTTTGAGCTATTTTTTCGATATCTCCGAGGCATCTCCCGAACCTGATGCTTCCGAGTTCTTGATCTCCTCGAGAATGGCGTCGGACAGATGAGCCAGGAAATGGGGATCGGGAGCGCCCGGCGCCTTGCGCCGCTTGGCAGCCGTCGGCTTTTTCTTCTTCTTTTTTGCAGGTGCCATGCCGCATCACCTCAGGTGAGGAAAGTATAAGATCCATGCTTTTGCCGCGCAAGACGGTTCATGTGGGCGCGGCGCGGGAAGCGGCGCCGATGGGGACCTGCTACGACCTCTATCAGGTGACGGCGGCGCAATGAAAAGGGCCGCCCCCTTCGGGACGGCCCCAATACTGCCGGTACTCTGACCGAACTCAGAAAGTCCTGTCTGCCAGGTACCTGTATTCCTTGTACCGTCGCTCCACCAGTTCCTTCTGCTTGCCAAGCAGCTCGGCGGCGCGGGCGGGGTCGGAATCGCGGAGCGTCTTGAAACGCACCTCGGCGTACATGAACTGCTCGAGCTTGTCGGTCAC
This sequence comes from Rectinemataceae bacterium, assembly GCA_035505775.1. Lineage (GTDB taxonomy): Bacteria > Spirochaetota > Spirochaetia > Treponematales > Rectinemataceae > JAJXZP01. Next base: position 1,999 of record DATJQN010000221.1, on the reverse strand, counting down.
GGGCTCCTTGGAGTCGAGCTGGAAGGGATTCTTCCCCTCGGCCTTGAGCCGCGGATCGTAGCGGAACAGGGGCCACGCGCCGGATTCGGTCGCGACCTTGGCCTGGTTCATGCCCTTCATCATGTCGATCCCGTGGTTGATGCAGTGGGAGTAGGCGATGATGATCGAGGGGCCGTCGTAGCTCTCGGCCTCGCGGAAGGCCTTGATGGCCTGCGACATGTTGGCGCCCATGCTCACCATGGCCACATAGACGTAGCCGTAGGTCATCGCGATGGAGGCGAGATCCTTTTTGCCGATACCCTTGCCGGCGGCGGCGAACTTGACGACCGCTCCGAAGGGCGTGGCCTTGGACATCTGGCCGCCCGTGTTCGAGTACAGCTCGGTATCCAGGACGAGAATGTTGATGTTGCGGCCGGAGGCAAGGACGTGGTCCAGGCCGCCGAATCCGATGTCGTAGGCCCAACCATCGCCGCCGATTATCCAGGCGCTCTTCTTGACGAGGGCGTCCGCCACGTTGGCGAGCTCCGCCGCCCAGGGTTTCTTGACCGCGGCCACGGCGGTCTTGAGCTCGGCGACCCAGGCGCGCTGGCGCTCGATCTCCTCGTCGTTGGACTGGGGATTGGCGAGCATCGAGAACACGAGCGACTCGGGTACGCCGTCGCCCTTGTGGGCATTCATGAGCTCGCGGGCGTATTCGGCCTGCTTGTCGGCGGTCAGGCGCATGCCCATGCCGAACTCGGCCGCGTCCTCGAACAGGGAGTTGGACCAGGCAGGACCGCGTCCGTCGGAGCGGGTCGTGTAGGGAGTGGTGGGCAGATTGCCGCCGTAGATCGAGGAGCAGCCGGTGGCGTTCGCAATGATGGCGCGGTCGCCGTAGAGCTGGCTCATGAGCTTGACATAGGGGGTCTCGCCGCAGCCGGCGCAGGCGCCGGAGAACTCGAAGAGAGGCTGCCGCATGGCGATGCCCTTGGGGATCGAGAGATTGAGGAGCTTGGTGTCCGTGTTGGGGATCTTGAGAAAGAAGTCCCAGTTCCTGGCCTCGCTCTCGCGGAGCGCGTGCTGGGGCTCGAAGTTGATGGCCTTGCGGCCGGGATTCTGCTTGTCGATGGCCGGGCAGATATTGATGCAGGCGCCGCAGCCGGTGCAGTCCTCCGGCGCGACCTGGAGCGTGGCCTTCATGCCGGCGAGCTCCTTGCCCTTGGCGTCGGCGCTCTTGAAGGTTGCCGGCGCTCCTGCGAGGTACTTGGGATCGTAGGCCTTGAGGCGGATGACCGCGTGGGGACAGACCATCGTGCAGTTGCCGCACTGGATGCAGAGCTCCGTATCCCATACGGGAATCTTCTCCGCTATGTTGCGCTTCTCATATTTGGTGGTGCCGGTGGGGTAGGTGCCGTCGTCGGGCAGCTGGCTGACCTTGAGGCTTTCGCCGCGGGCGGCGATCATCTCTCCGATGACTTCCTTCACGAAAGCGGGAGCGTCGGCCGGCACGGGACTCTTCATCTTGAGCGTGCTCGTGGTCTGGGCGGGATACTTCACCTCGTGGATCTCGGTGAGGGCAAGGTCGATGGCGGCCATGTTCTTGGCCACGACATCGGCTCCCTTGCGGGCGTAGGTCTTGTCCGTGTACTTCTTGATGAGCTTGACGGCCTCGGCCTCGGGCAGGACGCCCGAGATCTTGAAGAAGGCGGTCTGCATGATCGTATTGATGCGGCTGCCCATGCCCGCCTTCTCGGCGATGGCCATGCCGTCCACGACGTAGAAGCGGAGTTTCTTGTCGATGATCTGCTTCTGCACCTCGACGGGGATCTCGTTCCAGACCTTGTCCGCGGTGAAGGGGCTGTTGAGGAGGAAGACACCGCCGGGCTTGGCGTTCTTGAGCATGTCGAGCTTCTCGAGGAAGCTGAACTTGTGGCAGGCGATGAAGTCGGCGGTGCCGATGAGGTAGGGCTTCGTGATCGGCTTGGGGCCGAAGCGGAGGTGGCTGATCGTGTAGGTGCCG
>DATJQN010000220.1:0-3788 GCA_035505775.1 Rectinemataceae bacterium | reverse complement strand
AGCCTCATCTGTGAAGAAGACCGCTACGCGACGGGGCTGGTCGAGCGCCTGCTCGATCGCCGACGTTTCGGTGTCTGTCCATGCTTCCTTGCGGAGAGATTCCACGCCGCAGGTGGATATCATGAAGGCTACGTGGGCTGGGGAGCGGAGGATCAGGATCTCATCGAGCGCATCTGTGCGACCGGGATCTACCTGGTCCGGTGTTACGACCTCCTCTATTTCCACATGCCCCATCCCGCCCGCGAGCCCGGCTGGAGGGATGAGCGGCTTACGGCCGCGAATCGCGCCCTGTATTTCTCGAGACGCAAGTCGTGGATGACGGACATTCATGGATAAGCTCGTCAGGAATCAATGCGGCGGCTGTGCGCTCATCGTCGAGCCGCGGGACGGGGCATTCGGCGGTAGAGTCGGGGTGATCCGCGCGGAACTCATCGAAGATTCGGAGCATCTCCGGAATACGGTCATCCCTCTGGCGGCCTCCAGGATTTCGGCAGATCCGCAGCCGGGCAACGATCCCTCATCTGGGCAGGGCCTAAGCCTCGTCGACTTGCAGGATGGACCATCATTTCAGCGCCTCGTGTCGTCGCTGATGGCCGACGGCGCCCGGGCTGTCGCTTTCATGCCAGCGGCGGGCACCTACACCCCGCCGGACGTGCGGGACATCTCGCCGCAAGCCCTGGCGTTCAAAGCCTGGTTGCCGGACCTTGTTCTACCTCCTGCATCGGCGCGCGAGCACCCCGAAGTCGTGGTCGGTTGGATCGCGTCGTTGGAACTCATTGCAGTGATGCTCAAACATCGGGTCCCATTCTCGTTCGCTGCATCCGGCATCGTCGAGGACCTCCTGTCGAGCCCGATCGACACGCTCTGGGTCTCGTCGAGCACGGTCGCTGCCCGGAGTCCGGAGGAGGCGAAGGAGCGGGAGCCGATCTTGAATCAGCGCTCGAGGATTCTGGCCGTCGTCCCCCATTACCGTTGCGAGGACTGGCTCTGTCGGTGCCTCCGGTCGCTCACGATCCAGGCCCGTCCACCGGACTCGATCGTCGTTGTCGACGACGGCTCGGCCGAACCTCCCCGAGACATCGTGGGCCTCTACCCTCAGGTGACGCTCTTGCGATCTCGCAAGAATGTGGGGCCCTACAACCTGATACAGACGGTCATCGGATCCACGGACTATGATGCCTATCTCTTCCAGGACGCCGACGACTGGTCGACGTACGATCGTCTTCAACTCCTCCTCTCCGCGGCCGAGAGGACCGGGGCCGAGCTGATCGGCAGCCAGGAACTTCGCCTCGAGTCCCGGACCGGCGATATCTACCCCGTCTGCTATCCCGAGGACGTGAATCGAGCCCTGTCGGAGAGGTGGTGTCACCCTCTCTTGCACCCGTCCAGCCTCGTCTCCCGGTCATTGATCCAGCGTATCGGCGGGTTTGCCACGGGATTGCGATTCGGGGGGGACACCGAATTCTTGATCCGCGCCACATACAGGGGCCGGATCGCGAACATTCCCCGGTTCAGCTACGTCCGCAGGGTGCGACCGTCCTCGCTCACCACGGATCCCGTGACGGGCCTCGGCACACCCCTGAGGAGGCAACTCCAGGACGCCCTGAAACGACGCGACGAAGCCAATCGCGCCCGACGGGCCGCAGGTCACGTTCCTTCGCTCTCTCCTCTCGCCGTGGCCCCAGCCGCAGCACTCGATCACGTCTGCGGGCCAAAGATCGCTGGAGCCTGGCCGTATGATTGAGTTTCAGGGACGATTCGGTCGCCGGCAGCGACCAGGAGGCGGCTCATGGCCAGGCACCCCGATCACGAGCTCCATCGTCGGCCCCTGGCTCACGAGCCCCCCAGACTGATCGCTCGCTCAAGGAAGCCATGGGGCCGGGCCTCGATGAGTCCGGCTGGCAGCGTCGAACCGTGAAGCATCGGGCACACACTCGGAGGGGTCGAACCGTCAATCGAAAGGAGACCATCCCGGGAGCAAGAAGAAAGCCGACCGCCACCTGATACATTGAACTGAAGGTCGAGCCGGCTAGAGTCGAATTGTGGTCGAGCACCCCAGGAATCCCGGCTGGTTTTGAGGCGCCCGATGACGCCCGGGCGAATCGATCGGCCGAAGGCACAGTCCCGTGTTCCATTCACCCGAGAAAATTCGGCGGACGGTCCAGGAGCGGTTCGGCGGGGGGCGTGTCCTCGTCGTCGGCGACCTCATGCTGGATGTCTATCTTCATGGCGATGTCGTGCGGATATCGCCCGAAGCGCCCGTGCCAATCGTCCGGCTCTCACGTCGTAGCGAGACCGCCGGCGGCGCCGGCAACGTGGTACTTAACCTGTCTCAGCTCGGCCTGCAAGTGACCGCCGCCGGTCTCGTAGGGGATGACGAAGCGGGACGCCGGCTCTATTGCCTGTTGGAGGATGCTGGGATCGATACCCATGCCATCGTCACCAGCGGCGGCCGGCCGACGGTCACCAAGACCCGTGTCATCGGTGGTCACCAGCAGATGATCCGGATTGACGAGGAAACCTCCACCCCGATACCCAAGGCCGACCTGGACCGGCTCATGGATGCGGTCCAGCACCGACTCGCGGATCGGTTCGAGGCCATCGTGCTCTCCGACTACGGCAAGGGCACATTGCCTGAGCATGTCTGCCAAACGCTGATCGCCGCGGCCCGATGCCGTGGGATCCCAGTCCTGGTTGATCCCAAGGGGCGGAGATACCAGAAGTACGCCAGGGCCACGGCATTGACTCCAAACAAGCATGAGCTGGAATTAGCACTCGGCCCGGAGAGCCTCTCCGAGTCGGCACTCTGCCAGGCTGCGCACCTCCTGAGGAAGGAATTGGAGCTGGATTTCCTCGTCGTGACTCTCGCCGCCGAGGGGATTAAACTCTTCGATGAGCGGGGCGTCGCCGACTTTCCGGCCCAGGCCCGCGAGCTGTGTGACATCTCCGGCGCTGGCGATACGGTCATCGCGACGCTCGCGGCCGGCATGGTCGGGGGTCTCGAGCTCGATGAGGCCCTGAAACTGGCCAATCTGGCCGCGGGGATCGTGGTCGGGATGTTGGGCACGACCCCGATCCACCGGGACAAGCTCCTCCATGCGCTGGTCGTTGATCAGCTCGCCGCGCACTCGCACAAGATCTGCGAGTCGGCGACCCTGAAGCAACGCGTGGCCGAGTGGCGGACCCGAGGGGACCGCATCGTTTTTACCAACGGGTGTTTTGACCTGCTGCATGCGGGTCACGTCACGCTCCTGGCGAGCGCGCGCCGTGAGGGAGATAGGCTCATCGTCGGACTGAACACCGATCGCTCGGTGCGCGCGTTGAAGGGGACGACACGCCCGGTGGTCTCGCAGGGTGATCGTGCACAGGTCCTCTCGGGATTCTCCTGCATCGATGCGATCGTACTGTTCGACGATGTGACGCCACTCCGGCTCATCGAACTGCTCCGCCCGGACGTCCTCGTCAAGGGCAGTGACTATACCGAGTCACAGGTCATAGGCGCCGACCTCGTCACTTCGTGGGGTGGGCGGGTCGTGCTCGTCCCGTTGCTGGAAGGACGGAGCACCACACGAATCTTGCGGCAGCGTGCATGGCTTGGCGAGGACGGGGATACTCCAGCGTCGTCCGCTCCCTCACATCAAGATCCGGTTGGCGATGTTTCCTGTGAAGTTCTCCCTCCTCGAGCCGCTGCTGACGCCGCCGAAACGTAAGCGTTCGCCGCGTAAGACGGCCAGCAAAGACGCGATTCGAAACGGCTCGGCGACGCGAGAGATGAGAGTAAAATAGCA
>DATJQN010000219.1:0-3490 GCA_035505775.1 Rectinemataceae bacterium | reverse complement strand
CAAGCGTTGGGATGTCCTCGGTGAAGTACTTGCCCGGGCTGCCGAACTCGGACTGAGGCGCGATTCGGTCATAGCCGGCCTGGGCGGAGGCGTCGTCTGCGACCTTGCCGCGCTGGCCGCCGCCCTCTATATGCGGGGCACACGCCTCGTCCTCGTGCCCACAAGCCTCGTGGCGATGTCGGATGCCGCGATTGGGGGGAAATCGGCCGTCGATATGGCGGGAATCCGCAATCTCGCCGGAACAACCTATGTGGCGGATGAAGTCCGGATTCATACGGGCTTTCTGGCAAGTCTTCCCGAGCGGGAGTACCGCGCCGGGCTCGCCGAAGTCATCCGAACCGGCCTCATCGCCGCCCCAAAGGTCGAGGACCTGCTTCGCACATCCCCCGAGGCCTTCCTGGCGCGGGACGTCGAACTCCTCGAGGAGACGGTCCGGCGCTGTGTGGCGGCCAAGGCATCCCTTGCGGAGCGCGACCCTTACGACGTCGGGATGCGTCGTTCCCTCAATCTCGGGCACAGCTTCGGTCACGGCCTTGAGGCCGTGAAACCCGAACTCCTCCATGGAGAGGCAGTCGCCTGGGGAATCGGCCGCGCACTGGATCTCGGCCTCGAACTCGGATTGACCGAGCCCACCTTTGCTGCCTCGACCCGAGCCCTGCTTGAGTTGTACGGATTCGCCCTCAGCTTCGACAAGGTAGATGCAGAGGCCCTCCTCGCAGCCATGCGACTCGACAAGAAGGCCGTTCGAGAAGGCATCAGACTCGTCATTCCGAGGGACACCTGTTCGGTGAGCTATGAACTGGTCGACGAGGCCCGCATTCTGGCAGTGCTCAGACGGGGCCTTACGCCCTAGGGTTTGACCAGGGGGTAGGGAGGAGGGCTGTTCGCCGGCCGTGCCAGCGCTCCGGCCGCCCGCTGATTCCAGGGCTCGATGCCGTTCAGCCGGGCGAGCGCGGTCCAGATATCCCGGGCGCTCTGCCGATATCCGCCCATGCCAAGCGCCTCGCCCAGAAGATAGAGGTCCCGGTACAGTCCCACCGTTCGCGCATACTCCCTCAGCTCGCCATCGGATTCGATCCGATCGAGATGGCCCGCGAGCGCGCCGTATTCATAGACCGGGTCCACGGCTGTCACGGCTTCGACGGTTTTGCTGAGTTCCGTGTCTACCGCCGTCATGAGATAGGTCAGAGCCAGGGGCCTGCCGTCCCGCAGATAGAACTGGCCCAGCTCGGAGAAGGCGTGGAGGGGAAAGGACTCGTCCAGACGGTAGAGGGCCATCAGGGCGTCGATACCACGCGTGGACAGCGTGCGCTCCATCGCGAGCCGCAGGTGCTCCGACTCCTTCCTGAAGATGCCGGAGTCATCGGCGATGGCGCGCAGCCTGGATTCGTAATCCTGGAAACGACCCTGGGCCCGGTACACCTCTGCAAGCGATTCCAGAACCGGGTAGACCTGGTCCGCGGAATCGAAGGCTTCACGTTCGTCGTAGGCTTTCTGGAATTGAAGCTCGGCGAGCTTCGTCTCGCCCTCGGCCATAAAAATCTTGCCGATCCAGAAATCGGCATCGGGGTAGGCGGCGAGGATAGCAGCCTCGGAGCGGAGCCGCGAGAACGAGTCCCCCACTGTGGCCTCCCCCTTCCGGCCGATGATGAGCTCGGCAGCCCTGAGGAAGTTGCTGAAATCGAAGGAGAGCTCCCGCTGGCGCAGGAGGCGGATCTCTGCAAGCAGGGATCCGTTGGCCTGCCGATAGATCGAGTCCAGGTCAAATCGGATGATGTCCCGCGGAGCGACAGCCTGGATCAGCGAGCGTATCGAGTCGTCGGCCGCCTGCACGGCCCTGTCTGTAGCCATCGCGTCGATATCGCGAAGCGCGCCGGCAAACAGCGCCGACCGCTGCTCTTCCGCCTGCTTGAAGGCGTCGAGCGCAAGCCCGAGCTGATGCTGGCCATAGAGCGCTACTCCCCGCTGAAAGCTGCCCCAGTCCGCCGGCAGGGTGTCGAGCCCCCACAGCGAGGCGGGGAGCAATGCAAGGATCAGGGCGCCAAGAAGGCCGACAAGAGGTCTCGAGCCGGGAACCCGGGCTCCGTCGGGCAGAGGCGTGGTATCGTAGAAGGGCCGCCGTCGTGTCATTCGAGCGTCTCGAGCTCCTCTCCGAATACAGTATCGGCTTCCGAGGGGAGAATCGTTCGTACGATCTGCCCCTTGCGGAAGATGACGACCTTGCCCCCGGCCCCGGTTATCCCGAGATCGGCATGCCTCGCCTCCCCCGGCCCGTTCACGACACAGCCCATGATGGCGATGGTTGCGGTCTTTCGGAGCGAGTACAGCCGCTCCGACCATCTCGCGGTGAAGGCGTGCGTGTCGAACGAAGCCCTGCCGCAGCGTGGACAGGAGACGATGGAGATCCCCACCCTGCCCTGCCCGGCGCAGGCGAGGATTTCGCGGCCTGCGAGGACTTCACTCTCCATGCTGTCGGAGAGCGAGACCCGGATGGTCGATCCGATACCCTCCCGCAGCAGCGGCACCAGGGCAGCCGTGTTCCGCACCACGCCGGCGATCAGGGGACCCGCCTCCGTCACGCCCAGGTGGAGCGGATAGTCATGCCGTTCGGCGAAGCGCCGGTTTACCTCCACGGTCGAGGGAACATCGCTGACTTTCATGGAGACGACGACATCCTCGTAGCCCAGCTCTTCGAATACCGCCAGCTCCCGTTCCGCGGCTTCCACGATTGCCGAGACGCGGTCCTCCCGGCCGCGGAGATCCTCCGGGAGGGATCCGGCATTCACGCCGATGCGGATCGGGACCCCGCGGTCGCGGGCCTTCGCGACGAGCTCCTCCACTTTCCAGCGCGCGCCGATGTTCCCGGGATTGATCCGGATCTTCGCTATCGGAAAGTCCAGACAGCGCAGGGCGATTCTCCAGTCGAAGTGTATGTCCGCGACCAGGGGCATCGCCGCCCGGGAGGCCAGGCGTCCCAGGTTCTCGGCCGCCTCGAGATCGGGCACGGCGAAGCGAAGGATGTCACATCCGATCGCCTTGAGCGCCTCTATCCGCTTCAGGACCGGCGCCTGCTCCGACTCCGGGCCCAGCGGATCCTTCCACATCGTCTGGATGGACACGGGGAATCCCCCGCCGATTATCAGGCCACCAACCTTGATGGCTCGGGGAGTGATCATGGGAGGATGATACCCTGCGAGGACGGGAAGGTGAAGGCCGGCGCCTTCTGCGGCGGCACGGCGAGCGCAGCCTCCGACGCGGCGGCGTCCCGGCAGGCATACGGAACTTGACAGTCCTGCCTCGTCGAGATACGATGCCACCGCTTTTTACGATCTGAAGCCTTTGGATTCATGTGGCGGAAGCCACATACGATAAACGCGACCGTCGTTTGGCGCCGGCCAGGATTCGGAAGGCGACACACGACGGTTACCTATGGATTCATGTGGCGGAAGCCACATACGATAAACGCGACCGTCGTTTGGCGCCGGCCAGG
>DATJQN010000218.1:0-11678 GCA_035505775.1 Rectinemataceae bacterium | reverse complement strand
CGCATATCGGATTCAGCCGGACGATGCCGGGATTGTGCGCAGGATCCGCGTGCTGATAGCCTCCGGGGGGCCTGGCGGGACCGATTTCTCGCGGCTTGCCGGCCCGGCCGGGCAGGCGGATAGGCCCCCGATACCCGTACCCGCCCTTCTCACGGGCGGCCCCGAGGCGGACCTGCTCTTTGCGGGGAAAAAGAGCCTCGCCTCGTTCCTGAAGGCAGCCCGGGTGTCCCTTCCGCTCAGCGTGCCTCCCGGACCGCCGTAGGCGGGCCAGAATCGGATCCTTCTCGGCCCCGCTCCGACAGCTCCGGGGAGCATCGCACGGGGGGCAGCGCTCGTGGGCACTGGCCCGCCGTCGTTGCCTCGGTGCCCCGAAATCCCGGGGCCGCGCCCATGCGCCGCGGCGCTTTTTCTCTTTAGTAGGGTCAATTATTTGACAAAGGCTCCACGCGAAAATATAATCCTAGCTAACCGCCGGCTACTGTCCGCGGTAACGACAAAGGAGTTTCAAGGATGAAACAGCACATTGTCCGGGCGCTGCTGATCACCGTCGTCCTTCTATGCCTGACCGGCGGCGGCCAACTTTTCGCGGACGAAACAACCATGAGCCTGGAATCCAGGCTTGTCCAGGATTTCAGCAAGCCTGACGCCCAGAATTGGTTCGCGATCGGAAGCAAGTTCAGCACCGGCGACTTCCCCCACTACGGGTTCATATCCGGTGGTCCCCAGGCCGTCCTCGGCTCGGATCCCCAGGCTGCCAAGGACGCCAAGTCGCTCGGAATCGCCATGCTCTTCGACCGCAAGGAATACAACTGGGTGGACATCATTCCGGGAACCAAGGATAAGCCCACCGAGATCCCCCTGCCGGGCCGGGTGAAGATGATCGATATGTGGGTGTGGTCCGGGGATTTCGACTACTATCTCGAAGCCTACGTCCGGGACTACAAGGGTATCGTCTACACGATCCCCATGGGAGACCTCAGCTTCGCCGGCTGGAAGGACCTGCGGATCAACATCCCCGACAGCGTCCCCCAGGCCAAGACCTATCTCCCGAGGAAACAGTCGCTCACTCTCGTCAAGTTCCGCATCTGGACCAGACCCACCGAGGCGGTCGTGGTTCCGGGCCTCCCGACCGACGCCACCGATCTGGACAAGGCCGTGAAGTTCTACTTCTACGACATCAAGGTTCTCACCGACACCTTCGAGACGCTCTTCGACGGCGACACCCTGACGAACCCTGACGTCTACAAAGACGCCCTCACCAACAGCGCGGCGAAGAAATAAGGGAGGCCGACCATGAAGAAAGCCATAATCGTACTGCTCGCTCTTGCGGCCTCCTCCGCCATGGTATTCGCCCAGGCTGCGGGCACGACCGCCGCGACAACGCCGGCGGCGACCACGGCTCCGGGACAGCCGGCAGCCGTCGGGGCTCCCGATGCGACCAAGATCGGCGTGGACACCGCACAGCAGAAGCTCAAGGAAGTGAACATCGATCAGTTCGAAGCAGCCGGCTTCTGGCACGCTTCGATCGCCACCGACGAGGGGATCGTCACCGACCGGCTCTTCGAGGGCCGCCCCGCCGGCAGCGCGGCCGAGCCTCTTCCGGATCCTCGCTACGTCGGCGTGGCACCCGACGTCGTGAACAAGTACGTGCTCGGCGTGCGCACCGACTTCTACCGGCGCGGCTACAACGAGATCGACATCACCGCCTCGCGCCCCATCCCCATCGAGGGGATCGCCAAGACCATCTCGGTCTGGGTCGCAGGGCGGAACTACAACCACGTGCTCGCCATCGTGCTCCAGGACTACTTCGGCAACACCTATGACCTGACGATGGGCAAGCTCAACTTCCAGGGATGGAAGAAACTCACGGTGGCGGTGCCTCCCCAGAATCCCGACGGACGGACGGGGATCGTGCAGACCAACTTCCACTTCACCAACCGCAGCGGCATCAAGGTCGTCGGCTTCAAGATCCTCTGCAATCCGGATGAGGACTACGGAACCTACTATATCTACTTCGACGACATGCGCGCCGTGACGGACCTCTTTGCCGAGGACAGCAGGGATCCGGACGACATGCCAGACAGTTGGTAGACTGCGGCCGGCCGGGCTGACCAGGCGCGGCCGATCACGTTCCGCGGCAGGAACGACCGATGCCAGGATTCGAGAGCCCTCCCTCGGAGGGCTCTTTCTTTATGCGAGAGGCGCGATGAGCGACAACGGTTGGTTCGATTTCTTGAGACGCATATACTTCTTCAAGGGGCTCGCCGACAAGGAAATCCGCCTTGTCGCGGCGGCCTGCGCAGAAGAGGAGCGCGAGCCGGGGGAGGTCCTCTTCGTGGAGGGGGCGACCGCCGACCGGTTCTATATCGTCATGGAGGGGAAGATCGAGGTCTGGAAGAACTACTACGATCCCAAGCCCGATCTGCTCGCCGTCCACGGCCCGGGGCATTTTTTCGGGGAGATGGCGCTCATCGACGAGCTGCCGCGGAGCGCCACGGTCGTGGCCAAGGAACATGCGCGCCTGCTCTACCTCTTCAGAGATGACTTCCGGAGGCTGATCAGCGAGCGTGCCTCCATAGCTCTCTCCGTCATGACGGCCATCTCCTACATGGTGAGGAGCTCCAACGAAGCCTATGTGGACGACCTGCGCAAGCGGAACGAAGAACTCGAGCGGGCCTACACCCACCTCAAGCGCGCGCAAGGGGAGCGCCTCCGGAGCGAGCGGCTGTCGACCCTCGGCAAGTTTTCATCCCTCATACTGCACGATATCCGCAACCCGATCTCCATACTCAAGGGACAGCTCCAGCTCATGGAGATGCGGCTCGGTGAACCCGAGCGCCTCGCTTCCCACATCAAGGCCAGCATGTCGGAGCTCGGCAGGCTCGAGCGGCTCGCAAGCGAGTTCCTGGACTATTCCAGGGGCGAGATCCGACTCGACATGGCCGTCACGACCCCGGGGGAGCTCATTTCCAAGGTGGAAGAGGCCCTTCGCGACCGCCTTTCGAGGGCGGGCATACGCATCGAAAAGGATATACGCTTCGACGAGCCGGTGATCCTCGACTCTGACCGGGTCCTTCGCGCGCTCCACAATGTGGCGGACAACGCGCGCAAGGCGATGGCCAATTCGGGCGGGGTGCTGACCCTCAAGTCCTACAGGGAGGGGGACCGGATCGTGCTGGAAACCTCGGACACGGGGGAAGGCATGGCTCCGGAGACGCTGGCCCACGTGTTCGAGCCTTTCTATTCGGCTTCGGGCTTCGGCGGCACGGGGCTGGGGATGCTCATCGTCAAGAACATCGTGGAGGCCCATGGCGGCAAGGTTCGCCTGGGCTCGAAACCCGGGGTCGGCACCAGGGTGCTCCTCTCCTTCCCGCTGCGCTCCTGATGCCTGCAAGAAAAAAGTAACACGAGTCCGTTTGTCTGGAATGTACCTTCCTCAGTACACTGGAGGGCGGAGGTACTATGAGAACTCGACTGTTCGCAATTGCCGCGTTGTTCGCAGTGGTGGCGTCGGGCATCGCCGGCGCCCAGGATGTCAAGCGCACAGCCAACAATCCCTCGATAGACGGAAGCTTCGGAGCCACGGAGTATGTCTACACGCATGACTCCCAGGGAATCAAGTTCGGAGCCTCGCTCTCCCAGGACGGCTCCACGCTGTATCTCGCCGTGGAAGCTCCGACGGCGGGCTGGGTCGCGATCGGACTGGGCACGACCGTGATGAACGGCTCCTACATCGTGATGGGAGCCGACGGCGGGAACCCCTCGGTCATCGAGCAGATGGGCCAGGGGCATTCCCACGGCTCCACCGCAAGCAAGGTGATCAAGAGCAGCGTCAAGACGACGGGAAGCAACACTGTCCTCGAGTTCAGCCTGCCGGCGGCCGACTTCGTGAAGAATGGAACGCTCCAGGTGATACTGGCCTACGGCCGCAGCACGGATTTCCGGACCAGGCACGTCACTCATGCGAGCCTGGTGCTCAGCGTCCAGTAGGCTCCGAGTCCGGCGAAGCATCGGATGAATTGCCTGTTGCTTTGCCGCGCGAAGCAACACCGATCAGCGCACGCAGGTTGACTGATACGAGCGAGGCGAGAGCCTCGCTCGTTGTGTTTCGAAGATCGGCGGCAAGCGCGTAACTGCGCTCGATGTCCAGGGGAGTGGCGGCCCGCCCGCGCCGGGGCTCGGGATTCAGATAGGGCGAGTCGGTTTCCAAGAGCAGACGCTCGTCGGGGACGCGGACGCAGGCTTCCCTCAGGGCGGCGGCCTTCTTGTACGTCAGGTTTCCGGCGAACGAAATGTGGCATCCCAGCTCCAGGAAGGAATCGATCTCCTCGACCCCGTATCCGTAGCAATGGATGATGATCGGCGGCCGGCTGCCGAACTCCCTGATGATCCCGATCGTATCAGCGGCGGCATCGCGCGAATGCACAATCATGGGAAGCTCATAACGCCGCGCGAGTTCGAGTTGCCCGATGAACAGCTCACGCTGCGCTTCCCGCGTGCCGTTCCGGTGATAATAGTCCAGCCCACCCTCGCCCAGCGCGGAGACAGGGGCTCCGGCGGCGCGCGCCTTTTCCAGCGTGCCCTCCAGGAGCGCCAGATGCCTCCCGGGCTCGGCCAGCGCTTCCACCGACGGCCAGATGCCGGCGGCATAATACAGGAAGGGATGCGTGCCGATCAGACTGCGCCGCGCTTCGAGGTCGTCGGCTTCCACTCCCGGATCCACGATGAAGGGGCCTGGACCCGATCCCGTCGACCAGGCCTCCTGGTAGCTGTGGATGACGGAATCGAGCGCGGCTCTGCCGGCCTCTTCGGCGACGAGACTCAGATGGGCGTGGCTGTCCGTGAACACCATGCAGCGCTCGGGTTCAGGCCGATCGGGCGAGGCCAAAGCTCAACGCGCCATCCTTGACGTCCACCACCACCGTGTCGCCTTCCTTGACCTTTCCCGCGAGCATCTGGGCGGCAAGCGGGTTCTGCACCAGGGACTGGATGGAGCGCTTGAGGGGCCGGGCCCCGAAATGGGGGTCGTAGCCCACCTCGGCCAGGAAGACCTTGGCCTTGGGACGTACCGTCAGGCTGACGCCGCGCTCGGCGAGGCGGGCCAGGAGAAAGCCGAGCTGAATGTCCACGATGGCGAGAATCCGGTCCTTGCCGAGGCGCTCGAAGACGACCGTCTCGTCTATCCGGTTGAGGAACTCCGGCTTGAACTGGGAGTGCAAGAGCCCATCGATGCCGGCCCGGACTTCCTTCATGTCCTTCGCTTCCAGGATGAGCTCCGAGCCCAGGTTGCTGGTCATGATGACGATGGCGTTCTTGAAATCCACGACCCGTCCCTGGCCGTCCGTGAGACGGCCGTCGTCGAGCAGCTGGAGCAGCACGTTGAAGACGTCGGGATGGGCCTTTTCGATCTCGTCGAACAGCACGACCGAATAGGGCCGGCGCCGGACTGCCTCGGTGAGCTGGCCGCCCTCGTCGTAGCCGACATAACCCGGCGGTGCGCCGAGGAGCCGGCTGACGCTGTGCTTCTCCATGTATTCGCTCATGTCGATGCGTGTGAGGGATTTCTCGTCATTGAACAGGAACTCGGCCAGCGCCTTGGCCAATTCCGTCTTGCCCACCCCGGTCGGCCCGATGAACAGGAAGGAGCCCAGCGGCCGGTTCGGGTCGGAGAGACCCGCCCGGTTCCGCCGGATCGCGTCGGCGACGGCCCGCACTGCCGCATCCTGGCCGACCACCCGTTTCTCGAGCAGGGCTTCGAGGTCCAGGTACTTCTGGACCTCCGAGGAGAGCATCTTGGAGACCGGGATGCCCGTCCAGGTGGACACGACGCGGGCGATATCCTCCTCCGAAACTTCCTCCCTGAGGAGCCGCTGTTCCTCGGGTTCCCTGAGCATTTCCGCGCTCACGGCGTCGAGCTGCTTCTGCGCCTCGAGGAGCTTTCCGTACTTGACCTCCGCGGCCTTGGCGAGGTTCCCCTCGCGTTCATAGCGCTCCCCCTCGATCTTGAGCTCTTCTATGGAAGCTTTGAGCTTGCGCAGGCGCTCGATCTTTTCCTTCTCGCCCTGCCAGCGGATCTTCATGGCATCCCGGGAGGATTGGAGTTCGGCGATCTCCTTTTCGAGGCGAAGGAGGCGATCCTTGGAGGCGCTGTCCGATTCCTTGGAGAGCGCCTGCCGTTCGATGTTCAGCTGGAGAAGGCGGCGCTCGGCCTGATCGAGCTCGGTTGGCTGGCTCTCGATCTCCATCTTGAGGCGGCTCGCAGCCTCGTCCACCAGATCGATGGCCTTGTCCGGCAGGAAGCGGCTGGTGATGTAACGGTCCGACAGGGTGGCGGCGGCGATGAGGGCCTCGTCCTTGATGCGCACCCCATGATGCACCTCGTAGCGCTCCTTGAGGCCGCGGAGGATGGCGATAGTCGCCTCCACCGAGGGCTCGGCGCAGAAGACCGGCTGGAAACGGCGCTCGAGGGCGGCGTCCTTTTCGATATGCTTGCGGTATTCGTCGAGGGTGGTCGCACCGACCGCGCGAAGCTCGCCCCGGGCGAGGGCCGGCTTGAGGAGGTTGGATGCGTCCATGGAACCCTCGGCGGCACCCGCGCCCACGAGGGTATGAAGCTCGTCGATAAAGAGAATAACGCGGCCTTCGGACTTCACGATCTCCTCGATCACCGCCTTGAGCCGCTCCTCGAACTCTCCGCGGAACTTCGAGCCTGCCACGAGGGCGCCGAGATCGAGGGCGAGCAACTTCTTGTTCTTGAGGGAATCGGGCACGTCGCCGGCGACGATGCGCCGGGCCAGCCCCTCCACGACGGCGGTCTTGCCAACCCCGGGCTCTCCGATGAGCACGGGATTGTTCTTGGTCCTGCGGGACAGGACCTGCATGACTCTCCTGATCTCCTCGTCGCGGCCTATGACCGGATCGAGCTTCTCCGCCCGGGCGAGAGCCGTCAGATCCCGCGTATAGCGTTCCAGGACCCGGTACTTCTCTTCCGCCGCCTGATCCGTGACCCTTCTGTTGCCGCGCACGGCCTTCAGTGCAGAGAGGATCGCTTCCTTGCGAAGGCCGCGGGCGCGCAGCATCTCCGAGACCGGGCCCTCGCCGTCGACAATGCCGAGCAGGAGATGCTCCGCGGCGACATATTCGTCCTTGAGGGCCCCGGCCTCGGCCTCGGCCTTGGCGATGGCCTTGGAAGCGTAGGGCGACAGGTAGAGCTGGGAGGTCTCGCCGAAGACCTTGGGCTTTCCCGAGAGCAGCGTCTCCGTCTCGGCCTCGAGAGCGCCGCGGTCGATCCCCACCCGGTCGACGAGGGCAGGCACCACACCCTCCTCCTGTCTGAGGAGGGCGAGGAGGAGATGCTCGACATCGACCTGGGAGTGATCGCGCTTGCGCGCCTCGCCCGATGCGTCCTGGATGGCCTCTTGGGCCTTGAGTGTGTAGTGATCGTAGTCCATGTCGCAAGGAAAGGTACTATGAACGGATCGGGGCGGCAACAGCGCCGTGACCGACAATCGGGGGAGGCGACCCCGCGGCGTCGGAGCTGGCTAGCGCTTCGTTCCCCGCGACCGCAGCCGGACGCGGAGGGCGGTCAGGACCGGAGGGAGGAGGGATATGGCGATGATGGCCAGGGTCACGAGACTGAAGTGGTCGCGGACGAGGGGGAAGCCTCCGAAGAAATAGCCCGCCGAGAGCATGAGGGCAACCCAGGCGACCGAGCCGATCAGATTGTAAAGGAAGAAGCGGGGATAGCTCATGCGCCCGATGCCGGCGACGAAGGGAACGAAGGTGCGGATGATGGGCATGAAGCGCGCAACGATGACAGTCACCGCACCGTATCGCTCGTAGAATTCGTGCGTCCGGTCCAGGTAGTCCCGGCGGAAAAAGCGGGAACTGTCCGAGCTGAAGACCGCCGGCCCCAGCCCGCGACCGATCGCATAGTTGACGACATTGCCGAGCACTGCCGCCGTCATGAGGAGGGCCGCCAGGGCCCCGATGTCCAGCCTGCCGACTGCGGCGAGGGCTCCGAGCGCGAAGAGCACCGAGTCTCCGGGGAGAAAGGGAGTCACGACGAGCCCGGTTTCCGCAAATATGAGGAGGAACATGAACAGGTAGGTGACCGCTCCGTACTGCTGGATGAGGGGAACCAGATAGCGGTCGACGTGAAGCACGACATCGATGAAGGTTCCCAGGCTCGTCATTGTGAAACTATACGGAAATAGCCCGGCGGGGGTCAACAAGCAGGCCGGGTACTGCAACCCAGATTGCAGGGCGCTGCGCGTGCCGCCTCGCCGGCCGGGGCCCCGGGCTCCGGCGCTTGTCGCGGGGCCTCGCCCATCCTACACTCCTCGCATGGAACAGCGGGTGGTGTTGCTTCACGGATTCACGAACGAAGAGGCGGTGTCGGTTCTCAAGGCCCTCAAGTCGGCCCTTCCCGCGGCGCGGGATGCCGCCTTCGCGACGACGACCGATACGAACATGGACTGGAAGGTGGGCGAACTCATGGACCACATCGCGGAGGAACACCGACTGTACCGGGCGATGAAGACCGGGACACCGGAGGACTGAGTTTCCGGAGCCCTCAGTCGACCTCCAGCTCCGGAATTTTCTTTTTCATGGCGGCTATGAAATCCTCTCCGCGGGCGCCCTCTCTCAGGGCGACGAATACCATGTTGTCGCGACCGGCGATCGTGCCCAGGACCTCTTCGAGACCCATGTTGTCGATGGCGAGCGAGACCGAGTCCGAATGTCCCGAGAAGGTCCGGACCACCGCCATCGTGGCGTTCCAGTCCACGGAGACATAGCCGCGCAGGAAATCCTGTATGTAGTGCCGCTCGGATTCCCGTCGCTCTTCGTCGGAGGGCACGGTATAGTAGTAGCCGGAGTGACCGTCGGAAACCTTGCCAACCTTGAGATACTTCAGGTCCCGCGACAGTGTCGCCTGGGTGACGCTGTGGCCCGCCTCCTGCAGCAGCTGCAGCAGGGTTTCCTGGGAGTCTATGCGATGGGTCTTAATGAGGCTGCGCACGGTTTTGAGACGCTCTAGTCGCTCTTTCATCTGTTCTCCACCCGGCTGGAACGATGACCGCGCCCTAAGGGCCGCGAAGACATCATCATCGCGATGATTGCATGGAAGGCGAAAAAGCGCAAGGGCTGGAGGCCCGGAGCCGATAGACAGTAAAGGGGCGTCGGGGAACACTCGGACGTCGCGACCGGGAGCGCTATGGAAGAGCAGCAGGGCAAGCCCACCACCACCGAAGCCTCGGGGCTTCCCGGGTCGGAGACCGAAGCCCAGCCCAGCCTGGCATTTCGGACCTCCGGAGGACGCAACGACGGGACGGTCGAGCTCTCGATCGCGCCGGACGGCATGAGCGCCGCCGCGTCGCTCTTCCCTCCCCAGGGCGAGGGCCTTCCCATCAGCCGCGAATACGTGGCCGAGCTGCTGGATCATCTCGGGGTGAAGCACGGCGTGCTCTGGGAAGTCGTGGACGATTCCCTGCTCCATGCCAATCTTGACCGTCATGTCATGCGGGACGTCGTGGTCGCCCGCGGCACGGATCCGGTGACGGAAATCCCTGAGCATGCCGAGCTTGCTCCCGCCTTCCGCCGCTCGGGCCCGCTCGTGTCCGACCAGACGCAGCGAGTCGACTTCCGGGAACTCGGGAGCGTGCACGTGGTCAAGGCCGGGGAGACCGTCGCTCGCATCGTGCCGCGGGTTTCCGGCAGTCCCGGCACCGACGTGTACGGCAAGAGCGTCGCCTATTCCCGTGCAGCGGTGGACAGCGTCGTTCCCGGCAAGAACATCGAGCGCCGGGGCGAAGACCTGGTCGCCACGGTGGACGGCCGCCTTGTCGTGGCGGGCGACCGCATGGATGTGGACGAGGTGCTGCTCGTGAAGGGGGCCGTGGACTTCTCCACCGGTCATATCGTGTTTCCCGGCGACGTCGTGATCGAGGGCACGGTTCACGACGGATTCAAGGTATGGTCCGGCGGCACCATCGTCTGCAAGGCAACCCTCGACGCGTTCGACGTGAACGCCAAGAAGGATCTCGTATGCACGCAGGGCATCATCGGCCGCAGACGCGCCCAGATCCGCGTCGGAGGAGAGCTCAGAGCCAAGTTCATCCAGAACTGCCGGGTGGCCGCCCGCGGGGACATCCATGTCAATGCGGCCATCATGAACTGCCGGGCTTACAGCCTGGGGAAGATAGACCTCGGGGACAAGGGTGTCCTCATGGGGGGCGAGAGCTATGCCGTGCACGGCCTGCGCTGCGGGAGACTGGGCAATCAGGCCCACCAGAGAACCGTCGTCCACATCGGAACCGACTTCACCGTGCAGCAGCGACTGGACCAGGCCAACGAGAAGCTCAGGCTCCTTGCGCTGCGATCGCGCCAGATCGAATCCGCCGCCGGGCGGGGCGGCAGCGAGATCGAGCGCCTCCGCGCGGACATCGCCAAGGCCGAGGCCGACCAGAGCGCGCTGATCGCGAGCCTGCTCGGACAGCTCGACGCGGATGACACGGCGCAGGTGGAGATCCGGATCGAGGCCTTCCCCGGCGCAGTGATAGAGATCTGCCGCGTGAGCGTCGTGATAGAGGAGCATCTCAAGGCCTGCCGTTTCCGGCTGGACAAGACGGCCGGAAGAATCGTCATCGAACGCTGATGGCGCCCCTATTCCCACTCGATCGTCGCGGGCGGCTTGGAGGAGATGTCGTAAACGACGCGCCCGATCTCCGGCACGCGGTTAGTGATGGCGCTGGATATGGCCAGGAGGGTCTCGGCCTCGAAGGGGTAGACGTCGGCGGTCATGCCGTCTTCCGAGCTGACCGCCCGGAGCGCGAGCACGGAGCCGTACCTGCGCTCGTCCCCCGCCACGCCCACGGAGTTCAGCGGAAGCAGGACACCGAAGGCCTGCCAGATCCGGTCGTAGAGGCCGCGTCTCCTGAGCTCATCGATGAAGATGGCATCTGCCTCCCGGAGAAGATCGCAGCGGGCCTTGCTGACCTCGCCGAGAATCCTGACCGCCAGACCGGGGCCGGGGAAGGGATGGCGGCCCACGACGGTGGCTGACACGCCGAGCAGGGCTCCGAGCGAGCGCACCTCGTCCTTGTAGAGCCGGTCGAGCGGCTCGATGACCATGCCGGCCCCGCGCTTGGCCTCCACGAGCGGGCTCCGCACGTTGTGATGGCTCTTGATCACCTGGGCCTTCGATCCGACTCCCCGGCCCGATTCGATGAGGTCGGTATAGAGTGTTCCCTGGACGAGAAAGGCCTCGGGGATGCCCAGCCGGGCAACCTCGCGCTCCTGGATGGCGATGAACAGGTCGCCGATCCTGCGGCGCTTTTCCTCGGGATCGCCGACCCCGGCGAGAGCGGCGAGGAATTCCGCCTCGGCCTCGACCATGTGCAGATGCCTGGCACCGAGTGCCCGCAGGTTCTCCATGACCTCGACGCTCTCCGCCTTGCGCATGAGTCCCGTGTCGATATAGAGCAGATGCACCTGCTCCCGCCGGAGCACGCGCAGCAGCAGGGCTCCGGCTACGGTCGAGTCGACGCCGCCGGAGATGAGCAGCAGCACCTCGCGCTCGCCCACCGTCGCCTTGATGCGGCGCGAAACCTCGTCGAGATAGGCCTCCATGCTCCACTGCCTGCCCGCCTTGCAGATGCCGACCACGAAGTTCTCGA
>DATJQN010000217.1:0-5975 GCA_035505775.1 Rectinemataceae bacterium | reverse complement strand
TCCCTGGGTACCCGCATCGACGCGGCGCTCAGCGCAGCGGCCCAGGCGCACCAGGCCTATGAGGCCTACCTGAGCGGTCTGAGCCTGTAGCCCGAGACCAATCCGCGCGCCGGGGCCCGAAGGGCGGCGCGCGGTCTGCCGCGGGCGCGCGGACGGGAGGGGCGCGCGACCCGCCCGTGGCACGCGATCCTGCGAGCGGCGCGCGCGGCACAGGGCGGCGCGCGGTCTGCCCCCGGCGCGCGTCCCTGACGAGCGCCCACGGGACGGCCCCGGCACCGCGGCGTCCCGCTCGCCGGCCGCCCGGACCTAGTCCGTCGCCAGAAGCTCGCCGACCAGGGCGCCGAGCCTCACGAGGTCCTTCTCGGTCTTCTCCGACCACACGGCGGCGTTGAGCCGAACGTAGTCCTGGAAGCGGTGGCTCGGCGAGAATATGTAGCCGGGCGCGATGGTGATCGAGGCCTGTATCGCCTTCCGATAGAGCCGCATCGAGTCGAGCGAGCCGGGAAGCTGGAGCCATATGACGTAGCCGCCGAGCGGTCGCGCTATCCGCGTGCCGACGGGGAAGCTGGCTTCGATGGCTTCGGTCATGAGCATGACCTTCTGGGCGTAGGCCTTCCGGATCTTGCGGAGATGAATGTCGTAGCCGCCGGACTCGAGGTAGCGCGCAATGGTCATCTGCGGGAGAACGGAGGTGCCGTTGTTCAGCGCCATCTTCAGTCGCTGGATGGCCGGGAAATGCCGGCCCGGCGCCACCCAGCCGATGCGATAGCCGGGAGAAATGTCCTTGGAGAAGGAGGAGCAGAGGAGGACCCCGCCCCTCTGCTCGAAGGATTTTGCCACGCTCGGTCGACGCTCGGAAAAGTAGAGTTCGCCGTAGATGTCATCCTCGATGAGCGGTATGCCGCGCTCCTCGAGCATGGCCACGAGCTCCCGCTTCGCCTCGTCGGGCATGCAGGATCCGAGCGGATTGTTGAAGTTGGTCATGACGATGGCCGCCCGCACCGGGTGATTCTCGACGGCGAAGCGCAGGGCCTCGAGGCTGAGGCCGAGACCGGGCCGCGTGGGAATCTCGAGCGCCTTGAGGTGCAGGGCCTCCAGAGCCGGCAGGATCCCGAAGTAGGTGGGCGACTCGATGGCCACGAGATCCCCGGGCGAGCAGAGTGCCTGGAGACAGAGCGAGAGGGCCTCGCTGCAGCCGGCCGTGATCACGAGCTCGTCCGGCCTGATGGCGCAGCCGTAGGAGTAGGCGCGTTGGGCGACCTGGACCCTGAGCTCGTCGGCTCCCTCCGGATAGACCGAGGTGTCGAGCGAAAAGCGCCCTTCGCGCGCGAGCTCGGCCAGAATCCTGTTGAGCCGCGTGGTCGGCAGGAGATCGGGGTCGGGGAATGCGGCGCCGAACTGCGCGTAATGACTGTTGTGCGTGTCCTTGATGAGCTGCATCGAAAGATCATCGATGCTGACCGCGGTGGGATCGGCGCTCCCGCCATCATCTCCGGGGTCGGGAACCTGGTTCTGGGGAGTGAACTTCACGTAGTACCCGGACTGGGGTCGCGCTTCGATGACCCCGCGCATCTCGAGCAGCCGGTAGGCCTGGAGAACGGTGGTGAGACTGAGCCGCCTCTGGAGACTCGATTCGCGGAGGGCGGGAAGGCGGCTGCCGATCGGGAAAGTGCCCGCCCGGATCTGTCCCTCGAGTTCGGCTGCAAAGCGCTCATACAGCGGTCGTCGCTTCTCGTGCTTCATGCAGACCCCCGAAAAGCTCACATTCGAGCGCAGATTAATGCAATATTCTGCAAAAATCTAGCAGATTCTGTCATACGATACAGATTCCCCCTGGGCTGCCCATAACAGTTCGATCCGAACCATACTGTATTGTATATAATTCCCATTTCCTGAATCTGTACTTAAGAGAGGCGCTTTCGCTATATTTTGCCTGCGGATCGGAAGATTCGCTGGAATGCAACGGTACGAGGAGGGTCCTATGAACGCGAAGGCCATCAGATACATGCAGGTCGCGCAGATCAACACTGCCGGCGCCGACAGCGCGCACGACACGGTGAAGCAGGGGCACTACACAGTCATCGACGCCGCCAAGGGGAAGACCCTTACCTGCAGCTCCGGCTTGCTGTGGGTCACGCAGGAAAACGACATCGTCGATCACATACTCTCCGATCGACAGAGCTTCACCATCGGCACCAACAGCAAAGTCATCCTGAGTGCCCTTCGCCCGAGCAGCTTCACGCTCGCCTGACATGCCGTTCCGCGCCGGGTGCCGAAGAGCCTCCTCGGTCACCCGGCGATCTCCCGCCTAGTAGTGCGGCGGCCGTTCGCTCTTCGGAAGCTCGGAACCGGGTTCCGCCATGTCCCTGAGTCTTTCCAGAACCTGCCGCATCTGCTCTTCCAGCCGCTCGATACGTTTCCCGCAGTCGATCACCAGGGAGCTCAGATCCTGCTGGCCGGCGGCCTGAAAGCTCAGCTCACGCTCGATCGATTCGATCCGGTCACCGGTTTCTTCACTCATGCTTCGCGGACCGCGTTTTTCAGAATGCCGATACCCTCTATTTCCACCTCCACCACATCCCCGTCCACGAGGGGTCCCACACCGCTCGGAGTCCCCGTCGCAATGATGTCGCCCTCTTCGAGCGTCATGTTCTGCGAGATGAA
Organism: Rectinemataceae bacterium; assembly: GCA_035505775.1. Lineage (GTDB taxonomy): Bacteria > Spirochaetota > Spirochaetia > Treponematales > Rectinemataceae > JAJXZP01. The sequence continues at coordinate 3,311 of DATJQN010000217.1, read as the reverse complement.
GGACACGAGCTCGGCCACGCCGAAGATCATGTCGGTCGTGTTGCCCGACTGCACGACGCGACCGTTGAGCCGGCATTCGATCTTCAGGGCCTGAGGATTGCCGAGGCCGCGGGCAGGGGCGAGGGCCGGTCCGATCGGACCGAAGGTGTCGAAGCTCTTCCCTCGGAACCAGCCCGAGCGGTCCATGTTCTGTATCTCGCGCTGGCTGACATCGTTGAAACAGCTGAACCCCAGTATGCACTCCATCGCCTCGGCCACGGTCACGTTCTTGCTGCGCTTCCCGACAAGCACGGCCAGCTCGGCCTCGTAGTCGGTGCGCAGGCCGGCCAGTCCGTAGCGCGCCAGGAAACTCCGGGGGATCACGATATCCTCCCCCGCGCCTATGAGGACGTTGGGTGTCTTGGCGAAGAGTATCGGCTCGCTGGGCTCGCTCCGCCCGGCCGCGCTGTCCGCGGGACGCGTCAGAATGCCGGGGCTCTCGGTGATGTGCTCCCGGTAATTGAGGCCCACGGCGACCACCTTGCTCGGATGCAGAGTGTAGTACTCCGGGCTGTTCAGGATGGGCAGGCGGATCATCGTTCCGGCTCCTCTCAGAAATGCGGCGGCTGGACCGAAGGGAGGATGCTCTTGGCGGCGTTGGCCGCCTTGTCCGCCGCTTCCTTCTCGAGCTCCTGCTTGCGCTGAGCCACGAACTTGTCGATCTGGTCGTAGGGCACCGGCATCTCCACCTCGAGCGGGATGACGACCGGCGTTTCCCAGGTCGACTTGCCGATCAGGATCGTAACCCAGAGCTTGGCCTTGATGCCGATCTTCTGCGGCTTGTGCCCCAGACTCTTCACGATCCCGCCGAAGGGCAGTCCCACATCCACGGGCTCGGTCGAGAATGCCTTCGGGGCGATTCGGACGAACCTGTTGTGCGCCACATCGAGCACATGGCTCGCGTCGAGGAACAGGGCAAATGCCGCGTGATCGAGGGCGACATCCTTGTCGGTAGTGTCCGTGATCTTGACGAGGACCCGGAGATCGACGGTATCGACGTCTATCCCGCTCGAGAAATGGACGCCGGTCACGGTGAGTCCGGCATATTCATATTTGCATTTCGCGAGGTAGGTCCGTGCGTCGACGTTCTGCTGCACCGTGGCACAGGAAGAGGCGAGCATGGCCGCGAGGCCGAGAGCGATGAGCGAGTACTTCATGCCGAGATTCTACGCACTCGGGAAGGGGTCGACTAGGGGCGGCCTTCGGATCCCGGCCCCGTCTCCGCATCCGCGGTTGACACGGGCCGGCTCGGGGCGTAGCCTGAGGCGGCCGGAACGGCACGGTGAAAGGCGGTCCCCATGTTCTCGCACTCGATCATCGGACGAAGCAGTCAACGTTATGTGATACAGATACACGGAGGCGCCTGGGCCATTCCGCCCGCACTCCGCGACGCGCACAAGGCGGGAGTCACGCGCGCCTACACCGCCGCAGCGACGGCCCTCGAAGGCGGTGCCGAGCCCATGCAGGCCCTCATCGACGCCCTCCGCATACTTGAAGACGATCCCACCTTCGACGCCGGCACGGGAAGCTTTCTCAACGAGGACGGCAAGGTCGAGCTGGACGCCGCAGTGATGGAAGGCGCGGGCCTCCGCGCGGGAGCGGTGGCTTCGATCGGCCGTTTCAGGAATCCCTGTGAAATCGCCCGCGCGGTGATGGAAAAGACCGACCACGTTCTCCTCATCGCGGAGGGTGCGGAGCGATTCGCCCTGTCGCAGGGTTTCGTGGAGGTGGATCCGGCCAGCCTGGTCCATCCTCGGGAATATGAGGGTTACCTGGCCTGGGTCAAGGCGGGCAAACCCGACGCTCGGATATTCTTCGACGAAGAAGGCAGAACCGCCGGGCAGGAAGGCCCGGCGGAGCACGACAAGCGCGGCACGGTGGGCATCGTGGTGGGAGTGCGTCGGACGGAGAACGGACCCTGCGACCTCTACGCCGGCATAAGCACGGGCGGCACGCGAGGCAAGCGCGCCGGCAGGGTCGGTGACGCGCCCCTTGTGGGCTGCGGCCTCTATGCCGACAACGAGGGCGCGGCCGTCTGCTGCACCGGCTGGGGCGAGGCATTCATCCGCGTGGCGGCAGCCAAGTCGGTCTCGGATCTCGTGAGCGGGGGACGGGCGCCCCAGGAGGCGGTCGAGCAGGTCCTCGCCACCATCCATCGCCGGACGGAGGGCCGCGGCGGCATCATCGCGATCGGACCCGACGGTCGGACCGGCGCGGCGTTCACGACGCCCGACATGGGCTATGCCGGGCCCTCGTGCCGGCAGCTTGTCATCGGCTGAGCGGCGGGGCCGGTCTGGCGCACTTCATCACCTCGCCGACTTGACAGTTTGAAGTAAACTTCACACCTCGCCGACGCACACCTGACAACCGGAAGGTCGCGGTCTCCGGCGGGAGGGGGCGCAGGGATATCCGTGCCGTGACCCACATTTTGCATTGACAAAATTCGACAGTAGACTTTCACCATGAAGGCTACCGGTACCAGGCGGGACACGCTGCTCTTCGTCGACGACGAAGTCAGCATACTCAATTCGATCAAGCGCGAACTGCGCGACTGGAGCGTCGAGAAGGGCTTGACCCTGGTGGTTGCTCCCTCCGCCCGCGAGGCGACAAAGCTCCTCGAGGAAAGGGCCGACCGGATATCCCTTGTCATATCGGACCTCAAGATGCCGGAGATGCTGGGCTCGGACTTTCTCCTCGTGGTTCATGAGCGCTGGCCCGGCATTGTCACCATCCTCCTCACCGGGTATTCCGAAGCGCAGGAACTCATGAAGGCTGTCCGGGCCGGCATATTCGCCTACATCCTCAAGCCCTGGGAACCGGACTATCTTCGCGCAGAACTCGAGAAGGCCATCGAGCTGCAGCGCATTCGGGAGCAGAATGCCGCCTACGCGAAGACGCTCGAGGAAGAGCTGCGCTTCGCCGGGGAAATGCAGCGGGCCATCCTCCGACCGACACCGTTGCGCTCCGAAGGAGTGGAGTTCCGCAGCAGCTATCGCCCCGTCCCCGGTCTCTTCTGCGGAGGAGATTACTACGACGTCATCTCGATCGGTGCGGACCGCTATCTCATGCTGGTCGGAGATGTGGCCGGTCACGGGATCAAAGCCTCTCTGATCACGGGGATTCTCAAGGCCGTCATCTTCCCGGAGTATGTCCGCGGTGTAATGGGAAAGAAGTTCTCCCCGGCCGGATTCCTCAGCTGGCTCAACGACCGCATGAACTTCGAGCTCCGTCAGACCTCCAGCCTGATCATCACTTTTTTGGCAGGTGTGCTC
>DATJQN010000216.1:0-3132 GCA_035505775.1 Rectinemataceae bacterium | reverse complement strand
TTGTAGTTGAGGAGGATGTTGACAATGGCGGGAGCTCGCACAAAGAGATCCACCGCCTGGGACTCCAGGGCCGCAGTCGCTTCCGATCGGAAGTTTTCGGCTTCGCGCAGCCCGGCCGTCAGCGACGCGGCACGGTCGAGGATGTGCCCATAGCTCTCCTCCAGCCCCATCGCTTCCGGGGCCTCCTCCCAATCCAGCGCGGAGAGGAATGCGTCGATCATCGCTTCACTGTACTGTCGGAAACGGCGCAGGAGAAGCCGGACTTGAAAGCGAGTCGGAAGGAAAGGTCCGCGCATTCAGCTCTGCATATTCATCCGATGCGAGTGCCGTGCCACTCCACTTGATTAATTTAGTCCATTATCTCTTGACGAGCAAAAAGTACTGCTATATCAATTATAAGGTTGAACCAGGTACCTCCATTGGCTTGAGTTGTGTGCACCTGCTCCGGCCCGCGTGCCGTTGAGATCAGGAGAGGGATGAGAAGGGAACCAGAATCAGCCAAGGGCCCGACGCTCCGTCGAGTCAGTCTCGCCATCGCAGCAGCCACCATGGGGCTCGTCTTCCTGCTTGCCGTTCTGGCACTCGGCTTCAGGTCCTCACTCATAGCCGCACGGAAGTCCGAGACGCTCCGTGTCCTGTCCATCGCCAGTCGGGTCATTGAACCGACGATTGTCGATCTCAGGAACGGGGTCCTGAGCCGGAATTCCGCGCTCGGGATGATAGGCGGCCAGCTGCGCTCTCTCGCACGACCCGGGGCGGGGACGGACAACTACGTCTTCATGATCGACTATGACGGAAGGGACCTCGAGGGACCGGCCATCGCGGCCGCCGAGAGCTATCCCGGCCCCGGTGCGGTTGCGAGGGAGTCAGCCATTCCCAACCTCATCTCGCAGGCGCGCCACGGCGAGGGCTTTGTGCGCTACCGCGTCGTGCTGCCCTCCGGAGAGCGCCGTCTCAAGCTTTCCCTCGTCAAAGGCTATGAGGCAGAGGGCTTCCTCATCGGAACCGGTTTTTACCTCGGCGACCTGAACCGCTCCGTGCTCACGCATTCACTGCCCACCATCATGGTCGCGGTCATGCTTTCGGCTCTGCTGATCCTCCTCGTCGCATTCAGCTTCAGGCCCTTTTATCTGGTTTTCGGCCGGCTGAGCGAAGGCTTTGCGGCCATGTCCGCAAACCCCGAGCTCGCGGCCCCAGTCCGTGTAGAGGATTTTGCGCCGAATTCCGAGCCCCGGCTTCTCCTCGAGGAGTTCAACAGGACGGCGAAAAAAGTCGCCGACTACGAGGCCGAACGGAGCACTGCCCAATCCGTGCTTCGGCGGGAGAACGATGAGAAAAAGCTGCTGCTTCAGGAGATCCATCACCGGGTCAAGAACAATCTCCAGGTCATCGTATCCTTGCTGAACCTGCAGGCAGGGGCCAAGGAGCAGGCAGGCTGCCGTGAGTGCATTGGGGAGGCGACGGGGAGAATCCGCAGCATGGCCACGATCCATGAGATTCTGTACGAGAGCGGCGATTTCTCCACACTCGATTTCCCGGCATACGCCGAGCGCATTGTGAAGAGCGCGGCTCAAGCCTCTGCTGCCCGTTGCGACCTCGATCTCCGGCTTGCGCCGCTTCGCGTCGGACTGGATCAGGCCATGCCCTGCGGCCTCATCCTGAGCGAGTCCCTGACCAACTCGTTCAAGTACGGTCGCAGTCCGGATGGGCGCGTGAGAATCCGCCTCCTGCTGCGCGAGGAGGGGCAGGGCATCTTCATGGAAGTCGCCGACTCGGGGCCGGGCTTTCCTGTGGCGTTTCTGGAAGGTACGGGCCTACAGGGACTGGGGAGGACTCTGATGCTCTCCCTCGCCGAGCAGGCCCAGGGCGAAATCCGGTTTTGCAACGAATCGGGGGCCGTTCTCCGCTTGACCTTGAACAGTATCTAGCGCGCTGCAGAATTGGATCGCCTTCATCCTCCCTGCAGTGCAGACCCCAGCGCATCGGCAAAGCGCTCGACATCCTCGGCCGTCGTGTCGAAGCTGGTCATCCACCGCACGAGTCCACCCTCCCAATCGTAGAAGAAATAGCGCGAGCGCAGCCGCTCCGCGGCCGCCCGGGGGATGCGCGCGAACAGCGCGTTCGATTGCACGGGATAGACCAGCTCCACGTCCGGAATCGAGGAGAGTCGCTGCTTGAGACGTTGTGCGGCGGCATTCGCCGCGGTCGCATTGCGCAGCCACACTCCCTTTGAGAGGTATGCGTCGTACTGGGCGGATATGAAGCGCATCTTGGAGTCAAGCTGAAGGTGGGTCTTCCTAAGGAAGGGCGCACGCTGCGCGAGACCCGGGTCGAGTACCACGAGTGCCTCCCCGAAGGCCACGCCGTTCTTCATGCCGCCGAATGACAGGACATCCACCCCAAGCCTGGAGCTCACGTCAGCGAGGCCCAGGCCAAGCCCCGCGGCGGCGTTCGCTATCCGGGCGCCGTCCATATGGACGCGGAGACCGGCATCATGCGCGATCGAGATCAGCTCCCGCATTTCCTCGGGACTGTAGAGCGTCCCCAACTCAGTGGGCTGGGAAAGCGAGAGGCAGGAGGGCTGGGCTTGATGAACCGAGCCGAGCACCGAGAGCGACTCCCGGAGCGAATGAGCCTGGATCTTGCCCGCCGAGCTTTCGAGCTGGATCACCTTGCATCCGACCGCCGCTTCTGGCGCCCCCGTTTCATCCACCGCGATATGGGCGCCCTCGGCGCAGAGCACTGCCTGGCCGTGCGAGGCTACGAGCGAGAGGGCGAGCACGTTGGAGCCCGTGCCGTTCAGGACAAAGTACGTGTGCGCCTGAGGACCGAACACGGCCGCGAAACGCTCCTCTGCCCGACTGGTCCAGGGGTCGTCCCCGTAGCCTACGGCGTGGCCCATGTTGGCCTCGGCGATCGCCTCGATGATTTCGGGCGCGGCTCCCGAATTGTTGTCGCTCGCGAAACTCCTCAGCATCAGCTCGGCCATGCTCACTCCTTCGTGCGTCCAGCAGTGTAGCGTCGGGGATGGGTCTGGGCAAGGAGCGCTGCATGATCCGCGGGTATCCTGCGCGCAGAAAATGAGCGCGGACGCGCCTCTCGGGGCCGCTAGCAGCTCTGCCCCCCGGCGCT
>DATJQN010000215.1:0-5360 GCA_035505775.1 Rectinemataceae bacterium | reverse complement strand
CCCCTACATCGTCAAGCTCCTCCTTGACACCCTGCAGAGTCTGCTCGAGACCGGGCAGCGGGGGCTGGAGGCAACGACCCGGATCCATCGCATCGCTATGCTCGTCCTCGCCGTCGGTGGAGCCGGCTTCGTGGCCTCGCTCTTCCCCGGCGTCCGCGGGGCGGTCAACGTCGTGTTCGACTACCTGATCCGCAAGAAGTATTTCGGCATCGTCATGAGCAAAGGCTATCGCTTCTTCGCCAACTTCCGCTCCGGGGATGTCGTCACCCGCCTGACCGATGACATATTCGATTTCCCGAAACTTTCCTGGTTCCTCTGTTCGGGCATCTTCCGCGCGGTCGAGTCGATCAGCAAGGTCATGTTCTGTCTCGGGGCGATGCTCCTCCTCAACTGGAAACTCACCCTGCTCTCGCTCATCCCCCTGCCGCTCATGATCGCCGTATTCGTCGTGGCGCAGGACCGGATCTACGACACCTTCAGGAAAAACCAGGAATCGATCTCGAACATCAACGCCCAGCTCGAGATGAGCTTCTCCGGTGTCAGGGTCATCAAAGCCTACGCCTGCGAATCCAAATACGGTCGATTCTTCAGCGACGCCCTCGCCAGGCGATTCGGCACCGAGATGGACGTCGTCCGCCTCGAGACGGTCCTCCAGATGATCTACATGTACATAGATTATGTGATGCAGATCGGCATCGTGTTCGCCGGCGGCTACATGGCTGTGCGCGGTCTGATCAGCATCGGGACCTTCTACGCCTTCTACAACTACCTCGGCATGCTCGTATTTCCCATCCTCGACATCCCCCAGCTCTTCGTCTCGGGGAAGCGGGCCTTTGTCAACATCGACCGCCTGGAAGAGATGCGACGCTACCCGGACGGGCAGGGCGCGGAGGGGAGGCGTCACAGCGGTCCCGATCTCGAGGGACTTGCCGTCGATGCGCTCTCCTTCGCCTACGAGGGAAGGGAGCGGCCGGCCCTTGAATCGGTCCGGTTCGATTTGAAGCGCGGCGAGAAAATCGCCGTCATCGGTCCCGTGGGCTCAGGCAAGTCGACCCTCATCAAGATGCTCTGCGGCCTCCTCGAGCCCGACTCCGGCCGTATTCTCGTGAACGGCAGGGCCCTCTCGGAGACTGACCGGGCTTCGCTTGCGGCCCTCGTCGGCTACGTACCCCAGGAAGCCCTCCTCTTTTCCGGCACAATCCGCGAGAACATCGGTTTCGGGGGCCGCGATGAATCGGGCCTGATTGAGGACGCGGCGCTCGACACCGCCCTCGGCATCGCCCAGATGAAGGAGGAGGTGGCGGCCTTCAGAAACGGCCCTGAAACCCTCCTCGGTCAGAGGGGCATAGCCGTGTCGGGAGGGCAGCGGCAGCGCCTGGCCATTGCGAGAGCGGTCGCGCGGAGCCCCAGGCTTCTCCTCCTCGACGACATCACGGCGAGCCTGGACGCCGGGAACGAGGAGCGGCTGATGCGCGCCCTCAATCTCTGGTCGGCGGAGCTCAGCTGCGTCGTCGTCTCCCACCGCCTGTCGACCCTCCAGTATGTCGATCGCGTTCTCTTTCTGGACGGGGGAAAGCAGCTCGGCTTCGGCCGTCATGAGGAGCTGCTGGAAAGCAATCCGGCCTATCGCGCCTTCGTGGAGGAGCAGCTGAATCCCGGTCAGGCCCGCGCCTAGCAAGGTGTTGAACTACTCGAAGCTTTCAACACCCCGCTAGGGTTTGAAGGGATCGACCGAGATGGCCACGACGAGTATCGGTACGCCCGTCACCGCACAGACCAGGCCGCCGAGGGCCAGCATGTCGGCAAGATTGGCATTCGAGGGCCGCAGGAGGACTGCGCCGCCCTCCAGCGCCGCGCTGAGGGCGCTGAAAGCCAGGCCACCCGCTATGGTGGCATTCTTGCCCGCGACGGCCTTCCGGTATCTGCCCAGATCCTCTGCCGCAAGGCGAGGCGCTGGAGCCCCTTCCTGGGCGGGTGTGGCTGTGGCCCCGGCGGCCTGGGGCGGGGAAGCGGCCGGGGCGACCGTGGCCCCGCTGCCCGGGGGCAGGGCGGAGAACTCGTTGTCGGACCAGAACTCCCTGATGTCCGGGCTTATTGCCGTCGTCGTGATCCGGGGGGGCGCGGCGGCGAGGGCGGGTTCCACCCGGGCCATAGAGCCCGCGGTGATCAGGACGGGAGCGGGAGCGGCCGGAGGGTTCGCGGCAGCCGCTGCGTTGGCTCCGCCGGCCGGGGCCGCCGCGGGCAGGACGCTTACCGCAACCGTGCCCTCGAAGCAGTAGACCAGCACGGGAGACGAGTCTACAGATCCGGAACGCCCCGCCACGAGGTCGCAGCCGAAATCGGTGCCGCGGACGCCGGCCGAGACCACCCCAGCCTGGACGGAAAAGTCGGGAGTGACGGAACCGAGCTTCTCGACCTTGGAACGGAGCCGACCGTACAGCAGGGCCAACGAGGAGGCACCCGAGGGATCGAGGGTCTTGATGGTGAGCACGGTGTTCTCCGCGAGCCGGACGCGCGCATGCCGAGGCTGTAGCAGGAGTTCCACCTGCGTCCGTGCTCCGGTCTGGAGCTGGTCCCCGACCTGCAACGCCGCCCCGAGGGGGTCAACGAGATCGAGGGGGCTGCCGTTGCGGACGACCGTCAGGTCGGAACCCTGGACGAAGGTGATTGTGGCCGAGGGCTGGAGCTCGGCGGCTCCCGTTCCCGTCTGCCCGGACGCGGCAAGCGCGCCGGCCAGCGCCAGGAGGATCTTCAGTGTCCCGCGCAACGCAGTGGTTCTGGTCATGATACAAAGGATTGTAGCCCGCTCCCGACTGCCCCGCAACGCGGCAGCCGATGAAATGGGTTCTCCGGCTTTTGCATAGCGGCAGGCGGGGCGTTATACTCTTCGAAGATTATGGATCAACTGCTGAACGAGATACGGGTCGCCTTCCCCGATACGGAGATCAACGCCCTGATCGTCGGCATCCCAGAGGATGCCTCCGACATCGGGTACAGGGTCCATTACAGCCAGAATGAGGAACTCTTTCTGGAACTGGGGGCCGAGATCCTCATTCCCCGCTTCCCCATCCATCATGACGTCAGGCGGAACGAACCGAGCGCATCCTATGCCTATTCCCTGCGGGACGTGGTGAAACAGCTCGTGGCAGTGCTGCCCGAGACTTTCAGGGGACTGACCTACTTCTTCGATCCCGCCGAATCCCACAAGCCCCGTTTCTACCGGCTCTACAAGGTGGAGGACGCCGTCTACCTCTATCTGCTCAAGATCGACCTCATGTACCGGCCCTTCGAAGGCGAGATCATCGAGGCCGGCACCAACGACGTCGCCCCGGCTTTCAAGACCAACCGCCTGTTTGTCGAGAGCGAGCTCATACCGCTCGAGGCCGTCATGTGGGAGCTCGGAAGAGCCAAGGCCTTCCGGGTCAAACAGCTGGTCTCGAACACCTGGATCGGCGAAACCGGTCGCGGCTACCTCGTGCACGGCGTCTGGATGGACGACGACCTCTCCAAGTTCTTCTCGAAGCTCCTCCTCCCGGAAGGGGTGCGGACCTATCCCTTCTATCCGCTTTTCTGCAAGTACAAGACCGTCTGCGCCGAGGCCGCGTTTCCCGGCCCGGACTACCGCAAGCGGATCCTCCCGCTCCTCCACAGAACCACGACCTTCCTGGCCCCGGAGATCGACCGGATCCAGAACTCCTTGAGAGACCAGCCCTTTTCTGAGACAATGCCGGAGTTTTCGGAGCTCAGAAGGCGGGTCCCCGCCGCATGGCGGGAGGTGCTCAAAGGCATCACCACCAGCGTCTATCTCAACGAGCGGGACATGAAGGAGTTCTCGGTTGAACTTGCGAATAACTCGGCCTGAAGACCTGCGCGGCCTGCGTGTCACCGTCATGGGCCTCGGCCTCAACGGCGGCGGCCTGGCCACCGCCCTCTTCCTCGCGCGCCACGGCGCCGTGCTCACCGTCACGGACACCAAACCGGAAGAAGCGCTTGCGCAGCCGCTCGCCACGCTCGCCGGCCTTCCCATCCGTTTCGTGCTCGGGGAACACCGGATGGAGGACTTCAGCTCGGCTGACCTCGTCATCAAGAACCCCGCCGTCCGCCCCGACTCTCCCTACATTCGGGCCGCAGCCGCGGTCGAGACCGACATCTCCCTCTTCCTCCGGTTCACGCGATCGCCGATCATCGCGGTGACCGGCTCGAAGGGGAAGTCCTCGACCTCGAGCGCCATCCATCACTGCCTGCTCGCCGCGGGAAAGCCCGCCCTCCTCGGCGGCAATATCGCCCGCTCGCCCCTTTCGTTCATCGACGAAACCGGTCCCGATCGCCCGGTGGTGCTGGAGCTCTCCTCGTGGCAGCTGGCGGACATGCGGGGACTTGGGGTGCTCAAACCGCGCATCGCGCTGCTCACCTCCATCATGCCCGACCATATGAACCGCTACGCTTCCATGGAAGAATATGTCGCGGACAAGCGGCTCATCTACGCAGATCAGGACGAGAGCTGCTGGACAGTCCTCAATCGGGACGATGCCTGGAGCGCCCTTTTCGCCGCGGAGACGAAAGGCAGGGTGGCCTGGTACTCGGACCGGCGGGACGAGGCGAGCACGGCCTGGCTCGAAGAGGGACCGGAGGGCGGGCACCGCCCCCGTGGCTATTTCGCTGGAGCGGCCGGAGCAGAGGAAGTCCTCGGACGCGAGCTCCTGGTGCCGGGCGCTCACCAGCGCAAGAATCTGCTGGGAGCCGCCCTCGCCCTGCGCCTCTACGGTCTCGACGCCGCGACTGTCAGGGATGCCCTCGCGGGCTTCCGGGGCATCGAGCACCGACTCGAGTTCTTCGCCGAAAAGGACGGCATCCGCTGGTACAACGATTCAGCGGCCACCATCCCCCAGGCGGTGGGGGCGGCTATCGAGAGCTTCGACGCGCCCGTCGTCCTCATCACGGGCGGCACCGACAAGAACATCGATTTCGAACCGAGCCGCAGAGCCTATGCCAGGAGCCGGCTGCTGATTCTCCTCGCGGGCACGGGCACCGAGAAACTCCGTCGACTGCTCGACGAGGACGGGGTGCCCTACATCGGGCCCTTCGGCGAGCTCGGCGAGGCAGTCCGGAAGGCCGCAGAGCTGAGCCGCCCCGGAGACGTGGTCATCCTCTCGCCGGGCTGCACGTCCTTCGGGATGTTCCTGCACGAGTTTGACCGGGGCGCGCAGTTCAAGGAGACCGTGATGGCGGAGCTGGCACGTCGCTGAGCTGCGGATTCTTCAGTGAATGAACCTGTCGGTGGCCCGCCGCACTTCCTCGATCAGCTCGCCGGTCCGGTTGGTCAGGGTCATCGTTCCCGCGATGGCGTCGTTGATTTCCTT
>DATJQN010000214.1:0-14681 GCA_035505775.1 Rectinemataceae bacterium | reverse complement strand
AGCCGCATGCGCATCCATCCGGAGGTGTTGTGGAAATCCGCCACAGCGCTGCCGGGCGGAACAATGGCATCGAGGGCCGACTCCGTGCCGGCGTCGAGCACCATGTCCAGGACGGGAAGTGCCTCCTCGAGGTGTGCCATGGTGCGCGGGCCGATGATCGGGGCCGAGACACCCGGGCGGTCCTTGGCCCAGAGGAGGGCGAGCTGGGAAGCGCTCATGTCCAGGCCTCGGGCGATCAGGGCCAGGCGCCGCGCCGCGTCGATGCCCCGCTCGGAGATGCGCTCGGCGACGTACTCGATGCGCGCCGCCTTGGAGTCGGCGGGAGGCCGGCCGGGATCGGTGTAGCGTCCCGCGAGCTGGCCCGCGGCGAGGGGGGCCCAGGTGAGCAGACCCATGCCGTAGCGCAGCGCCAGCGGCACCAGTTCGTTCTCGATGCGGCGATCGAGGAGGTTGTAGGGCGGCTCTTCCACGATGAAGCGCTCGAGGCCCAAGCGTTCGCTGAGGGCGAGGGCCTCCATCACGAGCCAGGCGGGGTAGGTGGAACAGCCGATGTAGCGCACCTTCCCCTGCCGGACGAGATCATCCAGGGCCCTGAGGCTCTCCTCCTGCGGCAGCTCCAGGTCGGGACGGTGCACGAGGTAAATGTCGATCCAGTCCGTGCCGAGCCGGCGGAGAGAGTCCTCGGCGGCTCGCAGCAAGTGACGTCGCGAGTTTCCGCGGTCGTTGGGATCTGGGGAGGTGGGATAGTGGGCTTTCGTGACCAGGATCACCCGGTCGCGCGGCGAGCCGGCGAGGGCGCGACCCAGGATGCGCTCGCATTCGCCGTCAGCGTAGACGTCCGCGGTGTCGATGATGTTGATTCCCGCGTCGATGGCCCGGTGGACCATCGCTTCGGCGACGGCGGCGGGGGTCGAATCTCCGAAGTTCCAGGTACCGAGACAGAGCGGCGAGATCATGAGTCCGCTTCGGCCGAGGTTCCGGTACTGCATCCGTCCTCCGTCCTCAATTCTAGGCCCCGGCGGAGGCCGATTCAAGCTTGAGGACGCTGCGGCCCGCGAGGGCCGGCCGCCCGCGCCGCGCGAAATCGGCATCCGCGGTGGGGCGGGACGCCGCCCCACGGAGAACGTCGCGCTAGAACGCCAGCTCGATAATGGCTCCCGCCTGGCATGCCAGGGTGGGCAGCGGCGCGCCCCACAGGCCCTGCAGGTAGAGCGAGACCGTCGTGCCCTGGGCGGCGCTGAAGGATGAGAGAAGGGTGGCCTGCCCCGAGCGGCCCGAGAGGTCGAGTATGCTCGAGGCCGAGAGGCTGGAGAACTCCGTCAGGCGCCAGAGCAGGTCGGCATACAGGTTGTGAGTGTCGGGGAAGAGTCCGTCCGCCGTCCGGCCGCCTCCGTTGTAGTAGTACTCCGCTGCCACGATGAAGTCCCCGAGGGACCAGTCCGCCCCGAGCGCCGCGCGGACGCTGCCCGGACCGCCCGAGTCCGGCAGCGCATACACGGCGTCGCCGTAGACTCCGAGCTCGAGATCTGCCTTGAAGTCCGCGCCGACCAGGGTCGTCCGCGCGGCGCCGTCCCGCGCGACCGTCACCGCCCCGTCGACGCCGAGGAGGAGGGCGGAGAGCCGCGCCGAGTACCTGCCTTCGCTCGGGCTGCTGCTCGGGGCCGCCGCCGCGTCGGCGGCCGCCGTTGCGCCCAGGGGCAGGGTGAGGCGGAGCGCGTCGCTTCCGAGCCGCACGGGACTCAGGCCCGTGAGATCGAGCTCGGTGAAGAGGTCGGTGGGGCTCCACAGGGCTCCTCGCTCGTAATTGATCACCTGGCGTCCCGCCGTGAGCGAATACCAGTCTCCGTTGAGCTTCACGTAGAGCGTCCTGATGCGGGCCGCCGCCAGAAGGTCGGGACCGGCATCGGGTCGCGACTCAGGCATGAAGAACTCGTCCGTCGGAACCTGGCCGGCCGCGATGCGGAGCCAGGCGGCCCGTGCGGCCTCTCCGCTGAGCACGGCGGCCTCCAGCGAAGCGCTTGCCCGGGACCGTGAGCCCGAGCTGTCGAAGTCGATCGCGAAGGTCGTCGAGGAGCCATAGCCGAAGTCGGATTCCTCCGCGGTCCCCGAGCCGGAATACGAGGCATAGGCCTGCGCACGTACGGAACCCCCGAAAGCGGGACCGCTGCCCTCCTGGGCCCCCAGGCCGCCTGCGGCCAGGAAGGCCATGACGAGGAAGGCAGCGATGGAGAGCCGGGCGGGGAACGCAGGGCGGGAACGGTCCCCGGGAGACGGCTCGGCCCGGGCCATGGGGCCGCCCCGCCGGACCCCGTCGTATCGACACAGCACGTGAAAATGGCTCTTCATGCTATTTCGTCAGCGCGGCCATCGTGAACTGCCGCGGATCCAGGGTCACGTTGAACTCCACCGCGCTCATCGCGAAGACGGTTCGGGTGTTGTTGCGGAGCTTGGACACGAACTCGGTGCGCGTGGGATACCATCGGTCCCCGACTCGCTGCACTTCCAGTGTCGCGCTCGTCTTGAGGAGCTTCCCGGATTTCGCGTACATCTCTTCCTTCAGCACGACAAAGCGCTCCGTATCGATCCACATGACCCTGCGGTCGTAGGCGGCGCTTGCCACGGTGGCGTCGAGCTGCACGACGTAGCACTGCCGATCCCCGACGGCCTCCTGGCCCTTGAGAGAAGCGCGATACTTGAGGTGGAAGTCCCGGGACTCCAGTGCGTCCTCGTAGGACACGTCCGAACCCATCATCCCTTCCTTGAGGAGATGCCCCGAGATCTTCACCGTGTCCTGCTCCTTGGGGAAGTAGATCCACAGATTCTTGTCGAGCTTCAGATAGCGGGTGCCGCGGTCCTCGGGATTGGTGAACTCCGCGAAGGCCTTGTCCGAGCCCTCCGCGACCGCGGTCATGGTCTTATACCGGGTCTCTCCGCCGATCGTGATCTCCATGCGGCCCGAGTAGCGGATGTCCCCGAAGGACATGTTGGCATCGACCCTGGCGAGTATCGCGTTCGGGTCGGTCATGGGAGCGGCCTGCGCCGCGCCGGAAAGGCAGACGAGCCCCGCGAGGGTCGCGATGAACAGAAGACGCTTCATGGATTTCCTCCCCCTGCTATACCGAGCGTATGGCCTCGATCGGATCCATCCTCGCCGCGCTGCGCGACGGGAGGAAGGCGACGATCGCCGAGACGACGATGCCGAGGCCGAGAAATGCGACCACATGCAGCGGGTGGACGCCGGTGTGGATTACATTGTCCATCTGATAATTGGAGCCCGCGATCAGGTTTGAAAGGTCGAGCCCCCTTTTCCCGAAGTAGGCATTGATGGCGGTGCCGGCGGCCGCGCCCACGAGTGAGCCGATCGCCCCCAGGAGCACGCCCTCCGTCAGGAACATGTTCAGGATGGTACGGGGACGCATGCCCATGGACTTGAGCACGCCGATCTCGTGCCTTCGCTCGAGCACGACCATCATCATGATGTTGGCAATGATGAAGGCGCCGAGGAAAGCGATGACGACTTCCATCCAGAAGTAGATGTTCCCGACCATCGCGATCAATCGGGCTGTGTCGCCGATGGAGGTCCAGCTCTTCACGGACAGCCCCGTCAGCCCGGCGGACGCGAGGCCGGCGTCGATCCGCCTGGCCACGTCGTCGGACTCGCGGTAGTTCTTGAGCATGACGAGTATTTGCGAGGCCCCGCCCGGAAGTCCAAGGAGATCGCGGGCGTCCGACAGCCCGAGCTGGAAGGTGGCCCGGTCAAAGGCATCCATGCCGGTCCTGAAGAGCCCCACGATGCGCAGCTTCTTCATGCCGAGACCGTAGTCCGACTTTTCCGCCACGATCTTCAGCGTGTCGCCGACTTTCAGGCCGAGATCGGAGGCGAGCTTCTCGCCGACGATCGCCGTGCCGGGCTGGTCGCAATAGGAACCGCCGGGCAGAAGAGTCCGGTCCAGCATGAGCAGGCCACGCTCGGTCTCGGGGTCGCCGGCGATGGCGCGTGCCGCCTTCGTCTGGGCGCCGGAGGAGAGCACGACGCCGAACTGGATGCGCAGGGCGATCCGCGAGATGTGATCGGAGAGGCCGGGAATGGCCTGCAGCGCCCGCATCACGGGTGCGGTATCGGTGATCGCCGCCGAGGCCGGCATGAAGCGCTCACGCTCTCGGTAGGCCTGCGTCTCGATGTTGACATGGCCGGTCTGGTTCTTGGTGACGTTGTGCGTCATCGAATCCATGATTCCGGAGATGAAACCGTCGGCAAAGACGACCACCAGTATGGCAATGAAGACCGACAGGGTCGCGAGGAAGGTCCTTCGCTTGTTGCGCCCCACGTTCCGGAGCGCCATCATGACGATGTTCATGCTTCCACCCTCCTACTGGAACCTGAGCGCGGCGGTGGGCTCGAGCTTGGCCGCCCGCCGCGCGGGGATTCGGGCGGCGATCACGGAGATGGCCAGGCCGAAGACAAAGCCGAAGATCATGGTCCGGGGGTTCCACTCTCCGTACAGCGTGCCGCCCAGAGGCAGGGACCCGAAGGCATCCCCGATTTCGGACAGTGCGAAGCCCTTGGCGATCATCACGGCGTCGCAGACGATGCCGAGCGCCAGGCCGAAAACGGAGCCCACGATGCCCACCGCGAGTCCCTCGAGCGTGAACAGCCGCTTGATTTCACGGGGAGTCATGCCGTAGGCGCGGAGCACGCCGATCTCTCGGACCCGCGAATAGACCGACATGAGGATCGTATTCACGATACCCACGGCCGCGATCAGCAGCACGACGAGAATGAGGAGGAAGGAATACTTGGCCTTGGCGTTGCGCAGGGAGAGGTAGTCCCTCGCGAGGTAGGTCATCGCGTCGACGCGCTGGCCCGGCAGCTGCGCCCGGAGCCGGGCCGCCGTGCGGTCGCCCAGGGCGAGCGTCGACGAGAGGTTGGATGCCCGCGGCAGCGCCGCGTCGACCTCGGTCACGAGCGTCGGAGCATCGAGGAGACTCCGGGCTTCGGACAGGGGCATGAACAGTCCGCCGGCGTTGACCTCGGGCAGCGGCGTGTTCACGAGACCGACGATCTGGTACTCGTCGGCGTTGGTCACGTCCTCGACGGTCTGCGCGGAGATGAGCACCGAGTCCCCGACGCCGAGCTTGAGCTCCCTCGCGAGCTGGGCGCCCAGGACCACCTGCTTCTGCGTTGCCGTCGAGAGCCAGGTTCCCGCGACGACGGCCCGGGAGAGCTTGAACACCGTCGTGTCGTCCACGGGTTCCACGGCGCAGGCGAGCACGGGTATCTGGTCGTCATAGTTGGATACCGTGGCCACGAAGCGGACGCGGGGGGTCGCCTGCAACCCGTCGCGCCTCATGGCCGAGAGGACCGCCTGGGGGTCGGAAATGCCCTTGTCGAGGGGGTTGGCTTCTATGTCGTCCACGTAGGCGGGATTCCGCACCTCGAGCGAGGACAGGGTGTAGGCCGACATGTTGTCGATGGCCATGCGATCCATCCCCGAGATCACCGAATCGAAGGCGATGAAGGTGCCTATCCCCGCGGTCATGACCACCGCGGTGATGATCGTCCGCCTCCGATGCCTCAGCGTGTTTCTGACGGCTATCTTCCAGAGCGTACCCATGTCATTTCCTCTCGTCGCCGGTCACCCGGCCATCGCGGATGGTCACGATGCGGCGCGCATGTTCCATCACCAGGCGGTCATGGGTGGAGAAGACGAAGGTTGTGCGCTGTTGGCTGTTGATCGTTCTCATGATCTCCACGATCTCCTCGGCTGTGTGCGAGTCGAGATTGGCGGTCGGCTCGTCCGCCAGAACGACGAGCGGCCGCTTCACGAGGGCCCGGGCTATCGCCACGCGCTGTTCCTGTCCTCCCGACAGTTCCCGGGGGTAGCGGTTCTCCTTGCCGGCGAGCCCTACCGCGGCGATCATCTCGTCGGAACGGGCGCGGATGTCCCCATCCGCCAGCTTGCGCTCGATCAGGAGGGGCAGCTCCACGTTTTCGCGCACCGTGAGCACGGGAATGAGGTTGTACGACTGGAAAACGAAGCTGATCCGGTCGCGCCGGTAGGCCGAAAGGCCCTTCTCGCCCAGGGAGCGGAGCTCCTGGCCGTCGTAGATCATCCGTCCCTCGGTGGGCGAGTCGAGGCAGCCGAGTATGTTGAGCAGGGTCGTCTTCCCCGAACCCGATGGTCCGACGATCGCGAGGAACTCTCCCGCCTGGATGTCGAGACTCACCCCGTCGAGCGCCCTGACCTCGTTTTCGCCCTTCGTGTAGATCTTGGTCACCTGCTCAAGGTGCAAAGCCGTCATGCTGTTCCTCCTCATGCCGCGCTGCGGCCGTACTACGTGCGTGGTTCGCTGCTCTCCGCGGGCGCCGACGGGCCGCCCTTCAGGGAAGCGACGATTATCTCCAGCTCCGAGAGGTACTCCGACAGCGCCAGCTGACCCCGGGCGGTGAGCGCAACGCCGGTGTAGGGCTTGTTCTCGACGAAGCGCTTGCCGATCCGGACATATCCCGCCTCCTCGAGCGTCTTGAGCTGGACCGAGAGGTTGCCGGCGCTCATGCCAAGCTCGTCCCGGAGTTCAGTGAATCCCGTCTCGGTCCGGTCCGAAGAGGCGAGATAGGTGAGCACCATCAGCCGCGCCCTCTCGTGGATGATTTTGTCAAGATCGAGACCTCCAAGTTGCTTTCCGGTCCTGGCGGGGCTACTACGTGACCCCCCCGGCGTGGCGTCGCCGTTCATGCCCGGCTCCCCCGCTTCGAGGCGGCCAGACCGACGATGCCGAACAGGATGAGGGCTCCGCCCCAGATGATCCCCGACCAGAGGAAGGGCTTCGACTCCATGAACAGCAAGGCGGGGAGTCCCGTGGCCAGCGCATACCAGCCAGCGACCAGGTACTCCAGACGCTGGATCATGAGGCCCAGGGTGTTGCAGGCGAAGGCCCATCCGATCGCCGCTCCAGCCACTATGAGCCAGGGATGGCCCGCGACTATCGCTGCCGGCACGGCAAAGGCCATGCAGATCAGGGCCGGGAGGATTACATGGACCCAGGAACTGCCGTAGACCGCCTTGAGAACCGTCAGGTAGCTGGCGCCCTCGTCGAGACTTTTGGCTCTTCGGGAGAAAAAGACCCATTTACCCACCGCCCCGACAAGGGCGATCACGGCAAAGGCGATAATGCCGGTGAGTTTCCATCCGGAAGGAACGGAAGCCAGTGATTCGTAACGCGAGGCCAGAAGCTGGGCCGCCAGGCAGTAGACGATGAAGACCAGGCCGAAGCCCAGGCCGACCGCGGAGTAGAACCGGGTGGACATGACTTCCCTGAGGAAGGGATTGTTGCGCCTGACTGCCCGCTTCAGCTCTTCGACGTCGTGGAGGAGTTCCTCCAGTTCCGATTGTTCCATCGCTTTCTCCTGACAACTGGTTTATATCATAAACTAGTTCATATATCCTACTTGGTTCGAGATTAGTCAAGCCCCATTCGAGATTAATTCAGAAATGCCACGTGGTCTTTCAGCAGGGCATAGCCCACGAAGGCAGCGGTATCGAGAAGGGTGTGTGCGACGACCAGCGGACCGATGCGTTTGTAGCGCAGATAGAAGAGCGCAAAAACCGAGCCCATGACCGCATTGCCGATGAAACCGCCGAATCCTTGATACAGATGGTAGCTGCCTCGCAGGAGGGAACTGGCCAGGACCATGGCCGGCAGGCCCCAGGCGAGTTCGCGGAGCCGGGTCATCAGGTATCCGACTACAACCACCTCTTCCAGGATGGCATTCTGCGCCGCGGAGAGGACGAGGATGGGCACGGTCCACCAGAGCATGGGGAGTGCCTCGGGGACGACAGTGGTATTTATGCCCATCGCTCTTGACACGAAGTAGAATCCGAGGCCGGGGATCCCGATCAGGGCGGCGAGCCCGACTCCGTAGCGCAGGTCAAACCCGGCTCTGACCGGCCTCAATCCGAGACGATCGCTGTGTCTTTCGCCATCTCTCCCCAGCAGATGGAGGGCGAGAAACGCGGGAACGAGCCCGAACAGGATACCAACGAGTTGAAACGACAGGTCGAGCCAGGGGCGGCCGGGTGCGTGAGTGGGATTGAGCACGCTCGACTGGGCGGCCAGAACCCTGCCCGAGCTGAGCTTCCCCAACAGGTCGACGATCGAATAGACGGCGCTCTGCCCCAAAGAAACTCCGAGGACCAGCAGGAGCTCGTTCCGTATCCTCCTCCTCACTGCCCGGCCTCGCGTTCCTTCATGAGGAGGTCCGCCAGCGGGTGATCGCTTTTGCGGATCGGAATGGAGGGAAATCCGGCGTCGAGCAGCTCGGCAGGAAGGTTCTCGAATGGAATTCCCGACACGGTCACCGTCACGACCCAATACGCTTTCCCCCGGAGGCGTATCGAGTGTATCTCTCCCACGATGTCCTTCAGGGCGAGGGCGGCGGCAGCCCGGTCCGCATCCGCGCGAACCAGGAAGGCGCCCACTTGATAGGCCACGATGTCACTGCCGGCAAAGGGATCGGGCGCCACGGACGTACCGGGAGACTCGGGCGGAGCCACGGCGAAATGCTTTTCTTCGCAGAATACTGGCCGGAACACACCCGCATCGGCCATGCCGATGAACAGGAGAATGACACGCAAACTCATACGTACTGACGTCATAGATCCATGGTTGCCCCGATCCCGTATGCCGGTGGTGCTTCCACCTTAGTCTCCTCCGGTGAGCATCTCAAGTCTCCGTCCGGCATGTCCGAGGCCTAAGCCTGGGCGAGCCGTACATGGAGTCTCGGCGGGCGGCCGCAAGGGCTCGCGCCTCGGCCCTACCCATGCTATAATAGCCGACCCTGGAGAACCGGGGTCTCAAGGAGGCGTGGATGAGCAGGGCGGAGATAGGGATAGAACCCGGATACTACACCGAGAGCCTTGATCCGGGGCAGGCCGAGCGCCTCGTCCTCCGCTTTCCCCATGCCGATCTCCTGGTCATGCCGGGGCAGGAGAGCCAGATCAGCATAGAGCTCGAGATCCGCGGCCCTTCGGACCGTCTGGGGGCCTGGAAGCCCTCGATCCGCAGGCGTGAGGGCATCATGGTCGTGGCCGACGAGGGGATCGAGGGCATCATGGTGTCCGACGCGCGCATCCGCGTTCCTGCAAGCATCCGGGACATCGAGGCCCACAGCTCATCCGGTTCCCTGGAAATACGCGACCTTCCCGCGGACATCCTCGCCGCCACCGACGCGGGCAGCATCCGGGTCGCGGGGGGAGCCCAGGCCGAGCTCTCCTCCGTTTCGGGGGAGGTCGAGGTCGAGGGCTCCGCGGGAGTCGCGGTCAGGGTCGGCTCCGGCCCGATCCGCTGCCGCGACATCGGCGGCCCCGTGAACGCCGAATCCGAGTCCGGCGACGTCCTCGTCGAATCGGCGGCCGGCAATGTCATCGTGCTCAGCGATTCCGGGGACATCAGCATCCAGCGGCCGGGCGGGCGGCTGCGGATAGCCACCGAGTCGGGCGACGTCGAGCTCGAGCTGGAGGGACGCTTTGCGGGGGGCGAGATCAGCACCTCCACGGGGGACGTCAGCCTTGTCCTGGGCGGCGCCGATCTCGAGCTTCGGGCCGAGACCCTCTCGGGCGATCTCGACGTCCCGGGTGTCGATCTCCCCCAGACGAGCGGCCCCCGACGCTGCGCCCTGCGCCTCGGTGCCGGCGGCCGGCGCCTCCACGTGCGATCGGTGTCGGGCGACGTGGAGATCGAGTCCTAGTCCTGAAGCCCTATGCCTCGAAGAGGCGGTGGATCTCCCGCTGATAGAGCTCGTTGACGGCAAAGCGCTTCACTTCCTGCTTTGCGGACAGCTCCTTCCCCTGCTCGAATGCGTTGGGAAGGAGGGCGAATCGGAAGATGCGCTCGAAGCTTTTGAAGCCGTTCGCCGTATTCACCCGCAGATTGATCTCCGCATCGATGAGCTCGCTCACCTCGGGCTGCTGGAGCAGAGTCTCGTAGTCGACAATGGGAATGTTGTTCTCCTCGGCCCAGGCGACCAGGGCTTCGCGGGCGGGCACGATCAGGGCGGCGAGGTACTTCTGATCCTGCCCCAGCACGACGGCCTGCTGGATGAACTCGCTCTCGACGATGCGTTGCTCGATGGGCACGGGCTCGATGTTCTCGCCGCCGCGAAGCACGATCGTATCCTTGGCCCGACCGGTGATGCGCAGCTCGCCCTTGAAGGTCAGCATGCCGAGGTCTCCGGTGTCCAACCAGCCCTCCGGCCGCATGACCTTGGCGGTCAGCTCCGGCCGGCGGTAGTAGCCCTGCATGACCGAGGGCCCGCGACACAGGATGAGGCCCTTATGTCCGGGCGGAAGCGGGTGACCCTGTTCGTCGACGATCAGCAGCTCCGTGCCTTTGATCGGTTTTCCCACGGTACCGACGACAGGATGGAGCTGCTCGCGCACGCAGATGTCGGGCGCGGTTTCCGTGAGGCCGTAACCCTCCAGGATGAGGACGCCGAGGGCGCCGAAGAACCGGTCCACGGCCGGGGGCAGCGCACCTCCCCCCGAGATCCCCGCGATGAATCGACCGCCGAGTTTCTCCTTGACCTTGGAAAAGACGAGGAGATCTCCCAGGGCGCGGAAGGGAGCGAGGAGAAGGACGGGGAGTATCGAGGAGAGCATTTCGAGGAATCGCGAGCGGGGCACGAACTCGGGTATCCAGCCGCGCAGGTGGTTGCGGAAGTAGGCATAGCTTGTGCCGACGCCGACGAAGAGCGTGAAGATGAGCTGCTTGGCCCCGCCCTGGCTCTTCAGGTTGCGATAGATGCCGTCCCGAACCGATTCCCATATGCGCGGCACCGAGGCCATCCACTGGGGGCGGACTTCCTGCAGATCCGCCAGCATGACCGAGCCGACCGGCTTCGAGTAGGCTACGCAGGCCGCTGCGGCGATGATCATGTACTGGGCGATGCGCTCGAACGAGTGCCAGATGGGGAGCACCGAGAGGAAGATGTGCCCCGGCTTTATGAGGATTATGCTCGGCAGGTAGTCCGTCTGGTGGAGGAAGTTGCCATGGCTCAGCATGACGCCCTTGGGTTCGCCCGTCGTGCCGGAGGTATAGATGATGGTGGCGAGGTCCTCCCGCTTCCCGGCCGCAACCGCGGTTTCGTAGTCCCGCGGCGCGGCGGCCGCCCGGGTCTTGCCGAGCGAAAACACCGCTTCGTAGCTGCGAATCTCGAGCCCCGCCCGAGCGGCCGCTTCCACGGTCCCGGACTCGGGGGCTTCCAGCATGATGACCGTCCTGAGCCCGGCGATGGCATTCCGGTGGGCGAGCACCTTCCGGAGCTGCTTGTCGTTCTCGAGGATCGCGAGCTTGCAGCCGCTGAAGTCCAGAATGTACCTGATCTCCTGCTCGGTGGCGTCGCAGCCGCGCGGCACGTCCGCAGCGCCCATGCCGAGTATGGCGAGATCCGCGACCAGCCATTCACGTCGATTGTCGGAGATGATGCCGACGTGGTCGCCCCGGACCATGCCGAGCTCCGTGAGGCCGGCGGCAAAGGCCTTGACCTGCTCCAGAAGCTCCGCGTAGCTCACCGGCGTGAACGCGCCGCTGCCGTTCTTTGAGAGCTGGGCGGGGAGCTCGGGATAGCGTGTCACCCGCTCGAGGAACAACTGGGGAATGGTGTCGGCCATGCTTCCTCCTGCGTCGCGCCCGATCCGCAGATTTCGGCGCGAACCATGAATCGAGTTTTACAGTTTACATGGAAATGTAAAATGCGCAAGCGAAAGCTTCGGAACGGTCGGGCGATCGCTCGGCCGCCGCTGTCGCCGCGGTTCCGCCCCTTCGCGCGGGCATCGACAGCCGTGGTCCGGAGAGCTTCAATCGGCGAAGGATCTCACGCGATCCGCCGGCACCTCGTTCAGGTAGCGATCGAGTTCCACACGCATGGCCGGAAGGTCCGGGGCATTCTGAAGTTTCCATTTGATGTGATGGGCGAAGCTGAAGTTGTCCGCGAAGTAAAAGAAGAAGCGACGCGCCCGCGTGTGGTGAAACTCGGGAGGGAGCCGTTCCTCGATGAGATCGAGCATCCGGAGCGCCGTATCGCGCAGGTCCACGGACAGCGAAAAATCCGCGCTCTTTTCCTTCCCGCGGATGAGGGCGAATATCCAGGGTCGCCGCGCCGCCTCCCTGCCGATCATCACTCCCGCCGGCGAGAAGGCATTCACGCGCTCGGCGTAGTTCGAAAAGCTCCGCACGTCCCCGTTGCCGATCACGGGCACCGTCAGGTCCCGCGCCAGCCGCTCGACGTAATCCCAGCGGCTTTTCCGGCGGAACTTCTCCCCCGAAAGTCTTGGATGGAGGCAGAGGAAATCGACGCCGGCGTCGACCAGTCCCGAGCAGAAATCCCGAAGCCCTGCGAAATCCTCGTCGGCACCGATCCGCAGCTTGGCGGAGAGGAGCTTGGGCCAGACTTGCCGCGCAGCGGCCACGAGGGCGCGGGCGCCGGCAGCGTCCTCGAGCCAGGCGGCACCTCCGCCCGCGTTCACGATATGGGGAGCCCCGCAGCCGAAGTTGAGGTCCGCCCCCATCACCTCCATGCCGGCGCAGCGCTGCAGGGCTTCCACGAGGCGCTCCGGCTTGACGGCGTAGAACTGGAGCATGGTCCGCTCCGGCTCAGGCGCCGGATCAAGGTACCAGCCTTCGTTCGGTGAGCCCGATACAAGGGCCGCCGCGCTCGCCATCTCCGTGTAGGCGTAGTCCAGCCCGCCGAACTCCCGGATCAGGGTCCTGAGCGGACGGTGACTCAGACCGACCATCGGAGCGAGGAAGAGACTGCGTGCGGGGAAGGGGGAGGGCATGGCGCAGTCTACACCGCCGGGGCCCGCCCTGGGCAGGGAGCGGCATCCCGCCCGACAGGCTGCATTGACCATGGAGGCGGCTTCGAGGTATAACCGTCGGACACCCCGCTCCGGGCCCCCCGTCCGGGGATCTCAGGCCGCGCAGGCGGCCTGCCAGTCGTAAGGGCGGGCCCAATCACAGAGTGGAAACTCAGGAGGACTTGGATGAGCGTGAAGATCAGGCTCAAGCGCTTCGGATCTAAAATGCGTCCCTTCTATCGCGTGGTCGTCATGGATTCGCGCAGCCCGCGGGACGGCCGCACCCTCGAGGAGATCGGCCTCTATCACCCGATCGAGGTCGAGGCCAAGCAGCTCGTCATCGACGAAGCCAAGGTCAGGGCCTGGCTCTCCAAGGGCGCCCAGCCTTCGGACACCGTCCGGAGCCTGCTCAACAAGAAGGGTATCAAAATAGAGCGCTGAGGCTCCCCAAGGGGTATGCCTCGGCTGCCTCCGGCCAGGGACCGCCGCTTAGAGCGGACTGGAGGAATTGAGCGTGGAACGTGATCTGGTTGAGTATATTGCCAAGTCCCTCGTGGACGACCCCGCGGCGGTCAATGTCGCCGTCGTGGAGGGTGACAAGTCCACCATCCTCGAGCTGCGCGTCGCGGACAACGACATCGGCAAGGTGATCGGAAAGCATGGCAGGATCGCCAAGGCGATCCGAACGATCCTCTCCGCCTCCTCCTCCGCGGCAGCGAAGCGCATCATTCTCGAGATCCTGGACTGAACAGCATGCCCGGCTCTCGCGGCGAGCGCATGGCCATCGGCCGGATCGGCTCGCCTCGGGGGCTCCACGGCGATCTTCGTGTCCATTCCTATTCGGGAGAGGTCGCGCATTTCCGGAACTTGGTTGAGGTGGACCTCGAGCACGAAAACCCAGGCGTCGCCGGAGGCGTCGCAAAGGGCAACGCCGGAGGCGACGCCAGAGGCACGGCCAGAGGCACGGCCAGAGGCACGGCTCCGGGCCGAGCCCCCTCCACCGAAGTGCGCGATGCGCCGCGGAGCCTCCACGTGCGGGTCGCGCGGGTGAGCACGGAATCCGGACAGCTCAGCATGGCCTTCGCGGGTTACGAAAGTCCCGAGGCCGCCCGCAGTCTTACGGGCATGGACATCGTCGTACCCAAGGACAAGGCCGCCCCGCTCCGCGACAATGAGTGGTACGTAGATGATCTTGTCGGCCTCGGACTGTTCGACGGCGACTCCGAAGTCGCACGTGTCGTCTCGGTCCTGGAAGGCGGTCCCGATCCCTGGCTCGAGGTCGAGCTTCCCGGAGGGCGCCGTGCGCTGGTACCGTTCCGCGGGGAGTTCGTCGGCGAGGTCAGGCCCTCCGAGGGGCGGATCGAGCTGCGCGCCCCCTGGCTCCTCGATCCATGAAATTCACCGTACTGAGCCTCTTTCCGGAAATCCTGAGAGGCTTTTTCGAGAGTTCGATCATGGCGAGGGCGGTGGAGCGGGGCCTCGTCTCCTACAGCCTCGTCAACATCCGGGACTATGCGACCGACAAGCATCGGAAATGCGACGACGAGCTCTTCGGCGGGGGCCCCGGCATGCTGATGCTCCCGGGCCCGCTCGGGCGCTGCCTCGAGGCCGCGGGCGCCCCGGCCACGCGCTGCGTGTACCTGACGCCTTCGGGTCGGCTCTTCAACCAATCGCTGGCCCGGGAGCTCGCCGCCGAACCGGAGCTCATCCTGCTCTGCGGGCACTATGAGGGCGTAGATCAGCGGATCATCGACCGCTACGTCACCGATGAGGTCTCGATCGGCGACTATGTCCTCTCCTCGGGGGAGGTCGCTGCCCTGGTCCTGG
>DATJQN010000213.1:0-3938 GCA_035505775.1 Rectinemataceae bacterium | reverse complement strand
CGCTTTTCGCGTCCACCGTGAAGTCGATCCAGAAGCGGGCCTCCTCGCGGACGCCGCTTTTCATCTCCGCCACGATCCGTTCCACGAGGTGGAGACTCTCCGCCGGATGGCATTCCCTGAAGTTCGCGCCCATCGAAGTCTCGGGGCGGTAGAAGAGCCGGTCATTATGCCGGTTCCAGCCGATCACCCGGTCATTGGCGTCGATCACGGTCAATTCCACGGGCAGCGACTCGTACAGGGCCTTGACGATCTCATCGCTCATCGCATCGAGCATGGGGGCTCCTTTCGGTCCGCGCCGGGGCGGTCGGGGTCAGCGCAGGCCGTTCTGCCTGAAGGTCGATCGGTATTTCCGGTCGGAAAACGAGATGTGGTTCGTAAGCCAGGTGCGCAGGTAGACCAGGAGTTCGGTGGACAGCCCGCTCCCGCCCTCGGCGAACTGCTTCGCGAAACCGGCCACCGCCGTGCCGAACGCGGCGTGCTCCTTCTTGTGGGCATCAGCCTCGGCGTACTTGTAGCGGTCGAAAAGGGCTTCCTCCAGCGCAAAGTGGGTCGCGACGTAGGCGTTCAGATCGACGAGCAGCTTTTCCACGGCGCTCCGATCGTGGCCCCTGTCCATCGCCTCGGCCAGACTGTTGATGCGCTGCACCAGTCCGCGATGCTGGGTGTCGATCTCCTCGAAACCGAGGCTGAGCCCGCTCGTCCACTCGATATAGCCCATGCCAACCTCCTGAGTGCAGGGCTCAGGATAAACGGAAGCGCCGGCCCGGGCAAGCCGCCGCCCTAGCCCAGAAGCTTCTTGAGTGCCTCCTCCAGCGAGGCGGCCGCTTTTCCGAGTCCTTCCTGGATATCCTTGGCCGCTCTGACGATATGGTCCTCGTTCCCTTCCCCGGGCTTCGCGTAGTAGTCGTAGCCGCGCCGCAGGTCGGCCTCTGCGTCCTCGACCTTGAGCCCGCGTTTGGGATAGTTCCCGTCCAGGATCGCCTGGTACTGCCCGGATGCCGCCCAGGTGCGCAGCTCCGAAAGTCTGAGTACGGGAAAGGGGTGGCTGGCCCAAGCGAGGTTGAGGATCTTGAAGAGGCTGTCCAGGACTCCCCGCGAGTTCTCGTACTCCGCCGCCTGCTCGAAGAAGGCATTCAGGTTGAGCTGGCTGACGTCGTCTCCGCCGGCCGCCTTCATGAGGACCCTGTAGTTGGGGTCCTCGTTCTGCAGCGCGAGGAGGCCGGCCCGGTCCGCGGAAAGCTCGCTCTTCCGGTCCCACTCGGTCAGGGCGGCGATCACCGGATACAGGATGAGCTTCGGGATGCCCAGAAGGCCGTCGGCGATGTTGAGGAGTATCCAGAGGAGGGTCTTGTACAGGGCGTGGCCGCTCATGACGTGCCCCATCTCGTGGGCGAGCACTGCTTCGAGCTCGTCATCGTCGAGCGAGCGGAACAGGGAGCTGTTGATCACGATGAAGGGCTCGCTGAAGCCGAATGCCCCGGCGTTGAAAAAGGGACTCTGGGTCACGAAGACTTCGGGGCGCGCGGGCCAGTCGAAGGTGTCCACGATGCGGTCCATGAGCGCATGGACCTTGGGGAACTGGCTCGCGGAGGTCTTGACCGAGGCCGCAACATGGAGCAGGCGTATGGACTTCTCCGTGGTGAGACTCAGAATGGCCCGGATGAGGTCGTCGATTCCCTTGAGCTGCTTGAGGGCTGCCAGCGCGGCCGTGTCGGCGGGGTGCTCCCAGGCGCCCGGGTCTATGTCGTACAGCTTTTTCCTGCGGGGAACGAGCATGCTCTTCCTCCTGTCTGACCCGTCTCAGCCCTGATGATAGCGAGCCGCAGCCTGCCGTCAAGATTCGCCCCTCATGCCGGAATCCAAGCCCGGGGCCGACACCCGGCGATTGCAGGCCAAGCAGGCGGCACTACCGACGGGAAAAGAGCCCGGCCTCCTTGCCCAGCCCCGGCGCAATCGATATATTGCAGCCTGACGTTCGTCAACGCTACGAACGGCCGGAATACCACGGGAAGGCCAGGCGCGGTGCGCTGGTTTCCCCCCGGCAGGTCCTTCGATGGCCCGGCGCCTCGTGCGCGCGCAATCGGAGTGTGGACTACAAGGAGCGTATTCATGAACAGAATCCGCAGTGACGCTGCGCCGGCCCGAAGAGTGCTGATCTGGGCCACCCTGCTTGCAGCGTCGTCGTACATGGCCGTCGCGCAGACAGCCCCCGGCAATGCGACGCCGGGCGCCGCCACCACGGCTGTCCCGTCCAGTCTTTCCCTTGACGCCGACCACGCCGTCTCCCTCGCACTCGACCGCAATCTCGCCCTCGCCTCGAGCCGCATCGATACCGCGGAGAAGAAGGTCAAGGCTGACAATGCCTGGAATGCCCTTCTGCCGAGCGTCGATGTCGGGGCGACTCTCGCGCACTGGAACAAGGCGCAGACCGGCAGCATCATCCAGGGCGTAAACCCCGTCGGCGGCGGGGTGTACGACCAGCTCTTCTACCAGTCCTACACGGCTCCTTCCTGGGCCCTCAGCGCCTCGATCAGCGCCCAGCTCGTGCTCAACGCCGCCCTGTTCGAGGGCATGCGCGGGCTCAAGCTCGACTACGAGGCGGGCACGATATCCTACGACCAGGCCAGGAGACAGCTCGAACGCGATGTGCGAAAGAGCTTCTACAGCCTTCTCCTCCTGCAGGAGAACATGAAGCTCATGCAGGACAATATCGACGCGGCCAAGCTCAGGGTGGATCAGGCGGAGGCCAACTACAAGGCCGGACTGGTCCCCGAGCTGAGCCTCCTCCAGGCGCGCGTCGCCTGGGAGAACATGAAGCCCTCGCTGGAGCAGATGCGCATCGGCTACGCCGCGGCGCTCGACGCCTTCACGATGACGCTCGGGCTGCCCCGGGGAACGGGCATCGAGCTGGTGGGCAGCATCGATCCCGTCTACGAGAATGTCAGTGCCGACAGTCTCATCTCGACCCGGGTCGGGGAACGGCTCGACATACAGTCCCTCGTCAAGACCCTGGAAACGCTCGACAGCGCGCAGAAGGCGATGAAGCTCCAGCTGTGGAGCCCTTCGCTGATCCTCGGGTGGAACGCCGACCCGACCTTCATGGGTGACCCGTTCAAGGACGACCTGACCAAGGGAGCCTCCGGCACCACCGGCGGCGCCTGGCAGCAGATCTCGGGCATGTTCAGGGCCACGCTCAGCTTCCGTCTGAACGGCCTGCTTCCCCAGTCCAGGGAAGCCCAGGGGCTCCGGGACATGCGCGACTCCATCGAGAAGACGCGGGCCGGGCTTGCCCAGGCCATTCGCGGTTCCCAGGTCGAGATCGACTCCATCGTCCGCACTCTGCAGAAATCGCGCGACAGCCGGGTCGCCCTGGAGCTCAACGCGGATCTCGCCAAACGCGCCTACGATCTGTCCGAGGATGCCTACAGGGCCGGCGCGAAGGATCTGCTCGAGGTTCAGCAGGCCGAGCTCGAGCTCCGGACCGCGCAGCTCCAGGTGCTCACCGAGAAATTCAACTACGTGACGGGTCTCCTCGACCTGGAGTATGCCGTGAACCTGCCCTTCGGGACGCTCAGCAAGGAAGGCTCGAAATGAAGAAGATGACCGTGGCCGCCCTCGCGGCTGTCCTGCTGTTGCTCGCGGCGGGCTGTTCGAAAAGCCCGGCCAAAGCCGCGGGTGCCGCCAAAGGGGATGCCGGAGGCGACCCTGCCGCGCAGACCGCGTTCGCGGTGGCTACGGTGACCGCGCAGCGGGGCCAGATCAACGACTACCTGGCCCTGTCCGGCGATGTGGTTTCCGCGAGCACGGTGGACGTTTACCCGGATGTGGCCGGCAAGGTCACCCGGCTTCTTGTTGAGCTGGGGGCGAGGGTCCAGCGGGACCAGAGCCTCGTCGAGGTCGACCCCTCCCGTCCCGGGATGAATTTTGTCGCCTCCCAG
>DATJQN010000212.1:0-12034 GCA_035505775.1 Rectinemataceae bacterium | reverse complement strand
CGCTTCGAGGACGCCTTTCTCGATGAGCTCTTCGAGGAGCTCGTCGATATCGGCTTCCCGGCGGTGACCTACATGCCTCCGCGCACCAGCGCCGCCCAGCTCCTGCGGGTCAGGAAGCTCTGCGAGGACCGGGGATTGATGGAGATTTCGGGCGTGGACATCAATCAGCCGCGCCAGTCTTTCAACTGCCCGGAACTCCGGAAGCCCGAGTTCCGGCACCTCACGGATTCCACCTGGGCCCTCGTCGCCCATGAGCGCCTCGCCTCCATCGACCCCCGGGTGGCGCTCTTCTCGGGACAGGGCCCCCTCGCCTCTCTTCCGCCCCGGGAGCGCATCTCCGCCTACGCGCGTGCTGGTAGGGCGCTCGACCGCGGGAGCCCCGCTTCCGATCCGGAGGTACTCGCGGCTTTGCAGAAAGGACGGTTCACGCGATGAGCGACATACCCGGCACTGCCCTCGCCCCGCTGGTTCGGGGTCTCTACCTCGAGATCCTTTCCCGGCCGATCGTGGTGGTCGGCGGCCCCTCCCCATCCAGGCCGGGCGCGGAAGTTCTGGAGGTCGAGCTTCCCCCGCCCCTCGCTTCCGACGAGGCCGCAGCGGCGGCGGCCATGACGGCGGCCCTGTCGGCCTGGCGCTCCGCCCGTTCCGCCCGACCCGATCTGCTTCCCGCCTGCGTAAAGCTCTCGTCGGAGGGCTCCGCGACCTGGCTCTATCCCGCTCGGGGTATCGACGAAGCCCGGGCGCGGGCGGCGGCCGGCGATGCGGCGCCCTGGACCAGGGCGGAGCTGGGGCCGCCAACGCCGGCCGGGGGAGCCGCGGCGGGTCGTGACCGCGTGGTCGAGGGGCGGATCGCCCTCGTGACCGGCGGAGCCCAGGGTTTCGGGGAGGAGATCGTCCGGGCCCTCGCCGCCTCGGGCGCGCTCGTGTTCGTGGCGGATCTCAATGTCGAGGGCGCCGGTCGGCTGGCCGCCTCCCTCTGCGCGGCGGAGGGCAGAACCTGCGCCATTCCGGTGGCAGTCAACGTCACCGACGAGTCCTCGGTGGCGGCGATGTTCGCCGAGGCCATCCGTGCCGCGGGCGGCATGGACCTCGTCGTGAGCAATGCCGGAGTGCTGAAGGCCGCATCGATCCTGGAGCAGGATGCCTCGGCTTTCCGCTTCGTCACCGACGTCAACTACACGGGCTTCTTCCACGTGGCCAAGCATGCCGCCCGCGTGCTCAGGGCCCAGTGGCGCTGCGCCCCCCGCTGGCGGAGCGACATCGTCCAGATCAATTCCAAGTCGGGACTCGAGGGCTCCAACCGCAACGGAGCCTATGCCGGCTCGAAGTTCGGCGGCATCGGGCTCGTGCAGAGCTACGCCCTCGAACTGGTGGACTACGGTGTCAAGGTCAACGCGATCTGCCCGGGCAACTTCTTCGACGGCCCCCTCTGGTCGGATCCAGAAAACGGGCTCTTCGTGCAGTACCTGCGCTCGGGCAAGGTCCCCGGCGCCAGGACCGTCGCCGACGTGAAGGCCTTTTACGAGGCCAAGGTGCCCATGGGCCGCGGTTGCGAGGGAGCTGACGTCATGCGGGCCATCTACTATATCGTCGAACAGGAATACGAGACGGGCCAGGCCCTGCCTGTGACCGGCGGACAGGTGATGCTCAGCTAGGAGGCGCGACGGGGCCGGGGGCCCCGCTTCGACCCGTTCCCAGGAGGAATGATGGAATCAGTCGTCGCCGTCATCGACATAGGCATGACGAACAAGAAAGTCGCCGTATACGACCGGCGCCTTCGGGCGCTGGAGTCGGAATCCCGCACCTTCGATCCGATCAGGGTCGAGGGCCTGGACAGCCATGATCTGGCCGGGATGGAGACCTGGTTCCTCGATCGGCTCGCGGCCTACGGCCGGCGCTACTCGATCGAAGCCATCGCCGTGACCACCCACGGTGCCAGCTTCGTGTGCATCGGCGACAACGGCATGCCGGCGGCCCCCTGCATCTACTACACGCACGAGCCGGGCGAGGAGTTCCACCGGCGCTTCTACGAGCTCGCCGGAGATCCGGTAGAGCTCCAGGCCCGCACGGGCACCCCGGGACTCTCGGCCCTCATCAATCCCGCCCAGGGGCTCTTCTTCCTCAAGGAACGCTTTCCGAAGGCCCTTGCCCGGACGAAGGTCCTGCTCAACTACCCGCAGTATTGGGGCTACCGGCTCACGGGCGTCACGGGCGCGGAGGGCACCTACACGGGCTGCCACAGCTACCTCTGGGACTGGGAGCGCTCGCGCTTTTCCTCCGTCGCCGAGGCCCTGGGTGTCGCGGACAGGATGCCGCGGGAGATCAGCAATTCCTGGGCCGTGCTCGGGAGGCTGAAGCCGGAACTGGCCGAGCGGACGGGACTCGACCCGGCCACGCTCGTGACCATGGGCATCCATGACTCCAACGCCTCCCTTCTGCCCCACATCGTCAAGCGCGCCGGCCGCGACTTCATCCTCAATTCCACGGGCACCTGGTGCGTCCTCATGCATCCGCAGGAGGAGTATCGCTTCTCCGCGGGCGAGCTCGGCAAGGTGGTCTTCTTCAACCGTTCGGCCTTCAACAAGCCGGTCAAGACGGCCATATTCCTCGGCGGACTCGAGTACGAGAAATGGAGCGGCATCGTAGCGGTCCGTGCCGCTTCCGCGGCCCTTCCCGCCCCCACGCCGGAGGACTACGCCAGGCTCACGCGCGAAGCCTCGGTCTTCATCCTGCCCGAGCTCGTGCCGGGGTCGGGGCAGTTCCCCGGCTCCCGGCCCCGGGCCGTCGAAGCCGGCAGGGAGTACGCCCTGCCCGACATCGAATCGGGACGGTCGGTCCCCGTCTTCATGCAGGAGCCCCGGCTCGCGATGGCTGCGCTCAACCTCTCCCTCGCCCTCCAGACTCTCGTCGCCCTCGAGCGATCGGGCCTCGAGCGGGGCACCGATGTCTTCACCGAGGGCGGCTTCCGACGCAATCCCGACTACAACGGGATCATCGCGGCGGCCCTTCCCGGCAATGCCGTCTTTCTCACGGACATCGCCGAGGCGACCGCCTTCGGCGCCGCGATGACCGCCCTCGCCGCGCTGTCCGGAGGAAGCCCCGACGGTCTGCGGGACCGTTTCGAGATAGACTACAAGCCCGTGCTTCCGATGCCCGCCCTGGCGGAGCTCGATACGTACCGGGAAGCCTGGACCCGGCTCGCGGCCCCTTCGAGGGCTGCCCCAGCCGGTTCCGCACCACACGAAGGAGACAGACGATGAAGACCACTGCGGTCCGGATATATGGCGAGAACGACCTGAGGCTCGAGCAGTTCGAACTCCCGCCGATCGGGGAGGACGAGATCCTCGCCCGCGTGATCTCCGACTCCATCTGCATGTCCAGCCACAAGCTCGCCCTGCAGGGCAACCGCCACAAGCGGGTGCGCGCGCCCCTCGAGAGCAGGCCGGTGATCATCGGCCACGAGTTCTGCGGAGAGCTCGTGGAGGTGGGTGAGCGCTGGAAGGGACAGTTCCGGGCGGGGCAGCGCTTCGCGATCCAGCCGGCGCTCAACTACGAGGGCAGCCTGTGGGCCCCCGGCTATTCCTATCCGCACATCGGCGGCGACGCAACCTACGTGGTCATTCCCCGCGAAGTCATGGAGATGGGCTGTCTCCTCGAGTACGAGGCCGAGGCCTTCTACATGGGGTCCCTCTCCGAGCCGGTGTCGTGCATCGTCGGAGCCTATCACGCCCAGTACCACACCAGGCCGGGTTCCTACGTGCATGAGATGGGCATCAGGGAGGGAGGCTCGCTGGCCCTGCTCGCAAGCGTCGGACCGATGGGCATCGGCGCCATAGACTACGCCATGCATGCCGACCGCAGACCTTCGCGCATCGTCGTGACGGACATCGACCAGGGCAGGCTTTCCCGGGCGGCATCCATCTTCACCGTCGAGGAGGCGGCGCGCCAGGGCATCGAACTCGTCTATGTCAACACCCGGGACAGCGCGGACCCGGTCGCGCAACTCAAGGGCCTGAACGGGGGAAAGGGCTATGACGATGTCTTCGTCTTCGCGCCGGTCAAGCCCGTCGTCGAGCTGGGCGACCGACTGCTCGGCAGCGACGGCTGCCTGAACTTCTTCGCCGGCCCCACCGACACGGCATTCTCCGCCTCGCTCAACTTCTATGACGTGCACTACGAGTCGCACCACCTGGTCGGAACCTCGGGCGGCAACACCGACGACATCAAGGAGTCGCTGGCCATGATGGCCGACGGCCGGCTCAATCCGGTGGCGATGATCACCCACGTCGGCGGGCTGAACGCCGTGCCGGACACGACGATCCGGCTCGACGCCATACCCGGCGGCAAGAAGCTCATCTACACCCACAAACGCCTCGACCTGGTGGCGCTCGCGGACCTCTCCGAGCGGGGCAAGGCCGATCCCTTCTATGCCGGGCTCGCACGCATCGTGGAACGCCACAACATGCTCTGGTCCAAGGAGGCCGAGGACTACCTGCTCGCCAAGGCCCCAGCCATCTAGAGCTGCACGCGGACCGGCTGCGATAGTGCTGGCCCCGCGCCGGGGGAATCGCTACCTTTTTTACTCATGAGCGAACTCCTGTTCGACCCCCGGCTCTCCGGATACCTCGACGCCCTCGTTCCCCCGCGGCATCCCCTCCTCACGGCGATGGAAGCCGAGGCCGAGCGCACGGGATTTCCCATCATCGGACCGGCCTCGGGCCAGCTCTGCTACCTCGTCGCCAGACTGCTCGGCGCGCGCCGGGTGTTCGAGCTCGGCTCCGGGTTCGGCTATTCCACGGCCTGGTTCGCGCGCGCCGTCCGGGAGAACGGCGGCGGCGAGGTCTTCCATGTCGTCTGGGACGCCGCGCTTTCCGCGCGCGCGAGAGAGAGTCTCGCCGCCCTGGGATTCGGGGACATCGTCCATTATGTGGTCGACGAAGCCGTCTCGGTCCTGCGCGCCACGGAAGGTCCCTTCGATCTCATCTTCAACGACATCGAGAAGGAAGACTACCCCGCCGCCCTGCCGGTGATCGCGGAAAAGCTCCGTCCGGGCGGGGCCCTCATCGTCGACAACCTCCTCTGGGACGGAAAGGTCCTGGACTCGCGCGATGTCTCGCCCGCGACCGAAGGTGTGCGGGAACTCACCCGGCTGGTTTCGTCGACTGGGGGCTGGATCTCCTCGATCATCCCGCTGCGGGACGGGCTCCTTCTGGCGCTCAAGAACTGACCCGGGGCGCTCGGGCCGCCGCCATGGCGACCGGAGGGCCGCGGATCTTGCCTCCTCTCCCGCGACATGCTACCATCGCGCTGCCTCCGCCGTCCGTGGATATGCACGGGAAGGCATCGCCGGAGTCGGGCCTGCCGCAGTCGGCGTACCGCGGGACAGCCCCGGCAACGAGGGCGGAATGCACGATGGGCGACACTGCTGATCCGGGAGTGAAGATGTTCAAGGCGGTTCTGTTCGACATGGATGGGGTGCTCGTGGACTCCGAGGCATTCATCGCCGAGGCGGCCTGCGCCATGTTCGCCGAACGACATGGAGAGGTCGTCTCTCCCGAGGAATTCCGGCCCTTCGTCGGGACCGGAGAGGATCGCTACCTCGGCGGTGTGGCCGAGCTGCACGGCGTCGTTCTGGACGCGGCCGCCGACAAGGCCCGCACCTACGAGATCTACCGCGACGTCATTCACGGGCGGCTCAAGGAGCTTCCCGGCGCCGTAAAGTTCGTTCGGCGCTGCCGGACGGAGGGGCTCAAGACCGCCCTGGTCACGAGCGCGGACGCGGTCAAGGCACAGGCCAACCTGGCCGAACTCGGGCTTTCGAACTCGGAATTCGATGCCGTGGTCACGGGCCTCGATGTCGAACGCAAGAAACCCTTCCCCGACATCTATCTGGCGGCGGCACGCCTGCTCGGCGTGGACCCGGCCGACTGCCTGGTGGTCGAGGATGCCGTGAGCGGCGCGCAGGCCGCGCGCGCCGCCGGCTGCTCCTGCCTGGGCATCACGAGCAGCTTCTCCGTGAAGGAACTTCGTGCCGCGGGAGCGTCGCTGTTCGCGCCCAATCTCGCAAAGGCGAGCCCCCTCGTCTTCGGCACGGCAGCCACGGCGCGCGGCGCGGCAAACCGAAAGTCCCAACTCCCCTAAAGGATGGATCCGGGCTTCAGCTGTTCCGCATTGAGACCGCCAAGCCTGCTGCCTTCCCGCACCGCGGACTGCAGGTCGCCCCCCTCGAGCAGGACGGCCACCAGCCCAGCAGTGAAGGCATCTCCCGAACCGGTCGGATTGAGCGCGGCGCGCCTGTGCACTTCCTCCTGACCCAGGCTCTCTCCGTTCCAGTACCAGGTCGGGCTGCCGCCCCGCGTGACGACGAGCCGGGCGCCCCATTGCCCGGCGATGCCGCCGGCGAGCTCCTCCACGTGGGCTCGCAGCAGCTCCTCCGACTGGGTCTGCGCCCTGCCCGTCGCGATGGGAAAGGTGTCGAGGAGCTCGCGAAGGTTCGGCTTCACGATATCGGGGCGGTGCGGAAGGCAGGCTTTGAGATCCTCGCCCTTGATATCCAGAACCACGAGAAGTCCTTCCTCCCGCGCGCGCCGGGTCATAGTGGGAAAGATCTCCGACGGGAAGCCCGGAGCTTTGGTCCCCGAGATGACCATGGCGGAGCAGCCCGGAAGGACCCGCTCGAACTGCGCGAGAATCCGCTCTCCCGTCCCCGGGCTGACCGGCATGGCTTCCTCGACCAGCTCGGTGGCGCTTCCGTCACCGCGATCCACGAGGGTATGGCAGAAGCGGATTTCGGAGTCCGACTCGACCCACCGCAGGTCGATCCGGTCCCGAGCGCAGAGTTCGAGGAACCAGTCCCGGCTGGGTCCGCCGGCCTGGGTCAGCTGAATGGCCCTGGTGCCCCGCTGCACGAGAACGCGGGCGACGTTCACCCCTTTCCCGGAGGCATCCACGCGATGCTCCCTGCAGCGGTTCACCTCGTCCTTGATGATTCGATCGAAGACAAGGGTCTTCTGGATGACCGGGTTGAGACAGACGCAGAGCACGGCGTCCCTGGAAGCCGCAGATGCAGTCATGGCTGGGATGGTAGCGACAGTCGCCCGCTCTCGTCTACGCGGGTCTCCCCTGACAGCCTCGCATCGATCAACGGACTAGCAGGGGGGAGTTCCCTTCAGCGCCTTCGCCGATCGAGGCATGATTCTTGACTGCGCAAATATCGATGCCAGCCCGGGTAGCCAAGCCTTGGAATTCGATGTAATCGATTACATTTTCCAGTTGACAAAATGCTAAACACAGGTAAACGATTGCACCATGCACAGACAGGGGTCGGCGAAGATCCAGACAGGGAGCAGCGCCGCTCTGAATCCGAGGGGCCTTGGATACCCCCGCGCTGCGGCCCGGACGGCCTGCGGAATGATTTATTTATTTACGCCAATGGAATATAACGAAGTCACCCAGCACCGACCTTCAGTTCGACGCGCCGGGCGCATCGGATACAGGACACTTTTTCTGTTGACAGAATCAGGAATCGCCAACATCCTGAAGCATCGAAACGTTTTCGCAAACGTTTCGATGCCGGGAGCATACTGATTGCCATGAAGAGCGCCAAACGGAAGGCCACGATTCGCGATGTCGCAGAGCGGGCCGGCGTTTCCATCTCGACTGTC
This sequence comes from Rectinemataceae bacterium, assembly GCA_035505775.1. Taxonomy (GTDB): domain Bacteria; phylum Spirochaetota; class Spirochaetia; order Treponematales; family Rectinemataceae; genus JAJXZP01. The sequence goes on along the minus strand of DATJQN010000212.1, from coordinate 4,370 downwards.
TCCCATGTGGTCAACAAGACCAGGCACGTGGAGGAGCCCACCAGGGACCGCATCCTCTCGGCAATCGGGGACCTGGACTACCGCCCCAACCAGTTCGCGCGCGGTCTGCGCGGGGGCAAGACCGCGACCCTGGGCCTTATCATCTCGGACATACGTGAGGAGTTCTTCTCGGCGATCACCAAGACGATCGAGTCCGCGGCCAACGAGCGCGGTTACACCGTCATCCTCTGCGACTCGGAGGAGGACGTGGAGAAGGAGCGGCTCTACCTCGAGATCCTGACCGGCAGGGGCGTGGACGGGATCATCCTCGCCCCCGTGGACTCCGAGCTGCCCCCCCAGCTTCCGCGCGGCCGCAAGGCGCCGATGGTGCAGATCGATCGCCGCTGCCCGGCCGCCCAGCTCGATTTCGCGGGCATAGACAACCGCAAGCACGCGGCCGCGGCCGTGCGCCATCTGGTGGACAGCGGCCGCGGACAGATAGGCTGCATCGTCCACGAGGCGGCCATCTGGACGATGAGCGAGCGCGCCGAGGGCTTCAGGGCCGCGATGCGCGATCTCGGACATGAAGAGGGCGGGCGCGTGCTGACGCTCTGGTCGAGAGGGGACAACCCGAAGGCCGTCGTCCGTCGCTGGATAGCCGCCAATCTCGACCTGGAAGCGATCCTCTGCGGCAACGCCAACATCTGCTTCACGGTGCTCGAGGTGCTCGAGGATATGGGCATAGCCGGTCCCCGGGACCTGTCCCTCGTCGCTTTCGACGATCTCGAGTGCTTCCGATTCCTGAGACGTCCCGTGACCACGATACGGCAGCCCACCGAGAAGATGGCGCTGGCCGCCCTCGACATGCTGATCGAACGGATGACGGGCGGGGGGCCCCAGACCCCTCGCGAGACCATTTTGCCCGCGAGGCTCGTCGTGCGCGAAGCCGCGAGACCGGCCGACATCCCGGCGGGCAGCCGCGAACGGAGGTAGGGAGTGGCAGAGCCCTGTATCGTCGTCGTATCGCCGCGAAAGGAGCGCTAGTCATGGGAAACCAGATACTCGCGATGACGCGGATCGACAAGCGCTTCACCGGCGTCCACGCGCTCAGGCAGGTGGATTTCGATCTCGAGGAGGGGGAGATTCACGCCCTCGTCGGCGAGAACGGCGCCGGGAAGTCCACCCTCATGAAGGTCCTGATCGGCATCAATTCCAAGGACTCGGGGGAGATCCGCTACCTGGGCCACCTTTTCAATCCCCGTGACCCCCGTCACGCGCTGGAGATGGGGATCGGCATCATCCATCAGGAACTGAACATGATGGACCATCTCTCCGTCGCGGAGAATATCTTCATCGGCAGGGAGTCCACGCGGCTCGGCGGGGTCCTGCTCGACAAGCGGGAGCAGATACGCAGGACGGAAGAGCTCTTCGCCCGCCTGAAGATGAACATCAACCCCACAGAGCGGCTCGGCCGGCTGACCGTCGGTAAGCAGCAGATGGTCGAGATCGCGAAGGCCGTGTCGCACCGGCTCCGGATACTCATCCTGGACGAGCCGACCGCAGCCCTCACCGATGCCGAGATCGACGAGCTCTTCGAGATCATGCGGGACCTCGCGTCGAGAGGCGTGGGAATGATCCACATCTCCCACCGGCTCGACGAGATCCACAGGATCGCCCATCGCGTCACCGTGCTCCGCGACGGCGAGCGCGTGGACACGAAGCCCACCGCCGAGGTGACCAAGCAGCAGATCATCAACATGATGGTCGGCCGCGTCATCTACGAGCAGCCCAAGACCCACAGCGCCGTGCCGGCGGACTCGCCCGTCGTGTTGCGAGTCGAGCGGCTCAACGCGGGCAGACTCGTGCGCGACGTCAGCTTCGAGCTCCGTCAGGGCGAGATTCTGGGCATGGCCGGCCTCATGGGTTCGGGCCGGACGGAGACGGCGCGGGCCATTTTCGGCGCCGACGAGGTCCAGAGCGGCAGCATCGAGGTGCGGGGACGGAAGGTCTTCATCCGTTCGCCGGAGGACGCCGTCGCCAACGGGATCGGCTACCTCTCGGAGGATCGCAAACGCTTCGGCCTGGCCGTCAATCTCAACATCAAGGACAACATGGCCCTGGCCACCTACGAGCGCTTCGAGCGCGCCCTCCTCATTCAGTCCAGGAAGCTCCGGGAAGTCGGCGGAGAGTACGTCGAGAAGCTGAAGATCCGCACTCCCTCGCTGGAGCAGCTGATCCGCAACCTTTCGGGCGGCAACCAGCAGAAGGTGGTCGTCGCGAAATGGCTCATCCGGAACTGCGACATCCTCATCTTCGACGAGCCGACCCGGGGCATCGACGTCGGCGCGAAAAGCGAGATCTACACCCTCATGAACGAACTCACCAAGGAGGGGAAGTCGATCATCATGATCTCCTCGGAGCTTCCCGAGGTGCTCCGCATGAGCGACCGGATCATCGTCATGTCCGAGGGCAGACTCACCGGCGAGATCCCCATAGAGCGGGCGAGCCAGGAAGCGATCATGGAATACGCCACCATGGGACACCAGGCTGTCCTGACCAGGAGTTGACCAGCATGAACAACGACACGCAGGAAACGAGCGCCTTGCAGCGGTTTCGGGAGCGCGGGCTCAAGTGGGCGCTCGCCCCCGCCGCCCTGATCATACTCTACGCCTTCTTCGCGGCCTTCGGGCGGGGCTACTTCACGTACCCCACGCTGGTGAACATCATCGACGCCGCCTACTACATCGGCTTCATCGCGATGGGGGTCACCTTCGTCATCATCTCGGGCGGAATAGATCTTTCGATCGGAACGGTGATGATGGCGGCCGCGATCACGGGAGGCACCGCGCTCAAGCACGGCCTGCCGATGGTCCCCTCGCTGCTGCTCATCATCGTCGTCGGTCTCGCCTTCGGCCTGTTCAACGGGCTCCTCGTCTCGCGTCTGAAGATGCCGCCCTTCATCGTGACCCTGGGCACGATGATGATCTCCATGGGAGTGGGCTCGATCGTGTCCAATGTCTCGAGCGCGACCTTCCCGATCCGCGGCACCCCGGGCGGCTGGTTCAAGAGCATCTTCCTGTACCTGACCCCGACCGGGACCGGAATTCCGACGGGAGCCCTCCTCCTCGTGCTGATCGCCGTGCTCTGCCACGTCATGCTCTCGAACACCAAGCTGGGCCGCTACACCTACGCGATCGGCAGCAACATCGAGGCCGCGCGGCTCTCCGGCGTGGACGTCAAGAAGTGGCAGATGCTCGTCTACGTCATCGCCGGCGGGACCGCGGGTATCGGCGGCATTTCCTACGCCGCCATCTATACGACGGTGCTGCCTGCGCAGGGCCAGGGCTTCGAGCTGTACGCGATCGCAGCGGCCGTCATCGGAGGCACCTCCCTCGCGGGTGGCGTGGGCACCATCTGGGGCACGATCATCGGCGTGTTCATAATGTCGGTCCTGGCGACGGGCCTGCCCTCCCTCAACCTCGAGGCCCACTGGCAGACCTTCTTCACGGGAGTCATCGTCATCGGCGCCGTGCTCCTGGACATGTACCGGAACAAGAAGGCGGCGGAGGTGAAGATCGATACGCCGGTCGACGCCTACAAGGCCCAGATGGCGGCCAGAATCGGCGCCCTGAAGGCCGAGCTCGCCGCCAGTCTCGCCGCGCGGAACGCCCAGCGCTCAGCCGAGCTACAGAAGGAACTCGGGGCCGCCCGGGCCGAGCTCCGCGTGACTCTGCCCCGCATGAAGCGCGAGTACAAGGTGGAGCAGGCGCGGATCCGGGCCGAGGAGCGCGCAGCGGACCGGGAATTCGCCGAGATGGTCAGGCGCAAGGATCAGGCCGGCGGACCGGGGACGGGGCAGCGGTGAAGGCTTCGGCCCCTTACATGGTTTAAGAACCCCGGACGTACGTCTGGGGTAGGACGATCAGAGGAGGACTCTATGCGAATTTCGGGACGGAAGGGAGTGCTGATTATTGCGGCACTGCTTCTCATCAGCTTTGTGGTGCCGAGCAATCTGGTGGCCCAGAACTCGAACATCTACATCCCGGTCATCTCCAAGGGCTTCCAGCACCAGTTCTGGCAGGCAGTCAAGCTCGGCGCCGAGAGGGCCGCCAAGCAGTACGGCGTGCAGATCACCTTCGAGGGGCCGCCCACCGAGGCCGACATCCAGCAGCAGGTGCAGATGCTGGTCAACGACATGGCCAAGAATCCCTCGGCCATCTGTCTTGCCGCGCTCGACACCAACTCGGTGATGGATCAGCTGAATCAGGCGATTCAGAAGAAGATCCCGATCATCGGCTTCGACTCCGGCGTACCCAACGCACCGAAGGGAGCGATCTACGCGACCGCGGCCACGAACAGCTACAACGCCGCCGGCATCGCCGCCGACAAGA
>DATJQN010000211.1:0-4121 GCA_035505775.1 Rectinemataceae bacterium | reverse complement strand
GCAAGCGAGAACAGGAGGAGGAGGGTGACCGATCCGGCAACGAGGGCGATCGTGTTGGCCGCACTGATGCGTCCCAATACCGAGCCTTCCGAGCCCGATTCCGCGAAGCTCATGCCGATTGCGTTTCCCAGGGGCATGTAGACATGCTGGCCGGAGCTGAACACGAACACCGAACTCACCATGAGGGGAAATGACGCGGGAATCCAGCCGAGCGCCAGCATGCCGGCCGAGGCCGCCAGGTTGGCGATCATGGCTATGCGCACTTCCCCGATCACCGCGAGGCCGGCCACGAAGAGACTGACCAGGAAACCGGGCAGCTCGCGCGGAAACTCGAGGAAGGTGCGTCGGGCAACGTCGAGCGCGTAGACGTCCTTGAGGTAATTGTTGAAGACCGCGGAATTGACGCAGGCGCCGAGACCCATCAGCACCGAGGCGAGGATGAAAAGGCTCCGGTCCCGATCCGCCTGCGCCCCGGCGCCCCTCACGCCTTCTCCACGGCGGCGAGCCAGACCCGGTCGCCCGCTTCCACCGGCGAGAGCCGGTCCCGCGGGATATCCGCGGCTCCCTCCCAGTTCACGGCCACCGCGAGGGTTTCGCTGCGCAGGAAATCGTTGAAGTCCTCGAAGGCGGCATGGAGCACCTCGTCTCCCGCGAGGCGCAGGCGGATCCGGTCGGTGACCTCGAGCCCCGCTTCCTTGCGGAGGTTCTGCACCCCGCGAACGAGGTCGCGCACGTAGCCCTCCGCCAGCAACTCCTCGGTGATCTCCGTGTCGAGGGCGACGGTGAGTGTCCCCTCGTTGAGGACCTTGAGCCCCTCGTGCTCGACACGGCTCACCTCGAGCTTCTCCCGGGTGAGTACGAGGCTGCCGCCGTCCGGAAGGGGCAGCTCGAGCTGCGAGCCTTCGAGGATGCTCGCGATGGCGCGCGAGGAGAGGGCGGCGATCCGCTCCGCGGCCGCCTTCATGCCGGAGCCCAGCTCCTTGCCGAGCAGCCGGAAGTTGGCCTTGGCCTGGTAGGCGACCAGATCTTCCTCGTTGTCCCTGAAGAGGACCTGCTTGACGTTGAGCTCCTCGCGGATGATCTCCTCCATCTCGTGGAGCACCGAGCGCTCGGCGGAGTCCCTCGTGACGAGATGGAGCTTGGCCAGGGGCTGGCGCAGCTTGATGTCGTGCTGCACGCGGAGCGCCCTTCCCATCGAGACGGCGTGGCGCACCGAGGCCATCTTGCGTTCGAGCCCGACGTCGCGGTACGACTCGTCGTAGGTGGGCCAGTCGCTCAGATGCACCGATTCGGGGGCAGCGGTCGGCTTGAGATTCGTCCAGATCTGCTCGGTGATGAAGGGCATGATGGGAGCGCTCACCTGGGCCAGCCGGATCATGACCCGCTGCAGCGTGAGGTAGGCCTCGAGCTTGTCCTGATCCATGGTCTGGGATTTCCCGCGCGGGGAGGAGCGCCAGAAGCGGCGGCGCGAGCGGCGGATGTACCAGTTGTTGAGACTGTCTATGAACTCGACGATAGGGGCGATCCCGCCCTGCATGTCATAGGCGTCGAGGGCCTCGGTGACCTGCTTCACCAGTCCCTCGCAGACGGAGAGAATCCAGCGGTCCAGGGGGTTGCGTGCGTCCGTGGGCGCGGCGGCCGCTGACGAATCGAACCCGTCGATGTTCGCGTAGGTGACGAAGAAACCGTAGGCGTTCCACAGCGGGAGGAGGACGCTCTTGAGCACCTCGCGAACCCCGTCATCCGAGTAGCTGAGGTCGTCCGCCCTGGTCACGGCCGAGTTCATGAGGAAGAGCCGGAGGGCGTCCGCGCCGAACTTGTCCATGACGTGGGTGGGATCGGTGAAGTTGCGGAGGGACTTGGACATCTTCTTGCCGTCCTCCGCGAGCACGATGCCGTTGACCACGCAGGCCTTGTAGGCCCGTTCCTCGAAGAGGGCGGCCGCCAGGACGGTCAGCGAGTAGAACCAGCCCCGAGTCTGGTCGAGGCCTTCACAGATGAAATCCGCGGGGAAGTGCTCCTCGAAGTGCCGCTTGTTCTCGAAGGGATAATGGACCTGGCCGTAGGGCATCGAGCCCGACTCGAACCAGCAGTCCAGGACCTCCGGGATGCGGTGCATGGTCCCGCCGCACTCGCAGGTGGCCGTGATCTCGTCCACGAAGTGCTTGTGGAGGTCGTCGGGGCGCTGGCCCGAGAGCTTTTCGAGTTCGTCGCGGCTGCCCACGCAGACGGTCTTCTTGCAGTCGTCGCAGCGCCAGATGGGCAGGGGGTTGCCCCAGTAGCGGCTCCTCGAGATGGCCCAGTCGCGGGCTCCCTCCAGCCATTTGCCGAAGCGCCCGTCCCTGATGTGGGCGGGGAGCCAGTACACCCTGCCGTTGGCATCGAGCATCGTCTGCTTGATGGGCTCGATCCTGACGAACCAGCTCGACACGGCGCGATAGATGAGGGGGCTGCCGCAGCGCCAGCAATGGGGATAGGCGTGGAGAATCTGTTCGCGCTTGACCAGTTTGCCCTCGGACTTGAGCCGCTCGATGATGGCCTTGTCCGCGTCCTTTACGAAGACGCCCGCGTAGTCGGTCACCTCCTCGGTGAACCTGCACTCCGCGTCCACCGGGCAGACGGTGGGCACGCCCGTGCCCTTCAGCACTTCGTAGTCGTCCTCGCCGAAGCCGGGGGCGGTGTGGACGATGCCCGTGCCGTCCTCGGTCGTCACATGGCCGCCGAGCACGGTTCGGAATGCGTTCTGCTCGCTGAGCGCTGAGAAATAGGGGAACAGCGGCTCGTATTCGATGCCGGCGAGCTCGGATCCCTTCTTGCGCCAGGCGATCTCGACCTTCTCCCCCTCCTTGTAATAGGCGCCGAGTCTGGATTCCGCAAGAATGTAGCTGTCCGCCCCGTCGTTGACCTTCACATAGTCGATATCGGGACCGAGGCAGAGGGCCAGGTTGGAGGGGAGGGTCCAGGGCGTGGTCGTCCAGGCCAGCAGATAGGTGGAACCCTTCGCCAGCGAAGTGTCCCCGGCGGCGGCGGGGGCCGAGCGGATCCGGAAGCGGATGGTTATGGCCGGATCGTGGACGTCGCGGTAGCCTCCCAGGGCGAGTTCGTGGTTCGAAAGCACCGTGGAACAGCGCGGGCAGTAGGGCAGGATATAGTGTCCCTCGTAAAGGAGGCCCTTGTCCCAGAGGCTCTTCATGACCCACCAGATGGATTCCATGTAGTCGAGATCCATCGTCTTGTAATCGTGATCGAAGTCGACCCATCGGCCGGCCCTGGTCATGATGGTCCGCCACTCCTTGACGTAGCGGAGCACCGAGGAGCGGCAGGCTTCGTTGAAGGCCGCGATACCGTAGCGCTCTATGTCCGTCTTGGAGTTGAGGCCGAGCTCCTGCTCGATGAGGTTCTCCACCGGCAGGCCGTGGCAGTCCCAGCCGAAGCGGCGCTCGACCTTGAAGCCGCGCATCGTCTTGTAGCGGGGGACGATATCCTTGATCGTGCCCGGCACGAAGTGCCCGAAGTGGGGCAGGCCCGTGGCGAAGGGGGGGCCGTCGAAGAAGACGAACTCCTCCGCGCCCTCGCGCTGGGTAATAGAGCGCTCGAAGATCCGCCGTTCTTCCCAGAACCGGACGATGTCCTCTTCCATGCGCGGGAAGCTGACTTTCGGATCGACGCTCTTGTACACGGTACTCCTCCTCGGGGCTGCCCAGTATGCCACAAAGCGGCGGGAATGTTCCAGACTCGCCCAGCGATGGCCGGCCGGGCCGCGCCGGGCGCGCCGGGCAGTGCCGCGCCGGGCCGGGGTGTGGGGCGCCTTGGCCCCAGGCGGGAGGGCTTCGCCCGGCAGGTTGACCGAAACCGGATCTCAGCCGGGGATTCGCAAGCCTCCGAAGCCCCGCTCCAGCACCGCTGCGGCCTCGAGGCAGAGGTCCTCCCGGAAAGGACCGCCCACGAGCTGGACGCCGAGGGGCACTGCCCTCCGGCTCTCGCTGTCTTCCGGCCTGCTGAGACCCGCCGGCACGGCAACCGCCGGAAGGCCGATGAAGCTGGTCACCGAGCAGGGAGCCATGGCGTCCATCACGCGGCGATGATGCTCGAGGTCCAGGATATCCGCGTCGGCGCGCACC